>JBOGZC010000176.1:0-1908 GCA_050697075.1 Solirubrobacterales bacterium | reverse complement strand
GGCGCCCATGTCGACCTTGTGCACGTTGAGGTCGAGGTGGTCGAGCCCGTAGCGCTCGGCGATCGCCCGCGAGAGTTGGTCGGCGTCGATCACGTTGTGGTCGCGCAGGAGCGACTCCGGGGTCTTGCCGGCCACGCGGGCCTCCGTGATCACCTCGTCGACCCGCTGGCGCGTCGCGTAGCCCAGCTCGACGACCACGTCGGTGACGAACACGCCCGAGTGGCCGCGCCGGGTCGGCGGCGTGATCCCGGATTCGACGTGCTCGTGCGCGGGATCAGGCAGCTTCGCCGCGGCCTCGCCGGCGGCGGGAACGGATCTCAGGTATACGGGACGCTGTCTATTAGTCATCTAGGCCGAGCTGGCGGCCCGTCTCATCGTCTCGATCGGGGGGTCCATCCCGGTCCAGATTCGAAGCGACGCGGCCCCCTGGCGGACCAAGACCTCGAGCCCGTCGACCACCGTTGCCCCATGCGCCCTAGCGACGCTCGCGAGCTCCGTCTCGGCCGACCCGTAGGCGAGGTCCACCAATTGGTGTTTCTCGTCCAGGGAATCGGCATCGATGGGCAGGCGCTTGAAGCTGCCTGGACGCCCCGGGGCGCCCCCCATGCCCACGGTCGTGCAGTTCACGACCAGGTCGAAGTCCCGGGTGCCGAGCTCCCAGCTCCGGGCGCTCGCACCCATCGCCCGGGCGCCGAGCTCCGCGGCCAGCGCCTCCGCCCTTTCACGCGTGCGGTTCCAAATCCGTACCGAGGCGCCGGCCCCGACGAGCGCCCAGACGACGGCGCGCGCCGAGCCGCCGGCGCCGAGAACGAGCGCCTCCTTGCCCGCGGGCGAATCAGGGAGGGCGTCGAGGAAGCCGCTCGCGTCGGTGTTCTCGGCCAGGATCCGTCCGTCGGCGAAGGTGAGCGTGTTCGCGGCGCCGATCTCCGCCGCCGCCGCCGAGGGCTCGCTGGCGAGCGTGAGCGCGGCCACCTTGTGCGGGACGGTGACGTTTGCCCCCACGAAGCCCTCCCCCGGCATCGTCCGGACTTTGGCCTCGAAATCCTCGGGCGAGACCTCGATCGCCTCGTACGACCACTCCGGCTCGAGGCCCAGCGCGACCAATGCCGCCGTGTGCATCGCCGGCGAGCGGGAGTGCGAGATCGGCTGGCCGAGGACGGCCAGCCGCCGCCGCGCCCTCAAGTCCCCGGGCAGTTCGAAGGCGTCGGCGCGTTGCCCCCGTTGGCCGCACGGGCCTGATCGTAGGCGGCCTTGTCCCTCTCGAACTGGGCCTGGCTGGTGGAAAACGCGAGCTGGGGCCCGCAGGTGTTGGGCTTCACGACGTAATACAGGTACGACGCGTGTGCGGGATGGGCCGCCGCCTGCAGCGAGGCAAGGCCGGGGTTCCCGATCGGCGTCGGAGGAAGCCCGGTGTTGGTGTACGTGTTGTACGGCGAGTCGAGCTGAAGGTCGGAGCTACTCACCGGCTGGGTGAGGTTATTCGTCGCGAAGCGGATCGTGGCGTCGATCTGGAGCGGCATGCCGTCGTGAAGGCGGTTGTAGATCACCGCCGCGACGAGCTTGCGCTCCTTGGGGACTGCCACCTCCCGCTCGATCATCGAGGCGATGATCAGGACGTCGTAGGTGGTCAGGTTCTTGGAGCGCGCGTAGCTCATGTTGACCTGGGAGAGGTACTGCTTGAAGGCGGCGAGCTGGCGGACCGCGAGGTCGTCGGCGGTCGGATGGCGAGGCAGGTCGTAGGTCGCCGGGAACAGGAACCCCTCCAGGCTCGGAGGGCTCTGGGCGCCGTACTTCGCAGGATCGAACCCCTTGGAGCTCGTGCTCGCCTTCATGTAGTCGCCCTTGAGCCCTTCCTGCTTCGCGATCGCGGCGACCTGGCGGCGGTCGTAGCCCTCCGGGATCGTGATC
>JBOGZC010000175.1:0-1929 GCA_050697075.1 Solirubrobacterales bacterium | reverse complement strand
AGGCAAGGGCACGTTCGAGCCCGGCTGGAAGTGGTCGGAGAACGTCAAGCCGATCGCAAAGACCGACTCCTGCCAAGCTCATCACGTTGGCTACTGCCTCTCGGGATCGATGACGATTCACATGAACGACGGGACCGCGTTCGAGATCAACGCCGGCGACGTGTTCGACATCCCGCCGGGCCACGACGCCGAGATCACCGGCAGCGAGCCCTGCGTGCAGCTTGACTTCAGCGGCTTCGGGGACTACGCGAAGCGAACGTAGCGTCCGCGGCCCGATCCGACCCGCAGGCCGACAACTGAGAGGAGTAAGCAGTGTCAGACGATCCCAAGAGCCTGCTCAACCGCTTCTACGACGAGATCAACGCCGGCAATCTCGATGTGATCGACGGGCTAGTAGCCGATGACTTTGTCGAGCACGAGGAGTTTCCGGGGATCTCGCCTGACAAGGAGGGAGTCCGGCAGTTCTTTTCGATGTTCCGCTCGGCCTTCCCCGACATGCGCATGGAGGCCCACGAGGTCTTGGCCGAAGGTGACCTTCTGTGCTGCCGAGGCACCATGTCCGGGACCCAGCAGGGCGAGTTCATGGGTGTGCCGCCGAGCGGCAAGCACTTCGAGGTGACCGGCTTCGACCTACTTCGAGTCCGGGACGGCAAGGTGACCGAGCACTGGGGCGTGATGGACGCGATGAAGATGATGCAGCAGCTTGGCGCTATACCGGACCAGGCTCCGGCGTAGCCATTACGCGGCCCTCGAGGCAGCCGGCCTGCAGGAGTAGGCGAGGTGGCAAAAGACGATCATGAACCTCTCAAGCTCTCCTGGGTGGGTTAGGGTCGTATCTGAGGTGGGAACAATCCACGGAGGTTCCGGAATGGCCTACATGCTGCTGCACCATGAGACCGACGATTACGACGCGTGGAAGGAGAGATTCGACGCAGATCCGGCGGGGCGCGCCGAAGTCGCCAAGGCGTACCAGATCTTTCGCGGTGTCAAGGATCCGACCAAGGTGTTCATAGGCGTCGAGTTCGCCTCGGTAGAGGACGCCAAGTCTTTTTGTGAACGGCTGCTCGCCTCGGGAGCGTTGGACACGATGACTGTGGTCACGCCCCCGACCGTCGTTGAGGTAGCCGACCGAGGCGAGTACTAAGGCGGAGGGCCGGGAAGTTCTGAGTTCGCTCCGAAGCCCTCGAAGCTGCCGGGCCGCGGGACTAGGGGGGGTCACGAGTCCGAAATCGCGACGGAGATCGGCGGGGATGGGCAGAAAGCCCGAATTAGGCGGATCGCTTGCCGGACGGGACCTGGCACGAAACCGCTTGACCAAGCATGGGCGCGGCTGGTTTCGAACCAGCGACCTCTCGCGTGTGAAGCGACAGTACTACGGAGGCCAGAAACCGCATCAGCAAGCGGTATGCGCCACGTTCTGCCTCGGCGGCCAAGCCCCGCGGATTACCAGGGATTACGCGCGATTGCCGGGGATTCGGGCAGAGAGATGAGCTTTCTGCCCACGCCATCGAGTCAGCTGGGCTCGCGCGCCATCTCCGCCGGGTCGACGGCGAAAAAGCCGACGACGATAAAGGTTAGGAGCGCCAACACGCCAAGCGCGTGAGCCCAGCCGGCGTCGGCAACGGTCAAGAAACCGATCCCGGCGACGAAGCAGGCCCCAGCTGATCTGGCCAAGACGCCCGGCGCGGAAGCGGAGAGGATCGCCCTTGCCCGAGGAGCCTCGGCTGGAGGCACCTCGCCGTAATCGAGTCGTCCAGCTACGACGAGGCGAAAGAGGAGGGCCAGCGACGGAAACAGGATTGCTGCGCCGACGATCCCGCCCGAGCGTCGACCGCCGTGTGGATCCCAAGCTGATCACAAGCGCGCGTCCCTCCTCGGCCGCGCGCTGCAGTCCCCGGGCCGCTGACCGGTCCGCCATCAATGTGAGGT
>JBOGZC010000174.1:0-2456 GCA_050697075.1 Solirubrobacterales bacterium | reverse complement strand
CGGGCACCTCATAGAGCCTGGCGCCTTGAATCAGGTCGATCGACGGCCGTGCGCGCTCGATGGATAGGTACGGATCGTCGGATCCGATGATGAAGATCGCGGGTACCGCGATCGCGGCGAGCTCTGCGCTTGTCAGGACACTCTCGGGGCGTGGGCGGCGGAACCGGTCGATCGCACGCATGAGCGACGCCACGGTTCTCGCGTTCCCCGGCCGCCGTGCGGACAGGCGTAGCACCTCGATCAGCGAGTCCGGCGCGGCCGCTACTTCGGCGGAGCCTTGCCCCTGGGTAAGCAGACGGCGATAGACACGATGCGGGCTGGGTGAGCGCAAGACAGCGACGCCTAGTCCACGAACGGTCAGCAGCGAGAGCGGCATGCGCACGCGTACGCCCGGCAGCGCGACGGCGGGCTCTCCGATCGCGATCACCTCAGAGATCCGCTCGGAACCGGCGGCTGCGTGCCACAGGGCGAACATGCCGCCAAGCGAGTGGCCGATCACCGGCACCTCGTCGAGTCCGAGCGCGTCGAGGATGTCGTCGATCAGCCGGCGGGCGTGCTCGCGTACCTGCCCCCTCCGGAAGGCGACCGGGTCAGACAGACCGTGGCCGGGAAGGTCCACGGCGAGCAGCCGGAAATGACGGAGCTTCGTGAACAACGGCGCCCAGATGGCGGCGCTCTCCGTCGCGCCGTGGAGCAGGACAACCGCCGGACCTTCTCCATGCGAGAGCACTCGTACCCGCAGGCCTGTCCGCGCGAGTTCGAGGAAGACCTCGTTTACGTCCGCGCCGACGGCGGCAAACAGATTACTCTCCGCGTCGCGAATGCGCCGCTCGAGATTTCCGGTCGCCCGGGCCTGATGGTTCATGGCTTCTCCTCGCTTGACTTCGGCCTCGTGGGGCTTGTCGTCATGGCCGCCACGTTGGCGAGCCACGCTCGTATGGTTCGCTCGTCCTCGCGGCTGAGATCTGCGAGCGCGGCATGCTCCACTACGCGTACTCGGCGCGTTGCTGTCTCCAGGCATGTGCGGCCCTGGTTCGTCAGCCGCACGAGCACGACCCTTTGATTCCTCGCTCTGCGCTCAACCAGTCCCGCCGCCTCGAGGCTGAGGACAGACGTGTGCATCGTCTGCCTCGTGACCTGCGAGATGCGAGCTAGCTCGGAGGTGGAGAGCTCGGGCCTGGTCTCGAACACGCTCAGGATCCCGTATTCCTGCGCGGACAGCCCGAGGTGCTCCAGTTCGCTCTCCAGCAGCGCCCGGAAGCGCTGGTGCGCGAGCCGGAACAGGTAACCGAGATTCGCGTCCAGCTGAGGGAGCGGCCAGGCCGAAGTTGTCAGCCTTTCTGACATAACGGCCACGATATAGGTTGTCAGTGCACCTGTCAACTGAGGAAGGAACGCGTCGGCGCTCACCGCCCTGACCCCGACGAAGTCGGTCGACAAACCCGGAGCTGGCTGGGTACTCCGCGTAGCTCGCCTGGCCTGGCCGCTCGACATCGAAATCGACTGCGTCGTCGCCCGCTAGCCGCCATTCACCGCAAGGAGTGCTGATTTTCAGGCCTTAGCCGGTTTGCGGCGTCCGGTGCCTGGCTGGCCGCCCCGGTCGTCGAGGCGGGGCTGGCGGTGTGCCGATCGCTTCGACGCGTACCGAAGCTTTGAGGGCTTACGGTGTTGTGATGAGCAGAACGCCGCGATCGTGAGGCGGTGCGGGGTCGGCGAGGCCCAGTCGCGCCCCGCTCGCGCCGGAGGAGGAGAAGAGATGACTACGTTCAAGACGGTGTCCGCTCTGGGACTTGACGTGTTCTACCGCCAGCAGGTGCGAGCAGATCATGCCTGAGACGCACCGGCTTGCCGACGTGGGCTTCCACGCCGGCGAACTGGCCGTACAGCACCGAGCGGGGGTGGAGGCTCAGGCGGCCCGCCTGGCACAGATGCTGGAACCGGTCGAGCTTGACGGGGGGATCGCCAGGTTCCTGGCTGACCGGACCTTCGCCGCACTGACCGGGCGGGACGACGCTGGACGGCTGTGGGTCACGCCGTTGTCTGGGCCTCCCGGCTTCCTCAACGTCACCTCGCTGACCACCCTCGAGGTCAGCGCCGCGCTTCCCGTCGGCGACCCGCTGCACGGGCTGCCGGCGGGTCAGCAGGTCGGGCTGGTCGTGGTGGAGTTCGCCGCCCGCCGGCGCGTCCGTGTTAACGGAACCCTCATCCAGGCCGGACAGGGGCGACTAGTCATCAAGGTCGAGCAGGCCTACGGCAACTGCCCCCAGTACATCCACCAGCGGGTCTTGATCCCCGAGTACCTTGACCGGGCTGGGGTCGGCGACGTGCGATACGACAGCGCCCTCGCGTCCGAGGACATCGAGCTGATCCGGGGCGCGGACACTTTCTTCCTCGGCACCACCCACCCGGAACGGGGTAGCGACGCCTCCCACCGGGGCGGCCCACCAGGGTTCGTC
>JBOGZC010000173.1:0-2500 GCA_050697075.1 Solirubrobacterales bacterium | reverse complement strand
CCTTCGCGACATGCGGCTCGAGGCCCTGCGCATGATGCGGCTGGGCATCCGGCAGGTCTCGAGCTCCGGCTGGTGCAGCGCGCACGACCGCGCCTCCTTCTATAGCCACCGCGCCTCGCGGGGTGCCGACGGCCGCATGGTGGCCTATCTGGGCGTGGCGCGATCGGATTGACTCCGCCCTCGGGGCGCGGTAGCTTTTAAGTGCTGTCCCGGGGGCGCCTGGTCGGGCCAACTGCGATGTGGGGGAGTTCCCCCACATTTTTTTTCCTGCAACCCCCGATGTCTGTCGACGCGCTGCTCGCTCCTATTCGCGCCCACCTCGCCGGTCTCGGTTTCGAGCTCGTCGACTTGCGCCGCGTCGGGACCGTAGAGCGCCCCATCCTGCAGGTACGGGTGGACCGCCCGGACAGCCGACCCGGCCAGGGTATTACGGCCGACGACTGTGCCGGGATCAGCCGGTCCCTCGAGCGATTCCTCGAATCGAGCGCGATGGTCGGGCCGCGGTACGTGCTGGAGGTCTCTTCTCCCGGCATCGAGCGGCCTTTGCGCTGGCCGGAGCACTGGCGGCGCTTCGTGGGTCAGCGCGCGCGGGTGCGGGCTTCGGCGCTGGGCGGACGATGCCAGGTCGAGATCGTGGCCGTGCCCGACGACCAGCACGTGACGCTGCGGGAGGAGGGCGGGGCGGAGGTGACGCTGTCGCTCGAGGACATCCGCGACGCGACGCTGGTGGCGGACTTGCCGAAGCTCGAGGCATCGGGGCACGGTCCGCATCGAGGGCGGCGGGGACGCTGACCGTCATCCCGAGCGAAGCGAGGGAGCTTGCCTCGGAGAACCGGGACGCCGCCGCGCTGGTCCGATCCGAAAAAGTAGGTCCCTCGCTTCGCTCGGGATGAAGCGAGCCGACGCACGACGACGTTGAAGCGAGACCTCTCGCGTTCAGAGGAGTGATACGCATGGCAGGATCCACCGAAATGTTGGCCGCCTTCCGCGAGCTGACCACCGCGAAGCAGCTGGAGCGCTCCGACCTGCTGGACCTGCTGCGGGACGGCATCCAGGCGGCGCTGGTCCGCAAGTTCGGCCCGAACGTCAAGTTCGAGCTCAGCGTGGACGAGATGCAGGGGACCATCAAGGTCGTCCGGCTCCGGCAGGTGGTCGAGACGATCGAGGATCCCAGCTGGCAGATCGCCCTCGAAGAGGCCCGCTACGAGGACGCCGACTTCCAGGTCGGCGACATGCTCGAGGAAGAGGTGCCGTTCGTCGAGTTCGGCCGGCTGGCCGTGCAGGCCGCCAAGCAGCGCATCATCCAGCGGGTGCGCGAGGGCGAGCGGACCCGGATCCGCGAGGAGTTCGCCTCCAAGGTGGGCGAGCTCCTGAGCGGCGAGGTCCAGCAGATCGAGCGCGGCAAGCTGGTCATCATGCTGAACAAGTTCCGCGAGGCGGAGGCGATCATCCCCTACCGCGAGCAGAACCACCGCGAGCATTTCCACCAGGGCGACACCATCCGCGCCGTGCTCAAGCGGCTGGAGGAGACGCCCAAGGGGCCGCGACTCATTCTCTCGCGCGGCGATCCGCTGTTCGTCAAGGCGCTGTTCAAGCTCGAGGTCCCCGAGATCCAGCAGCAGATCGTGGAGATCCGCGCCATCGCCCGCGAAGTGGGGAGCCGCACCAAGGTCGCGGTCATCTCGCGCGACGACGCCATCGATCCGGTGGGCGCCTGCGTCGGCCTCAAGGGCTCGCGGGTGCAGGCGGTCGTGAACGAGCTGGGCGGCGAGCGCATCGACATCGTGCCGTGGTCGCCCGATCCCGAGCGGTTCGCGCGGCTGGCGCTCGCGCCCGCCCGCGTGGCCAAGGTGTTCAGCGATCCCGAGGCCAAGACCATCCAGGCCGTGGTGGACGAGGACCAGCTCTCGCTGGCCATCGGCCGCAACGGGCAGAACGTGCGGCTCGCGTCCGAGCTCACCGGCTGGAAGATCGACCTCTACTCCAGCCGCGAGTGGCTCGAGCGCGGCGGCGAAGGCCCGCTGTTCGCGCCGCTCCCGCCCGAGGAGGAGACGGTCGCCCAGATCCCGCTCAGCGAGCTCAAGGGCCTGACCCCCGAGCTGATGGCGATTCTCGAGAGCGCGGGCTACCGGATGCTCAACGACGTGCTCGACCTCGAGCGCGAGGACATCGCCAAAATCCCCGGCATGACGCCCGAGACCTCGGAGCAGCTGCTCGGCTTCCTGGCCGAGCTCACCGACGAGGACGGCGGCGAGAAGTAACGGAGCCGATGTGAACCGCCTGCTCGGCCTGTTGGGCCTCGGGTATCGGGGCCGGCGGGTGGTGGTTGGGGTGGACGCGGTGCGCAGGGATCTCCAGGCCGGGAGGATCTGGTGCGTGGTGGTGGCGGAAGACGCCAGCCCGCGCACCCTGGACAAAGTGGTCCGTCTCGCATCGGCCAAGGGTGTGCCGATGGTGACCGGGCCGCGCGCCGCCGCGATCGGCGCGCAGCTGGGAAAGC
>JBOGZC010000172.1:0-2936 GCA_050697075.1 Solirubrobacterales bacterium | reverse complement strand
GCCCCCGCGAGGGGACCGGCGCGGGCGGGCGCCGGCGCGCGCCTTCGAGGCGACCCTCCCGAGGCGCTGTCGGAGCGCCGCCCCGCGCCCCCCGCGACTGGGAGGCTCTTGGGCGATGTTGCCCCACTGCTCCGCCGGGATCCAGCCGGATGCCTCGGCGCGTGCGCGGCAATGGACGCAGACTCCGAACCGCTGGCCCTGAGGGCTCACGTACTCGTGCAGCTGCTCGCCCTTGAGCAGCGTTCGCGAGCAGACATCGCACGCCGGGTGCTCATGCACGGCTTCAACGTAGCAACGAGGTCGAACGGCACGCGGGCCTTGGGTTGCGCGGCCGCCGGCTTGGGCCGCACGTGGAGCTAGGCGGCCTTCTCCTCGCCGCTATCGGAGGCCTGGGCGATGACCTTCTGGGCGATCTGCCCCGGAACCTCCTCGTAGCGCTCGAACTCCATCGTGTAGTCGCCCCGGCCGGCCGTGATCGCACGCAGATCCGGGGCGTAGTCGAGGACCTCGGCCATCGGCACCTCGGCCTTGATCTCGGTCAGCGACCCCTTCGGCTCGACGCCCAGCGGGCGCCCGCGCCTCGAGTTGAGGTCCCCCACCACGTCGCCCACGGCATCCTCGGGAACGACGATCGTCATCTGGACGATCGGCTCCAGTAGGTAGGGCTGGGCGTCGGCCACGGCCTGCTTGAAGGCCATCGAGCCGGCGATCTTGAAGGCCATCTCCGAGGAGTCGACCGAGTGGTGCTGGCCGTCGTAGAGCCGCGCCCGGACGTCTTTCACCGGATAGCCGGCGAGCACGCCCCGCTGCATCGCCTCCGCGATCCCCTTCTCGACCGCCGGGATGAATCCCGACGGGATCACCCCGCCCTTGATCGCGTTCACGAACTCAAAGCCGGTGCCCGACTCGGCGGGCTCGATCTCGATGTGGCAGTCGCCGAACTGACCCCGCCCGCCAGTCTGCTTCTTGTAGCGGCCGTGCGCCTTGGCGGGCTTTCGGATCGTCTCCAGGTAGGGCACCTGCGGGGGGTGGAGCTCGATCTCCGCCCCGTAGCGGCGCTTCATCCGCTCGGTGATCACCTCGACGTGGACCTGGGTCAGCCCGGCGATGATCTGCTCCCCGGTCTGCGGGTCCCGGTGGACGTCGAGCGTCGGGTCCTCTTCCTCCAGGCGACGAAGCGCCGTAGCCGCCTTCTCCTCGTCGCCCTTCGACTTCGGCTCGAACGCGAACGCCATCACGGGCGCGGGCAGCTCGAGCGGCCGGAACGAGATCCCGGCGTCCTTGGCGGCGAGCACGTCGCCCGCGCGCGTCTCGCGCAGCTTGGCCACCGCCCCGATGTCCCCGGGGCCGAGCTCGTCGACGTTGGCGGTGTCCTTGCCACAAGGGGCCGAGAGCTGGCCGATCCGCTCCTTGGCGCCGCGCGTGACGTTGAAAGCCTGGGAATCGGAGCGGAGGACCCCCGAGTAGACGCGCAGCATGTTGATTCGGCCGGTGTAGGGGTCGGCGGTGGTCTTGAAGACGTAGGCGATCGGGTCGCCGTCCTCCGAGGGCTGGATCTCGATCTCGTTGCCCTCGGCGTCGACCGCCTTGACCCCGCCGAGCATCGCCGGCGAGGGCACGTCCTCCACCAGCGCCTCCAGCAGGCGGTTGGTGCCCAGGTTCTTGGTGGCGACGCCGCACGTGACCGGAAACAGGTGGCCCTGCGTGACCCCCTGCTTCAGCACGGTGACGATCTCCTCGTGCGAGATCTCCTCTCCCTCGAGGTAGCGCTCCATCAGCTCGTCGGAGTTCTCCGCCACCTCGTCCATCAGCTTCTCCCGGTACTCCTCGGCCTGCGCCCGCAGGTCCTCCGGGATCTCGGACTCCTTGGCGCTGCCCCTCCCCTCCCCCTCGTACTCGAAGGCCTTCATGTCGATCAGGTCGATCACCCCGCGCACCTCATGCTCGGAGCCGATGGGGATCTCGGTGGCAACGGCATGGGGCCCGAAGGCCGCCTTCAGCGAGTCCAGGGTGCGGAAGAAGTCGGCGCGCTCGCGATCGAGCATGTTGACGAACACCAGCCGGGCCAGCCCCTCCTCGTTGGCGCGGTCCCAGAGTCGTTCGGTATGCACCTCGACGCCCATCACGGCGTTGACGACCACGATCGCGGCGTCGACCACCCGCAGGGCGCCGAGCGTGTCCGCGATGAAGCTGGGGTCCCCGGGGGTGTCGATCAGGTTGATCTTGCGATCCCCGTACTCGAACGAGGCGACCCGGGCGTCGATCGACATCTCGCGCTCCTGCTCGTCGGGCTCGAAGTCGAACACCGTGGACCCGTCCGCCACCCGGCCGAGCCGGTTGATGACCCCCGCCTCGTACAGGAGCGCCTCGGAGAGGCTCGTCTTGCCGCTTCCCCGATGCCCGATCAGGGCGACGTTGCGAATCCGATCGGCCGGCTTGTGCGCCACGGCCTCAATATATGCGTTTCGTCACCACGCCCTCAGGGGATGGTCTGAAATCGCGATCTGAGCGCCAGGACGGCCTTGGTGTGAAGCTGGGAGACCCGCGACTCCGTCACCCCCAGCACCTCGCCGATCTCGCGCAGGGTGAGGTTCTCGTAGTAGTAGAGGGCGATCACGAGTCGCTCACGCTCAGGCAGGTACTCGATCGCGTCGGCCAGCCGATCCTTGACCTCGGATGACTGCGCTTCCGTCTCCGGGTCGACCGCGTTCGGGTCGGTGATCGTGTCGAGCACGGAGATCTGCCCCCCGCCGCCCTCCGGGTCGGCGAACGTCCACAGGTCGTCCAGGGCGAGCACCGAGGAGTTCGCGATCTCGAGCAGCGCGTTCTGGAAGTCCTCGACGGTGATCTTGAGCTCCTCCGCCATCTCCTCGTCGGTGGGCGAGCGCTGGAGCTTCCCCTCGAGCTTCGCGTTTGCCTTCTCGACGTCGCGCGCC
>JBOGZC010000171.1:0-2973 GCA_050697075.1 Solirubrobacterales bacterium | reverse complement strand
AGGACCGGCCACCTCGGTAACCTCAATGAACTCGAGATCTTGGCGACGGTTGCGGGTCTCGAGATGACCCTATGGGAATTGGGGGTCGGTATCGATCTCGGTTCCGGGGTGCAGGCCGCGCAGTCCGCCTTTCTCCATGACAGCCCCCAGCAGACCATAGGCGAAAGGCGCGGCCTGGCACCGGCGGTCACTTGATGCTCGGCATCGCGCGCGCGCAGGCGCTCGTTGCGGCTGCCCTCAGCGACGCCGACCGCCAAGGGCTGGTCGTAAGCGTCGCCGTGGTCGACGCGTCCGGCTACCTCCTCGCATTTGGACGCGCGGACGGAGCGCGGGCATATACAGCTGAGGTGGCCCAGGGAAAGGCATATTCGGTCGTGTTCATGGGTCGGAGCACGGCGGACCTCCGCGATCTTGCAGGGACTCGTCCGGCCTTCTTTGCAGCCGTCAGCAGCCTGGGGTTGCGTGGTCTGATTCCGTCGCCCGGAGGGGTCGCAGTGGCGGATGGGGCGATTGGCGTGAGCGGGGCCCCTGACCCGGACCAAGACGTGGAGGTGGCATTAGCGGCAATCGAGGCGACCACTGGCCCCGGATGAAGGAGCCAGCAGACGTGCTTCGCGGGGCCAGCGGTTGTCCCCAGCAGGCCGCATGTCAACCTGATTTGTGTACGTCTACCAGCGTCGCCCTTGCGGACTGAGGGAGGAATCGGGGTCGATGCGGGCCAGTATCCTCTTCTCGACCCCGGACGGGCCCAGATATGTCATCCGGTGGGTCGAGGTGCCCGATCGCGGCCGTGGTCGCACTTCACGTTCGTTCGCGGAGACCCAGGAGCTCATAGACCTCGACCGGGCGCGTCTTGCCCTTCAGGGAGGGCGATCCAAGGGGCCGGACGATCGCCTGTTCGCGGATCAGGTCATACGTGCTTGCGCCGATCACCACGCTGCCTTCGGCAGCGTACGTCTGCAGGCGTGCCGCCAGGTTGGTGGTATCGCCGATGGCCGAGTAGTTGCGGACCTCCTCTGCACCGATGTTGCCCACCAGCGCGGGACCGGTATTGAGGCCGACCCGGAAGCGCGGTCGCGTAGCGGCCCCGGCCAGCCGTCCGACTGCGCTCTGCATGTCGAGGGCGGCGCGAGCTGCCCTCAGGGCATGGTCCGGCTGTGGCGTCGGGGCATCGAAGATGGCCATCAGCGCATCCCCCATGAACTGCACGACCGTCCCACCCTCTGCGAGGACGACCGGCACAGCTGCGCTGAAGGCGGCGTTGAGCGCCGATACGACATCGGAAGGCGTTCGCCGTTCAGCGTACGTCGTGTAGCCGCGCAGATCGGCGAACAGGACGGTGACCTCGGTCTCGACGCCCCCCAACGCCGCGAGCTCAGGATCGGCGATCAACGCGCTCGCCACGTCGGCGGAAAGGTACTGGTGAAGGAGGCGGTCGACGCGCTCACCTAATGCGCTCACCAGGATCCCCTGGGCGAACGCCTCGCGCTGCGACCTCTCGAGCAGGTAGGCGCCGACGCATCCGCCCACGATCGTGGTCGTGACGATGAACACCTGCAGCAGCAGCTGCGAGCCCAGCGAAGCCTGGCTGGCGAAGAGCAGGAAAAGCAGGCAGTAGGCCGCACCCACCGCGACTGAGCCGACGAAGGGGTGCCGAGTGACCGAGAAGCCGAAGACAGCGGTGAGCATCACGCCCGGCATCGCATATGTTCCGAACGTTCCAGTGCTGGCAGTCAAGATCAGCACGGCAGTGCACGCGGCGAGCTGCTGGCCAACCCCGATCGCATCGCGACGGCGCTGGGTCGTCGCCCATCGGCCGATCGCGGCGCTCGTCAGCAGGAGCACAACCATGATGCCCGAGATGACCCATGCCAAGCCTGATGTGACTCCGACGGCTTGCGGCCCAAGTACGGCGACGAGGGTCCAAACCGCCACGGCGATGAGGCTCGCGGTCCGGGTCCGACGAATGCCCTCCGCCTGGTCGGCATGCTGGTACGAACTCTCCAGCGCCGGATCCACAAAGCGCAACGTCCAACGATCACGGCGGCCTCAACCGGCTTCCAAGACCACCGATGCAGTCTATGCGGCAGGCCCGACATTGCCGCCCGCCCCGCGAGCCGCGACCGCGACATCGGCTTCGAGTGGCGATTGGCGGAGAGCGGGTCCTGCTCGACAAGATCGGGTTGGCCCAAGCCGGACCTTGAACTGGGGAATTCGTGCTTCGACCCAGGCGGCTGTCACGGCGAAGTCGTCGTTTCGGATGCCACGGTCGGTTCACCTCGCTCGACTATGCTGCCGCCATGGTTCGACCGGCGCTCTTCGCCCTTACCGGGATCTCGTTCTTCGCCTTTTGGGCGCTCGCTCGTCCGGCGTTCGAGGCCACGGCGACACAACAGGACTGGCCGATCGTGCTGTGGTTCAGCGCGACACTGCTGACGCTCGCGGTGTCGCTGCCGGCGTTCGGCCGCTTGGTCGGCGGCCGAACGGTCATCCGACTCGCGCTCATCGCCGGCCTCGGCATCGGCCTGTCGAGCGTGGCCAACATCATCGAGGACGGCCTGCAGCTGGACTGGGCCTTCTTCGGTTTCATCCTGGGCACCCTGATCATGCACGTGTGCCTGCTGGCGCTGACCGTGGTCATCGCCTTCACGGGTCAGGGCATGGGTCGTTTCCTGGCGCTCATCCCGGCCGGGACCTTCCTGGGCGTCACGTTCTTCGTCGCCGCGGGCGGGATCATCCTGCTGGTGACCTGGCTCGTCGCGGCCGCCGCGAGCGTGGCTCGGGAGCGGACGACGATCTTCGCCGCTCGGCGAGGCTGAAGGGAGGACGACCGGTGAGCTACGACTTCGAGGTCTCGGCCGTCCTGCTCGCGCCGCCGGACCAGATCTTCGACGCCTGGATGACCAGCGCTGGCCACTGCGCGATGACCGGCGGGGTATCGGATGTGTATATTTTATTATTAGGCGAGTACTA
>JBOGZC010000170.1:0-3090 GCA_050697075.1 Solirubrobacterales bacterium | reverse complement strand
AACCGAGCGGTCGAGGGCCCTGGCATCCTTCCTTCGCTACTACAACCGGCGACGCCCCCACAGCTCGCTCGGTGACCGGCCGCCGATCAGCCGCGTTCACAACCTCCGTGGGCAGGACAGCTAGTCGCGGACCGCGTCGCGCAGGCGCTCCGAGTAGCTCACCGGATAGGGCTCGCCGACGGTGCTTGCGCGGCGCCGCAGGCCTTCCGGAAGCGCCGCGAGCTGGACTGCGGAGCGTTTGCGTATCTCCTCGAGGGATTCGCGGCGGACGATCTCGCCGCCGCGCATCGCCGGAACCAACAGCGGCTCGCCCTCGAGCTCCTCGTCCACGGCGCCAATCACGTCGCCGTCCATCCTTCCGTCCGCGGCTTGGCGTCGGAAGACCTGCTTGGGCCACGGCACGGTGGACTTGTCGGTCGACCGCTTCCAGACGCCGTTCCACTGCCCATCGTGGCTTCGAGCGACGAGCTTGTAGACGCCGTTGACGACCGGGGAGTCGCGGCTCGTCCCGAGGTCCGTGCCCACCCCCCACAGGTCGACCGGGGCCCCGGCGGCGACGAGCTCGGCGATGCGGTCCTCCGCCAGGTCCCCGCTGGCGGCGATCCGGGCCTCGGTCATCCCGGCCTCGTCGAGGATGCGCCGAGCCTGGCGCGAGAGCTCGAGCAGATCCCCTGAGTCCAGCCGCACGCCTGCCAGCTCGACGTTCGCCTCGCGAGCCGCGGTGATCGCGCGGCGCACTCCCTCCAGCGTGTCGTAGGTGTCCACCAGGATCAGGCTGCCGCGGGGGAAGTACGCGAGGAACGAGCGGAACGCTTCCTCCTCGGTGTCGAACGAGAGCACATAGGAATGGGCCATGGTTCCGACCGGCCGCAGGCCGTACCGCATCGCCGCGGCCACGTTCGAGGTCCCGCCGCAGCCCGCCACCGCCGCCGAGCGGGCCACCTTCATCGCCGCGTCGGTTCCATGGTCGCGCCGCGGTGAGAAGTCGACCACGCGCTCGCCGACGCCCGGCTCGCCGCCCCCGGCGGCCAGCACCACCCGAGCGGCCTTGGTGGCGATCATGGTCTGGAAGTTGATCTGGTTCAAGAGCAGCGTCTCGAGCAGCTGCGCCTCGATCAACGGCGCCGTCACCCGGACCAGCGGCTCGTTCGCGAAGCAGACCGTTCCCTCGGGGATGGCGTCGACGTCTCCCGAGAAGCGGAAGCCGCGGAGGTAGTGGAGGAAGCTCTCGGCGAAGAGGTCAAGGGAGCGCAGGTAGTCGACCTCCGCCTGGCCGAACCGCAGTGCGCGGACGAGCTCGAGCGTGGGGCCGAGGCCGGCGGCCAAGAGCCAACCCCGGTTGGGCGGCAGTCTGCGCGCGAACAGCTCAAAGACGGCCGGGTCGTTCATTGCCCGCTCCAGGTAGCTGGCCGACATGGTCAGCTCGTAGAGGTCGATGAGCAGCGAGGCTTCGGTGGGGCCGAGCAGGCCCGGATCGTCGGGATTCGGTGCGGGACCGGCGCTTGCGTCGCTCATTCGAGCGAAGGCTATGCGCAGTTCCTGCCGCCGGCGATGCCCTCCGGCACGTTCCATAGCCTGAGCGCGGTGCTGGAGGCGCAGTCCGAGCGGCAGCCGGGCTCCTACGAACGGGGAACGGAGGAGTTCTCGCGGGTGCTCGCGTTCAGCGACGGCGTGTTCGCGATCGCCATGACCCTGCTGGTGGTCGGGATCGCGGTGCCGGAGTTGAAGCATGTGGACAAGGACAGCGTCCACAACCTCGCCAATGCGCTCGACGACCTAGTGCCGAACTTCGTCAGCTTCTTCATCAGCTTCGCGGTGATCGGCCGCTACTGGGCCGCCCACCACGAGTTCGTGGGTCTGCTGGCGCGCATCGATACTCGCCTGATCGCGAGCAACCTGGTCTACCTCGCCTTCATCGCCTTCCTCCCGTTCCCGACCGCCCTTCTGGGGACCCTGTTCGAGAACCCGCTCTCGGTGGCGCTCTATGCGGTCATGGTCGCGATCATCAGCGGTCTGGAGGTGGTCCAGTTCCGCGGAGCGCAGCGCCGCGGACTGATGGGCCAAAAGATCCCGGAGGACGTCTACCGGTGGGGCGTGATCCAGTCGCTGTCGCCGGTGATCTTCTTTTTGATCTCAGTTCCGGTCGCCTTCGTCAGCACAACGCTGGCGGTCGTGCTCTGGTTCGGTGGAATCCCGTTCGCGGCCATCTCCAATCGCTGGAAGCCGGAGGACGCGGACCGCTATCTGGCGCACTAGCTGACGTGCGCCACCAGGAGGAGCAGGACGAGCGCGGACGCGGCGACGATCACCCCGGCCACCTCGCCGGCGATCCAACCGAGGGTGCGGACGGAGCGGTTGAGATCCTCCGGGTCGAGGAGGTTCAGCAGACGGTTCGACATGGATTACCTCTCTTTCTCGCGCCTGCGGGGTTAGCTGTCGGGCTCGCGCTGAAAGAGGTGCGCTACGGAAGTCGTCTCCGATTCGCCCCTGGGTCCGGGTGGACCCCCTGGTTTCCCCGCTCCCTCCGCTCGGCGGAGGGACTCGGCAGGTTTTCCTTGCGCGGCAAGCTACCCGGTGGGCCTGACGGCAGCGCCGGTTGACGGCGCGAATCCCCGCAATTTGCGCCCCTCGCGTGCCCGTCAGGAGATAATCGGAGCGTGGCCTACGACGAGGACCTCGCCAACCGAATCCGCGAGCTCATCTCCGGCGACGCGGACGTCGCCGAGCAGCCGATGTTCGGCGGCCTGGCATTCCTCATCGGGGGTCACATGTCCGTGGCCGTCAGCGGCCAGGGCGGCCTCCTGCTTCGATGCGATCCCGCCGAGACGGACGCCCTCCTCGGGAAGCCGTACGCGACCCCGTTCGAGATGCGCGGTCGCGAGATGAACGGATGGCTGCGGGTCGCCCCGGAGGGCGTGAGGACGAAGCGCCAGCTCGAGCGGTGGGTCGCCCGTGGAGTCGGCTACGCGCGGTCGCTGCCTCCGAAGTAGTCCCGTCGGCTTGCCGGATCCGGCAGCGGAGAGGGTGGGATTCGAACCCACGAGGCGGTTTGACCCGCCCACGCGATTTCCAGTCGCGCACCTTAAGCCG
>JBOGZC010000169.1:0-3197 GCA_050697075.1 Solirubrobacterales bacterium | reverse complement strand
ATCCTCGACGGCTGCCGGCTCTCGGGCGCCAAGCTGCGGCCGTTCCGCCACAACCAGATGGACAAGCTCGAGCGGATGCTCGAGCGCGGGAGCGCCGACGGCGGCGGAGTGCTGGTCGTGGTCGACGGCGTCTTCTCGATGGAGGGGGACATCTGCCCCGTCGCCGACGTGCTGGAGCTGAGCGAGCGCCACGGCGCGCGCCTGATGGTCGACGAAGCACACGCCGTCGGGGTGCTCGGGGAGCGCGGCGCCGGGGCCTGCGAGCTGCTCGGAGTCGAGGACCGGGTCGACCTTCGCATGGGGACCTTCTCCAAGAGCCTCGCCTCGTGCGGCGGGTTCATCGCCGGGCCCGCGGACGTGATCGAGTACCTCAAGGTCACGTCGCGGGCCTTCATGTTCACCGCATCGGCGGTCCCGGCCGCGGTCGGCGCGGCGCTCGAGGCGGTCCGGATCTGCCGCGCCGAGGGGGGCCCGCTGTTCGAGAGGCTGCTCGACAACTCCGACTACCTCCGCCGAGGGTTCGCCGAGCTCGGCCTCCGAGTCGTCGACCCCGGCCGGCTCCCCGACGGCTCGGCGGCGAACACCCCGGTGGTCCCGGTGCTGGTCGGCGAGGACTGGCAGGCCGTGACGCTGTGGAAGGCCCTCTACGACGCCGGCGTCTACACGAACGTCGCCCTGCACCCGGCGGTGCCTCCGGGCGGAGCCCTCCTTCGCACCAGCCTGATGGCGACCCATGAGCGCCCCCACCTCGATCGGGCCCTGGAGATCATCGAGCGAGTGATCGCCGACTTCCCGGATCTGTCGCGGGCCTGAAACCGCCGATCGCGGCCGGCCCGCCCCTCGGAATCCCTGGTTCTCATCCCCCTGAGTGGGTAATTTCGGCTTGTCCAGTTTCGAACAAGGGTTCGCGACGCAAGAAAAGCATGCTCTTAGCGAACGACTGGGGGGCGAAAAGCGAGTAGTGAGTTGACGGCCCCCGTCCGGCTCGCGTAGGTTCCGCCAACGCCGGACGCACCCTGGGGCAGGAGGCGATCGGAACGGGGAGAGTGATTCGTTTCGAGCATTTCTGGCCCCGCTCCCGCGGGAGCGCCCAAGACGGACCCCCAATCCTTCCGATGCCACTCAGAGAGGAGTGACGATGCCAGCTGCATCTACGGTCGTCCCTGCGCCTCAGCACATGCAGGCGCTCGCGCACGCAAACCGAGTCCGTCTCGCGCGGGCATCCCTGAAGCGCAGCATTCTCGGAGGCGAGCTCGCCGCCGTCGACGTGATCCGATCCTGTCCCTGGGAGGTCGAGACGATGACCGTCGGCGAGCTTCTGCGCAGCCAGCGCCGCTGGGGCCGGACCCGGGCGCGCAAGTTCCTCTCCTCGCTCGCCATGAACGAGAACCGCGAGCTCGGTCGTCTCACCGAGCGCCAGCGCAACGTGCTGGCGGCCGAGCTCGAGGCCAAGGCAGTCGGTCGGCTGTAGCTAGCGGACCTTGAACGCCAGGCCCGAGCGGCGGCGAAACGCTCGACCCAGCGCCCAGGCGCTGACCCCGAACGCGCCTGCCGCGAGCGCGAGCGCGATCGGGAGCCACAGCGACGAGACGAGGGTCGCGAGGCCGATCAGGACCGCGATCCCGACCGCGCCGGAGAGGAGCGTCGTGTGCGACCGGTACCCGGCGAAGTGCTCTCTGATCGAGACCTCGAGTCCCCCGAGCGCGCCCAGCGCCAGACCGACGGCGATCATCGTCGCGCCGGCGGCACTCTGAACGACCAGACCGGCGATCAGCAGGCCCAGGCCACACAGCACCACCAGCTCGACCAGGGGGAACGATCCCCAGGGCGCAGGTGGCCGCTCGTCGGCCGCCGCGGCGCGGCGCGCTGCGGGCGGGGGCGACGGCTTCTCAGGGCGCGGCGAAGCAGGACGTTCCGCGGACCGTGGGGAGCGGCGCTTTCGGCGCTTTCGGCTCAGGGGGCGGGCGCCCCTCGGCTAACGGACAGCCTGAGGACAGCTTGACCCGCCACCAGCCCATCAGCATCCCGAGGATGCCCCACCGAGGGCGGGAGTGCCAGTGGCGGCAGCCGGTCTCACCGACGTCCTGCGCGGACAGCCGCACCCACCGGTATCGGTCGGGATCGGTGACCATCTCCTCCAGCAGGCCGCGATTCGCCTCCTCCGCCTCGCCTCGCCTGCCCAGCTCAGCCTGAGCGTCTCGCAACCTCGACGCGAGCCCGTCGCGTACCCGTTCGAGGTCCGCGACGTCAAGCACTCGGGGGCCGCCGACCGCCGCCACCGACCACTCGATCCCCTGGTGGGGGAATGCCGAGGCAAACAGCTCGCCGAGCCGCTTCTCGAGCAGCCCGATCTGGGCGCGAAGGTCCTGCCGCACGCGCCGGTCGGCGGCTCGATCCGGCGCTCGATCGCGAAACAGGACATCAAGGGCCTCGACGCTGGACGACGGACTCGTCGCCTCGATGTCCAGAAGATCGTCTGCCACGAGGCCTCCCTTCAGAATCGACGACCGCGCCATTCTACCCGGTGGGCACGCGGCTCAACCGCTCGCGAATCGCCGATCTCGGGGCGGGTTGGTCACTTCCGGACGCGTGGTCAAAGGGCTGCAACGGGGCACCTGGGCCCGATCAGCTTCGCATCACGTCGGCCGTGAGCCAGATCGCCTCCTCGACGGCGATCTGCGGGACGCCTTGGACCTGGACCGCGGTCAGCAGGATCCTCTTGGTCCGGGGGTTCACCCCCCTGCCCGCCCCCACCGCTCCGAACAGGAGGGCCAGCGGTCGGGAATCGTCGGCGATCACGAGCGTTCCCGGCGGCAGGTCGCCGGGTCGTCCCTCGAGCGGCTCGCCGGGCTCGCTTTGTCGAATGCCGGGCGGCCCGGAGGCGCGATCGGCGTCGAAGGCCCGCAGCGCCACGCCCGTCTCGATGATCCCGATCGTCAGGGCGTCGTCCAACAGGCTCTGGCTCACGAACCCTCCGCGCTTGATCCGCTCCAGGGCCACCGCCTCCACCGGTGTCGGCTGCTGATCGGGATCCAGGCCGATGTGCCTGTAGAAGACCCGGTACGCCCAGGGGATCGGCTGGTGGCGCAGGTTGATCGCCTGAGGGCCCGAGAAGCGATCCGACATGCGGGCCAGCCGATCCTTGACCGCCTTGGGGGTCCGGCTCGAGCCGTGCTCGATCAGGTGGTAGCGAAGGC
>JBOGZC010000168.1:0-3261 GCA_050697075.1 Solirubrobacterales bacterium | reverse complement strand
AGATGTCTCAGCTCCATGATTCCGCCCCATGCCTACGAGGTATGGGACCCAACCTACAAAGTCTTTTCCTTCAGCGCCAGAAGAGCCTAAGTTCCCCTCCGACGAACAGGAGACCGGCCCACCATTACCACCCGGGCAATACGCGACCGGCCCATATCTCGAAGGACTGGAACTATGAGTACCCCAGTTGTCTTGATCACCGGTGCACTCACCGGGATCGGCCGAGCGACCGCCATCGCTTTTGCCAAGGAAGGCGCGCGTCTCGTGGTGGCGGGCCGCCGCGAGGATGCCGGCCAGCAACTTACGAGCGAGTTGCGCGGGCTCGGCGCGGAAGCCGAGTTCATCCGCGCCGACGTTCGCCATGAGAACGAAGTACGCGACCTCGTCGATCAGACCGTGGCGCGATTCGGCCGCCTCGATGTCGCGGTCAACAATGCTGGCACCGAAGGCCAAGTTGGTCCGATCACGGACCAGACCGCAGAAAGCTATGCCGCCACGTTCGACACCAATGTGCTGGGCGTGATCCTGAGCATGAAGCATGAGGTGCGCGTCATGCAAGCACAGGGCAGCGGCAGCATCGTCAACATCTCCTCGACCTACGGGCACGAGGGTGCGGCGGGGGCCTCGATCTATGTCGGCAGCAAGCACGCCGTCGAGGGCATCACCAAGTCCGTGGCGATCGAGCTCGCCAAGTCGGGCATCCGGGTGAACGTCGTGGCGCCTGGTCCGACCGACACTGGCATGTTGACCCGTTTTACCAAGACGCCGGAGAACAAGGCTGCTCTGGTGACGACGGTTCCGATGGCTCGCCTCGGTCTCTCGGAGGAGCTTGCCAGCGCGATCGTCTTCATCGCGTCGGACGACGCTTCATACATCACCGGCCATGTCCTCAACGTCGATGGCGGTAAGACCCGCTAATCGAGGAGGGTGAATGACCAAGCTTGCAGGAAAGACCGCTCTCGTGACCGGCGCCTCGCGTGGGATCGGCCGTGCCAGCGCGCTGGCCCTCGCCAGGATGGGCGCGCAGGTTCTGGTGCACTACAGCAGCGGCGTGAACGAGGCCGAAGCCGTCGTCGCCGAGATCCGCCAGGCCGGCGGACGGGCTGACGCCGTGGCCGCTGATCTTTCCGCGCCGGACGGGGCACACAAGCTCGCCAAGCAGGTCCGCGCCGTGGTCGGCGACCGGCTGGACATCCTGGTCGCCAATGCCGGCACGTCAAAGTCGGCGACCATCGAGGAGACCACGGTCGAGGATTTCGACAGGCTCTTCGCGGTCAACGTCCGCGCGCCGTTCTTCCTCGTCCAGCAGTTGCTGCCGATCATGTCCAAGGACAGCAGCATCGTGCTCATGTCGTCGCTGGCAGGCCATGCGGCCGTCGGCACGCTTCCGGCCTATGCGGCGACCAAGGGCGCGATCGACACGCTGGTGAAGCACTTCGCCGCTGTGCTCGGCGAGCGCGGCATTCGGGTCAACGCCGTGGCGCCCGGTGTCGTCGCGACCGATATGTCGAGCTTCGCCAAGACGGATGCAGGCCGCAATTCCACGCTCGGCATGCAGGCGCTGAAGCGTCTCGCCCAGCCGGACGATATCGGCGGGGTCGTCGCCTTCCTGGCCTCCGACGACGCGCGCTGGATCAGCGGCGACACCGTGAGGGTCGACGGCGGCTCGAAGCTCTAAAGTCTCTGATGCACAGCCCGTTAAGGTGGAGCACGACATGACCAAGACCACTCCGGAACAGAATAAGGCCCTGGTGCTGGGGGCCGTCGACACACTGTTCAACCAGCGCGATTACGAAGCCGCTGCCGGCTTCTGGTCGGACAACTACATCCAGCACAGTGCTCACATCAAACCCGGCCGCGACGGCCTGTTCACCCTTATCCGCGCCTCCCCTGATACCCTCCGCTACGAACACCAGCTCATCGTGGCGGAGGGCGACTACGTCATCGTCCACGGCCGCTTCACGGGCACCGGCCGACCCGTCGCATGGATAGCGGCCGACGTGGTCCGGATGGAGGACGGTCGACTCGCCGAGCACTGGGACGTGCTACAGGACGAAGTGACCGAAGCGGAATCGAAAAGCGGAAGGCCGATGTTTGGCAACCGGTTCCCAGCCTGAGCAGAGAGCAGGTGAGCGCTCGGATTTATGTGCGGTTGGGCGCGACGCGGCGCGACTCGAACGCGCGACCTCTTGCTTCGGAGGCCGCCGCGAGAGCGGCCTGAATCGCTAACCGCTTTTCCTGCCTGCCGTTTCTCTTTCGCCTAGCGCTGCCAAGCGGCCACTAGCGCCAGCCATCGGGCCCCATTCTTCCGCACCATTCGGGGCGATGCTGGCGCGAGGGGATGGTCACGCCCCGCCCGTCTGGCGATCCGCCCGGTCCCGCTCGGTGACGTCCCGGGCCACCGCGTAGATCAGACCAGTGGCTGGCTCCGGGTACGACGTCCACTCCAGCCGCCGGTAGCTGCCGTCCTTGCAGCGATAGCGATTCTGGAAACAGATGGTCTCGAGACCGTTGGCGAGCTTGCTCACCTCCGCGATGGTGTCGCTCCGGTCCTCGGGGTGGATTAGCTCGACGAAGGGAATCTTGAGCAGTTCCACCGTGGTGTAGCCCAAGACCCGCTGGAAGGAGGGATTGACCAGCTTGAAATAGCCGTCGATCCCTGCGATGCAGAGCATGTCCAGGGCATAGTTGAAGAACCGATCCAGGTCGTAGCTGGTATACTCCCCGGTGGCAGCCTCGCTCACCGAGACGCCGCAGAGGGAGCAGTAGCGCGCGCCCTTTGCCAGCGGCGCCTGGCATCGCAGGCACGAGCCCTGACAATCTCTCGTTGGGATCGTATCCATGATGCACACCTCCCCCAAGCTACGCCTACAGTGGGGCGATGCGGTCGGGCGCACAACCCGCGCACGGTTCAGTATGCCGGGGTGGCCGGATACCAGGTGTGCGCAGGCTCACTGAATGGCAGTCGAGATCCGGACGCGACCGTTCCGGGTGACCTACGCGACGGCCCGACTCCCGACGCTCGACGGCGGAGCGCCGGTGTCGCCGTGGACGGTGGAGAAGGAGCTCGGCCACGGGTCACGCGCTATGCTCGAGGAGGTGTACGGCCGCCTCGGCGATGTTCGGCACCGCTCGGAGGCGGTGGACTACCGGTCGAGCAGCATTTCGATCGCATTCTCCCGCAGCAACCGGTCAAGCTTCGAACTCAGATAATCTTTGCTAGGCATCCGGAAGAGGATGGTGACTCGCGCCCGTCGGCCC
>JBOGZC010000167.1:0-3277 GCA_050697075.1 Solirubrobacterales bacterium | reverse complement strand
CCTCGCCGGCGCGGGGGTCGTCGACCGGGATCGCCTATTCCATCCAGCTCCAGGCGACGATCGACCCAGCGACGCAGAAGTGGATCTCCAGCGCCCTCGACGACGCCGCCAGCCAGAACGCCAAGCTCGTGATCATCCGTCTCGACACGCCCGGCGGCCTCTCGGACTCGATGCGCTCGATCATCGAGGACATGGGCTCGGCGCCGATGCCGGTGGTCGTCTACGTCTACCCGAGCAACGCCCGCGCGGGATCGGCCGGCGCCTACATCACGGAGGCGGCGGACGTGGCCGCCATGTACCCCGTCTCGAACATCGGCTCGGCGACCCCGATCGCGATCGGCCCCGGCGGGGAGAGCCAGGACCTCGCCCGCAAGATCAAGAACGACGCCGCCGCGTCCATGCGAGCTCTGGCCGCGGCTCACGGTCGAAACGCCAAGCTGGCCCAGCTCCTGGTCACCAAGGCGAAGAACCTCACCGCCCAGGAGGCGAAGGACGCCGGCCTGATCGACTTGATCGCCCCGAGCCAGGAGAGCCTGCTCCGCCAGCTCAACGGGTTCCACGTCAAGGGCCCCAAGGCCCAGGTGCTGCATACCGCCGGCCTCGAGATCTCGAACCACGACATGCCGCTTCAGTACCAGCTGCTCGAGATCCTCGTGAACCCGACCGTCTCCTACCTCCTGATCCTGCTGGGCCTGGTGGGGATCGGGATCGAGTTCTTCAGCCCCGGGCTGATCGCCCCGGGGACTATTGGGGTGATCTCGCTCCTGCTCGGCCTCTACGGGTCGGCGCAGCTCCCGGTGACGGTCGCGGGGGTGCTCCTGCTGATCTTCGGTGTCGCGATGATCATCGCCGAGGCGCATCTGGGCACCCACGGAATCCTGGGGGCGTCCGGAGTGGTGGCGCTGATCGCGTCCGGGCTGCTCCTCTACAACACCAACTCGAGCGCGTTCGGGATCTCGGCGCCTGTCGTGATCGCCGTCGGGCTGATTCTCGGAGGTCTGCTGGCCTTCGCGGTGCAGCGGGCCGTGCAGGCGCGGACCCAGCCGAAGCGCACCGGGTGGGAGGAGATGGTTGGGGCAGTGGGCGAGGTCCGTCAGCCGCTTGACCCCGTGGGCCAGATCTTCGTCCAGGGGGCGCTGTGGCGGGCGCGCCTTGAAGGACCGAACGGGGCCGACCGCACGCTCGAGCGCGGCAGTAGAGTGCGCGTCGAATCCGTGGAGGGGTTGACGCTCCAAGTGCGCCCGCTCGAAAGCGGGGAGGAAGCCGCGGAGCCTGCCGAGCCGAGCACGGTCCCTCGATAGAGGAGAAGCCCAGTGGGAGTTGTCATCGCGATCGTCGTCCTGATCATCGTCATCGTCGCGATCCTGCTCCTGTCGGGGGTCAGGATCCTCCGCGAGTACGAGCGGGGAGTCGTCTTTCGCCTCGGGCGGCTGATTGCCCAAAAGGGGCCCGGACTGATCTACCTGATCCCGATCGTCGACCGGATGGTCAGGATCGATCTGCGGACGGTCACGCTCACGGTGCCGCCGCAGGAGGTGATCACCAAGGACAACGTCACGGTGCGGGTCACCGCGGTCGCCTACTTCCGGGTGATCGACCCGAACAAGGCAGTCACCGAGGTTGAGAACTTCCTCCTCGCCACCTCCCAGATCGGGCAGACGACCCTGCGCTCGGTTCTCGGCAAGGCCGAGCTCGACGCCCTGCTCTCGGAGCGCGAGCGCCTGAACATCGAGCTCCAGCAGATCATCGACGAGCAGACCGAGCCCTGGGGGGTGAAGGTGACGACGGTGGAGGTCAAGGACGTCGAGCTGCCGGCCGACATGCAGCGCGCGATCGCCCGGCAGGCCGAGGCCGAGCGAGAGCGGCGCGCCAAGATCATCTCCGCCGACGGCGAGTTCCAGGCCGCCGAGAAGCTCTCCCAGGCCGCGAACATCATCAGCCTGAACCCGGCAACCCTCCAGCTCCGTTACCTGCAGACGCTCCTCGACATCGGGGTCAACCAGAACTCGACGATCATCTTCCCGCTGCCGCTCGACATGATCAAGCCGTTCCTCGGCTTCGACTTCGCGGACGGCAGCCCGCCCGCTCCTCGCGCGCGTCCGGAGGATGCGGGACAGGGCACGCCCTAACGGCCGCGGGTGAACGCCCCCGAGGTCCGTATCGACCAGCTGACCGGCCTGCGCGCGATCCTGGCGCCGGGCCGAGCCGAGCGCCCCGACGCGTTCGCCCCGCCCCCCGTGAAGGCGAAGGAGGACGCCCTCCAGACGTGCCCGTTCTGCGAGGGCCGCGAGGATCGAACCCCACCCGAGGTCTGGGCCGCTCGTCCCGGCGGCGGCGCGCCGGACTCCCCGGGTTGGACCTCGCGGGCGGTGCCGAACCTCTACCCGGTGCTCGGCGGTGCGTCGTCGGACGGCCCCGACACCGCCGGGCGGGGGGCGAGCCCCGAGCCTCGGGAGGCCGAGACCGGCCTGGCCAGCTCGATCGACCCGCTGAGGGCGTCGACTCGGGCGGGCGAGCCCGGGCTGTTCGCGTCGAGCCCGGCGGGCGGCGCCCACGAGGTGATCGTCCACGCTCCCGAGCACGCGACCTCCTTGTGCGGGCTGAGCGAGGAGCGTTTTGCGGGCGCCGTGGCGGCGTGGCGGGAGCGGATGCGGGCGCACGCCGAGGACGCGGCCTACGTCCACCTGATCGTGAACGAGGGCCCCGACGCGGGAGCCTCGCTCGAGCATTCGCACGCTCAGCTATACGCGATGCGCTTCGTGCCAGCCGATCTCGCCCGGGAGCGCGAGCGAGCCGCCGCCTACCACCAGCAGACGATGGGCGGGCACCTGCTCGGCGACGTCGCCACGGAGGAGGTGCGCCGCAGCGACCGGCTCGTGGCGATCGACGACGAGGCGCTTCTGGTCTGTCCCTGGGCTTCCCGGACCCCGTTCGAGCTCCGGGTGATCCCGCGCCGTCCGGCCGCCGAGTTCCAGCACGATGGCGAGACCGGCACCGCGATGATCCGCACAGCGCTCCGATCCCTCGCGGCGCTGTTCGGCGCCCCGCCGCAGCTGAACCTGTGGGTACGCACGGCCCCGAGCGGGGCCGAGGACTTCTGCTGGCACGTCGACGTGGTGCCGCGGCTCACGGTCCGCGCCGGGTTCGAGCTCGGCACCGGAGTCGAGGTGAACGTCTACCCGCCGGAGCGCGCGGCCGCGGACCTGCGCGCGGCGCTGGATGGCACCTGAGCCGGCGGCCGGCTGAATAGGCTCCCTGACGATGCCGCCTGTTCCAC
>JBOGZC010000166.1:0-3375 GCA_050697075.1 Solirubrobacterales bacterium | reverse complement strand
CCTCCGTCGCGGGCGCCGCCCCCGCGGGGACCGGGATCCCCGGTACCAACCTGCGTGAGCTCCTCAGGTGCCTTGCCCTCCACCGCCGGATCGTCCGAGAGCCGGAGACCGATCCGGCCGCGCTCGCGGTCCACCTCGACCACCGTGACGTCCAGCTCGTCGCCCTGGGTGAGGACGTCCTCGACGGCCCCCACGCGCTCGCCCGGCTTGACGTTGGAGATGTGCAGCAACCCGTCCGTGCCCTTCGTCAGCTCGACGAAGGCGCCGAAGGCCGTGGTCTTGACGACCTTGCCGGTGAACCGGTCGCCGACCTCAGCCTCCTTGGTCATCGCCTCGATCCGAGCGATGCAGGCTTCAACCAGGGCGCCGCTGGGCGCATACACCTGCACCGTGCCGTCGTCCTCGACGTTGATGTCCGCCTCGAACTCCTCCGACAGCGCGCGGATGTTCTCGCCGCCCTTGCCGATGAGCGCCCCGATCTTCTCGGGATCGATCTTGATCTGCTCGATCCGCGGCGCGAAATGCGACAGCTCCTCGCGCGGCGCGGAGATCGCGTCGCTCATCTTGTCGAGGATGAACAGACGTCCGGCCCGGGCCTGCTCCAGAGCACTCCGAAGGACCTCGAAGTTGACCCCGGAGATCTTGATGTCCATCTGGAGCGCCGTGATGCCGTCAGAGGTGCCGGCCACCTTGAAGTCCATGTCGCCGAGGTGATCCTCGACGCCGGCGATGTCGGTCAGCACGACCAGGTCGTCGCCTTCCTTGATCAGTCCCATGGCGACGCCCGCGACCGAGCTCGAGACCGGCACGCCGGCGGCCATCAGCGCCATCGAGGAGGCGCAGACCGAGCCCATCGACGAGGACCCGTTCGACTCGAGCGTCTCCGAGACCACCCGAATCACGTACGGGAAATCCTCCTGACTGGGAATGGTGGGCGCCAGCGCACGTTCGGCCAGGGCGCCGTGGCCGATGTCGCGACGCTTCGGCCCGCGCATGAAGCCCGTCTCCCCGACCGAGAACGGCGGGAAGTTGTAGTGGTGCCAGAAGGTCTTCGACTCCTGCAGGCTGAGGTTGTCCACCCTCATGTCCATGCGGCTCGTGCCCAGCGCGACGTTGGACAGGATCTGGGTCTCCCCGCGGGTGAACAGGGCGGACCCGTGGACGCGGGGCGAGATGTCGACCTCGCACTCGATCGGCCTGATCTCGTCCGCGGCTCGCCCGTCCGGCCGTTTCTTGTCGATCGCGATCCGGCGGCGGACGATCTCCTTCTCCAGCCGGTCGAAGGCGCGCGAGACCTCGGCCAGGCGCTCGGGGTCGGCGTCCTCTCCTTCCGGCGCCCCCCCGTACTGCTCCAGCACCTGCTCCTCGACCGCCTTCGCGGCCTCCTGACGAGCGAGCTTCTCGTGGATCTGGGTGGCCTCGTCGAGCTGCGGGCCGTGCGAGGCACGAACCTCCTCTACCAGGGCCGGGTCGACCTTGGGGGCCTCGATCTCGAGCTTCTCCTTGCCCGCCTTGTCCTGCAGCTCCGCGAGGGCTGCGCAGATCTCCTTGATCTCGCTGTGCGCGATGTCGAGCGCGTCGAGGACCTCGGCCTCGGTGACGCCGTTCGCCCCGCACTCGACCATCAGGATCGCGTCCTGGGACCCCGACACGACCAGGTCCATCTCGAGGTCCTCGTAGGTCTCCTCGGCCGGGTTGATGACGAAATCGCCGTCGAGCTTGCCGATCCTCACGGATCCCACGTGCGTGGGCACGGCGATCTGCGAGATGGCGACCGCGGCTGAGGCGCCGTTCATCGCCAGGATGTCGTAGGGATGGTCGTAGTCGACCGACAGAGGCTGGCACACGATCTGCGTCTCGAAATGCCAGCCGTCGGGGAACAGCGGTCTCAGCGGTCGGTCGATCATCCTCGCCGTCAGCGTCGCCTTCTCACCGGCCCGCCCCTCTCGGCGGAAGAAGGACCCGGGGATCTTCCCTGCCGCGTAGTGGCGCTCCTCGACGTCGACCGTCAGCGGCAGGAAGTCAACGTCCCGCAGGTTGCCGACGGTCGCGGTCGCGAGCACCATCGTGTCGCCGGAGCGCACAACAACGGCTCCGCTCGCCTGGCGGGCGAGCTTGCCGGTCTCGAAGGAGA
Source organism: Solirubrobacterales bacterium (assembly GCA_050697075.1). Lineage (GTDB taxonomy): Bacteria > Actinomycetota > Thermoleophilia > Solirubrobacterales > 70-9 > AC-56. The sequence goes on along the minus strand of JBOGZC010000166.1, from coordinate 1,241 downwards.
TCTCCTTGCCGCCTACCTCCCGCGAGACGCGGCTTACGTCAAAGATGGTCATGTGTGTCGTTTCCCTTCGGCCGCCCGGATGGCGGCCATAAATCGCTCAGAACTTCTCGTTCTCGTTCGCGGCGATGTTACAGAGCGAGCGAACGCAGGTCGTCCTCACCGGCGGTGCGCCCCTCGAGGAAGATCGCGGGCGTCCCAGTCACCCCGGCGCGAATCCCGCTCTCGAAGTCGCGGCGAACGCGCCCGGCTGCGCCCGCCGAACGACGGTCGAGGTCGAAGCGCTCGACATCGAGACCCTGCCCGCGGATCCGCTCCCACAGGTGGGGGTCGTCGATGCGCCCCTGGTCGCTGTAGATCGAGTCGATGAACCGCCAGAAGGCATCCTCGCCGCCCTGGAGCGCCACCGCCTCGGCCGCGGCATGGAGCGCCGGCGAACGCGGGTGCTTGCTGGCGACCGGGAAGTGGCGAAAAACCAGGCGCAGGTGCAGCTGGGAGATCCGGGGCCACGCCGCCGCGCAGTGTTGGCAGGCGAGATCGAGATAGAGGGTCGCCTGCGCGCCGCCCCCGCGGGCGTGGTCGTCGGGGCCGACTGCCGGAAGGGCCGCGCTGGTGAGGCTGCTCATCGGCGGGTTAGCCGAGCGCTGCGAGCGCGTCGAAGATCAGGTTGGCGCCGGGGATCTCGAGCGGGCTGGGCGACTCGTACACCCAGCGCACGACACCCTCCTCGTCGATCAGCACGAGGGAGCGGTTGGGATGGCCGCGGTCCTCGACGTAGGCGCCGTAGGCGCGGGAGACCTCGCCCTTCGGGTGGAAGTCCGCCAGCAGCGGGATCTCGATCCCGAGCTTCTCCTGAAAGGCCTTGTGGGCCCACGAGGAGTCGACGCTCACACCAACCAGGTCGGCGCCCTGCTCGGTGATCTCGGGGAGGATCTCCTGGTAGATCGAGAGCTGATCGGTGCAGACCGGGCTGAAATCGGCGGGATAGAAGACGAGCATCAGCCTGCGTCCCCGGAAATCACCGAGGCTCACCCGCTCTCCGTCCTGGTTGCGAACCGAGAAGTCGGGGGCCGGCGCGCCGGGAGCGATCAACTCGTGGCTCCGGCTGGTCGCCGCGCCGTTCGGCTCGGCGCGAGGGGCATGTGGCCTAGCGTCGCAGGCCGAGGTCGGAGACCACCGTGCGGTAGCGCTCCAGGTCGGCGCGCTCCAGGTAGCGGAGCAGCCGGCGGCGTCTGCCGACCATC
>JBOGZC010000165.1:0-3506 GCA_050697075.1 Solirubrobacterales bacterium | reverse complement strand
GCCCAGGCGGCCTTCAGCGGCGCGCCGCGGTCGAGGCCTCGGAGCCGCAGGAAGTCGACCTCGTACCCGGCGGCCGGCACCAGCTCGGCCTCCAGCCGATCGCGGGTGCCGAGAAAGGAGACCTCTGCGCCGCTATCCCGTAGCGCGTCGGCGACGGCCAGTGCCGGCACGACGTGTCCCGCGGTTCCGCCCGCGGCTATGACGACTCTTGGCACTACGGGACGCGCTCCTTTCCGCGGCGGTCGGGCGACGCGCGGCCCGTCCGCCGTCGATAGCCCGCAGTCTCGCAGCGCCGGCGCCCCGTCGTGCAGGGGCAGCCGCGGTCCCCCCGCGGGCCACGTTGAGAAGCAGCCCGGTGGCAGCGAGCATCACCAGGAGGCTCGAGTTGCCGTAGGAGACGAAGGGAAGCGGCACCCCGGTGAGCGGCGCCAGGCCGAGAACGGCGAACAGGTTCACGATCGCCTCCACGAGGACGAGCGATGTGAGGCCCGCCGCGAGCAGCTTCGCGTAGCGGTCACGCGCCCGCTGCGCCGTCCGAAGTCCGGCGTACGCGAAGAGGCCGAACAGCCCCACGAGCATCGAGAGCCCGGCGAGGCCGAGCTCCTCGCCGATCACGGCCGCGATCATGTCCGTGTGCGCCTCCGGCAGGTAGAAGGCCTTTTGGAGGCTCTGCCCGAGACCCACCCCGAAGATGCCGCCAGAGCCGAGCGCGATCTTCGCCTGGATCGCCTGAAAGCCGGCGCCGCTCGGGTCCCCGGTCGGGTTGAGGAATCCCGTCAGGCGCGCCATCCGATACGGCTCGATGACGATCGCGAGCAGCAGGACCACCCCGATCGCGCCCGCGAGGAGCGCCAGGTGCTGGATCCTGACCCCGGCCGCGACCAGCATCGCCGCGCAGGTGAGGCAGACCACGATGGCCGTACCCAGGTCCGGCTCGACCACCATCAGCAGACATCCGAGCGCGACGACGGCCAGGTAGGGCACCAGCGTCCGGATCTCGCGGACCATCCGGGGCCGCTCGGCGAGGAGGTTGGCGCCGTAGAGGACCAGCGCCAGCTTCGCCAGCTCCGAGGGCTGGATCTGGAACGAGCCGACCGCGATCCAGCGACTGGCGCCGTTCGCCGACGCTCCGACCCCCGGGACCAGCACAGCCAGCAGAAGGACGAAGCTGACCACGAGCAGCAAGGGAGTGATCGGCCTCAGAATCCGCAGGCCGCGAAGGGCGAACAGTCGCATCACGCCGAGACCGAGGGCGCCGATCAGCACGGTCCGCTTGAGGTAATAGGCGCTGTCGCCGCTTTGGCCCAGCAGCGCGGTGGTGGAGCTGGCGCTGAACACCATCACGACCCCGAACGCGAGCAGGCAGAGGGTCGCGGTGAGCAGCAGGTTGTACTCGATCGGCTGCGCCCCGGCCCGCCTTCGCGTTCGCGGGCCGAGACGGCTGAGTGAAAGCGCTGTCACTGCAAAGGGGATTCGCCCCCTGCGCGCGCGACCCTGCCCAGATCAGCGCGCTTGGAGCTCCTCGACGAGGGCCCGGAAGTGCTCCCCTCGCTCCTCGAAGTCCCGGTAGGCATCGAAGCTGGCGCACGCGGGGGACAGCAGGACCACCTCCCCCGGCTGCGCGTCGGCCGCCGCCGCGTTCACCGCGTCCTCGAGCCCCACACAACGGCGCAGCTCCACCCCCTGGTCCTCGGCGGGCCGAAGCTCAGTGGCCAGCTGCTCGGCGGCATCCCCAATCAGGTAGCAGGCGCGACAGCGCTCGACCACCGGATCCAGGAGGCCCTGGAAGTCGCCCCCCTTCAGCGAGCCGCCCATGATCGCCAGCACCCCGCCCTCGAAGGAGCGCAGCGCCGCGGCCGCCGCGGCGACGTTCGTGGCCTTCGAGTCGTTGACGTACAGGACCCCGTCCCGCTCGCCCACCTGCTCGAGCCGGTGGGCGACGCCGCGGAAGGTTCGCAACCCATCGCGAATCGAGTCCCGGTCCAGGCCCATCGCGAGCGCCGCGGCTGTCCCCGCCATCGCGTTGTCGACGTTGTGCGGGCCGAGCAGGCGAAGCTCCTCCACCCGCAGCAGCGGATCGGCGGCGGCGAATATCACCCCGTCCGCGACCGCGACCTCGCAATCCGGGTCCACGCCGCGGCAGTAGGCGATTCGACGTCCGCACCCACCCAGGTCCAGCCCGCGCAGAACTGCCTCGGACGCGTTGAAGATCGCCGCGTCGTCGTTGCCCTGATTCGCGAAGATCCGCAGCTTCGCGCGCAGGTACTCGTCGAAGTCCCGGTGGCGGTCGAGGTGGTCGGGGCTCACATTGAGGAGCACCGCGCACTCCGGCGCGAAGGCCTCGGTGTCCTCGAGCTGGAAGCTCGAGCACTCGCAGACGACCGTGGCGTCGGAGTCCAGCTCGCCGACCATCGAGGCCAGCGGGGTGCCCACGTTCCCCGCAACCGCGACCGGCTCGCCGGCGGTGCGCAACACGTGGCCGAGGAGCTCGGTCACGGTCGTCTTGCCGTTGGTTCCGGTCACCGCGACGAACCGGTTCGCGAGCAGCCTCCACGCCAGCTCCAGCTCTCCGACGACGGTCGTGCCGCGGTCGCGGGCCGCGGCCACGACCGGGGCGTCCGCCGGCACGCCGGGGCTCTTGACGAGGCAACGCGCGCCCCCGAGCAGCTCAAGGCCATCGGTGCCGAGGCGCGCGTCGACCCCCACCTCGCGGAGGGCGTCGGCTCCCTCGGGCGAGCCGGAGTCGCATCCCGCCACTTCCTCCCCGCGCTTCGCGAGCAGCCGCGCCGCGGCCTGGCCCGAGCGGGCGAGCCCGACGACCAGGTACGGGCCGCCGGGAAGCGGCGGTCTGGGCACGGTCACCCGATCGAGTTCTGGTAGAGCGTGTAGCCGATCCCCGCGCACACGGCGGCCACGATCCAGAAGCGGAGCATGATCTTCGTCTCCGACCAGGCCATCATCTCGAAGTGATGGTGCACGGGGGCCATCAGCAGCACGCGCCGCCGGAACATCTTGAAGCTGAGGACCTGGATCGCCACGGAGAGGGCCTCGATCACGAAGATCCCGCCGAGGATGATCAACAGGAGCTCGGTCTGGGTCATCACCGCCAGCGCCCCGATCGCCGCACCGAGCCCCAACGACCCGGTGTCCCCCATGAAGATGGCGGCGGGGAACGAGTTGAACCAGAGGAACCCGACCGAGGCCCCGACCAGGCACGCTGACAGGAGCGCGAGCCCCTCCTGGCCGCTCGTGATCGTGATCGCCGTGTAGGCGAGCAGCACGATCGCGCAGGAGCCCGCGGCCAGCCCGTCGAGCCCGTCGGTCAGGTTGACGGCATTGGACGCCCCGGCGATCACCAGGAAGACGAACAGCACGTACAGCACCGGGCCGACGTAGATCTGGGCGTCGAAGACGCGAACGTCCAAGCGCGGGTCGAGCCCCACCTGCTCGGTGGCCACCCACCACAGGGCCACCGCGAGCCCGATCTGGACCAGGAGCTTCCACCG
>JBOGZC010000164.1:0-3564 GCA_050697075.1 Solirubrobacterales bacterium | reverse complement strand
GTCGACGACCATGCGCTCGAGAGCGGCGGTGGACATGACCATCTCGGCGTAAGGATTCGAAGGCGGGAAGTCCCGGAAGATCCCCACTACGTGGAAGTTTTGGTTTCGGCTCAGGTCGGGATCGTCAGGGAACAGGGTCAGGGGGAGGTTGTCCCCTGGGGCCACCGCGAAGTCGGACGCGATCGTGGGATCGATCAGGATTCCCTTCGGGTCCTGTGCGAGGGCGGCCAAGCCACCGCCCGAGTCGATGCGGGGCGCGATCGCTGCCGTCTTCGAGTAGGTGGCCAGGTCGATCGCGAGGATCGTCTTGCGGTCGGTCTCCGCCCTGGCTGGCACCTCGCGAATCGGCGAGACGCTGGCAACGTGGGGTCCAAGTGGAGGCAGTTTGTACAACGGGTCGCCCGGCGTGATCCGCAGGTCCGAGCCGAACGCCGCTTGGGCGTCCGCGTGCTTCGCGGTCCCGTAGGTCCCCACGAAGGCGAGCACCTCGGTGGCGAATGCCACCGCGAGTATCCCGAGCACCAGGGCGACGCCGGTTCGGGCAGGACGACGACCCAGCCAGCGCAGGACCGCTCCTCGCCACGAGGGCAGGGAGCGAGCGCGATCGGGACGCGTCCAGCGCCTGGATGCGGCCAACAGCAGGCGGACCGCAAGCAGCGTCAGCCCGATCCAGAGAGCGATCGGGGCCAGCAGCACATAGAAGGAGAGGGCGAGCGTCGACTGCTGGGCGGCCTCGATCAGGCTCGGTTTGAGGCCGCCCGAGGCCCAGTTGACGGCGAGGATCGTGATCCCGATGCCGATCGCGACAAAGTCGAGATACGCCCGCAGCCAAAGCGGTCTCCAGCCTCGCTCCAAAACCCGGCGCTCGGCCACGACCTCCGATCGCCGGCTGGCCCGGATCAGACGGTAGAGCCGAATGCCCGTGGTCACCGCGCCGAGGCCGGCCGCCGCCAGGATCGCCGCTGCGATCGTGCTCCCTGAGAGGTTGGTCCAGGCGGCCTGGCCGTTGACGGCGGTGACGGCGGCGAAGGCCGCGATCAGCCCAAGGATCACGCCGATGAGGCCCGCCGCCGCCGCGTCCATGGCGGCGAGGCCCGCCAGCTGGCGCTCGGTCGCTCCCCGCAATCGCAGCAGGCCGTCCTCGCGGCGCTGGGCCTCGGCCAGCGCCGATTGCGCGGCCAGCCCGAGGGCGGCTGCCACGAGGGCCCCGGGGACGCCCAGCAGGACGAAGAGGATCTTCGCGTTGGTGGCGTCCGAGGACGCTTCCGTCAGCGGCTCATAGGCGCTGTCGGTGACGACGATCGTTCCGGGAGCGGTCGTCTGTCGCTCCAGGACCCTGCGAAGCTGCGCCGACCAGGTGGCCGCCGCTCCGGGGTCAGACGGGTAGGCGCCGTGGCTGATCTCGATGTGCGACTCGAGCGAAACCGGTGGCAGGTCCGTGAGGCTCGGGTTCAGCACCGGGGTGGTCGGCCCCAGCTTGGCGCGAAGCTGCGGCAGGAGCTTGTGCTGGAACGTGTTGTAGGGGATCACCACGGCCCGGGGTACGAGCGCGACGTCGCCCTGGACCTCCCCGGCGGGGATCGAGAACCAGGTGCTGAGGGCATTCCTGAGATCGGCCGTGCCCGAGACGGGGAGCGTCAGCGGCTTGCCGACGCCCCCGCCGCCGCCCGGCAGCTCGATCGTGACCTTCTTCGCGGTGGCGAACCCTTGCGTGTAGTCCCGCAGGGTCTGACCAAGGAGGGCGCCCCCGCTCCAGGGGCCGCCAATCGAGCGAACCCAAGGGTGATCCTTGAAGTAGGAGGGATCCACCGCGAACAGCCGAGCGCTCGCGCCTCCAGTCGTGGCGCCGGGCGTGCGAACGAAGACGTCAGCGGCGGCGAACCTGTCGGCGCTCGTCACACCGGGGACTGCGGCGAGCTGACGGCTGACCTTGGTCATGTTCACGTCGAGCGAGGTCGCCAGGGCACGCTGCTCCGTTTGAACGGGCTGGAGCGCGATCCGGGTCATCGATTGAACCGCGTGGTCGAGGAAGAGCAGGGTGGCGGCGAGCATCGCCACCGGGAAGGCGACGCCGAGGGCGCCGAGCACCAAGCGCCTCGGGGCGCGTCTCAGGCGTTGAGCGACCATCCAGAGCGTCATTCGGCCGCCCCCGTTCGTGCTGCTGCGTCACGGCCCGTCGCGACGTGGCCCGAGTGGATCTTCACGATGCGACCGGCGTGCGCGGCGACAGCGGGATCGTGGGTCACCAGGACGACCGCCGCTCCCCGCTCGGATGCCGCCTCGACCAGCAGCCTCGTGATCGCCTGGCCGGTCGCCGAGTCGAGATTGCCGGTGGGCTCGTCCGCGAGCACCACGGCCGGCTGCGTGACCAGCGCGCGGGCGATCGCCACGCGCTGCTGCTGACCGCCGGATAGCTGGTCGGGCAGCTTCATCCCCTCTCCGGGCAGCTCCACCCGCTCCAGGGCCTCGGCAACGCGCTCCGCTCGAATGGCGGCGTCCACGCCGTCCAGAACCAGCGGTACCTCGACGTTCTCGGCCGCGGTCGCCTGCGGCAGCAGGGCCAAGCCCTGGACGATGAAGCCGCAGTTTCGCCGGCGAAAGCGCGCCCGCTCCGGACCCTTCAGGGTGTCCCAGTCGGTCCCGTTGACCAGGGCCTTCCCGGAGTCGGGGCGATCGAGGCCTCCGAGCAGGAACAGCAGGGTGCTCTTGCCCGACCCGCTGGGACCCATCACGGCGACGACCTCGCCACGCTCGACTGTGAGCGAGACGCCATCGAGGGCGTGAACGGGAATCCCGTCGGCGGCGTACGTGTGCGCCAGGTCGATCGCCTCGACCGCGGGCGCCTTCAACCCGGGCGCTGGTGAGTCAGCCGGCATCGCCGACCTCCCCATCGCGCATCACGAGGCGGCGGTCCGCGCGCTCGGCCACCTGCGGGTTGTGCGTGACCGTGAGGATGGCCGTGCCCTCCGCGCGAAGCGTCTCGAGCAGGTCGAGGACGCCGGCCGCGGTCGCTTCGTCGAGCTCGCCCGTCGGCTCGTCCGTGAGCAGGACCCTCGGCCTCGGCGCGACGGCCAGGGCGATCGCTGCCCGCTGCGCCTCCCCGCCCGAGAGTTGGCCCGCACGGTGGTGGCGACGTGGGGTCAGGCCGACCTGACTGAGCACCTCGTCAACGCGAGATCGCACCTCCTCGGCGGAGCGCCCGTCGAGGCGCAGCGGGAGGGCGACGTTGCCCGCCACGTCCAGCAGCGGGTGGAGGTTGTCCCTCTGCATCACCAGGCCGATGCTGCGCCGACGGGTTCGCGCCCGCTCCGGTGGCGGCAGGCGGGTCAGGTCCTGATGGTCGATCATCACCGAGCCGCCGCTCGGCTCCAACAGCCCGGCGAGGACGTTGATCAGTGTGCTCTTCCCGCTCCCCGATGGCCCCATGAGGCTGGTCCACGATGCGGGCTCCAGGGTCAGTTCGGCGCCCCGAAGCGCCACTGTCTCCACCTCTGTCTCGCGATAGATGTGGTACAGGCCCTTCGCTTCGATGGCGGGACCCGGCGGCGAGGGCCGTCGCGGGCC
>JBOGZC010000163.1:0-3621 GCA_050697075.1 Solirubrobacterales bacterium | reverse complement strand
GCACTGGCGCGATCATCGGTTTCCGGCCAGGGACCTGATAAGAGTTGCCCACCAGGTCGCATTATGAATGATCGCACCACCCGCGAGAGGTCGGGCCTGTGATCTGCCGGCGGGTCATATCTAGGATGACATACTCTACACGGTCGCACGACCCTCTCACTACGGTGCGAAGGTTCTGGGAAGCGCACGTGTCGGGGGCCGAGGCCCGATGGCGATTGCTCGCGGAGAAGATCGACGTGACCCAGTGGATGGTCGACTACTTCCAGGAGCGCTTCGGGCGGGCCGCAGCGCACCAGGCGCACTGAGATGTGCGGCATCGCCGGCATGCTGGGGTTCGGGACGGACGAGCTGCTCCGGTGCATGACCAACACCCTCGCTCATCGGGGGCCGGACGGTGCCTACTTCCATCACGATGGCCCGGTCCATCTCGGAAGCCGGCGCCTCGCGATCCTGGACCCCGCGGGGGGCGTGCAGCCCGTGTTCAGCGAGGACCGCTCGGTCGTGGCGATCTACAACGGCGAGATCTACAACTCGCCGGAGCTTCGAGAGGATCTGTTCCGTCGGGGGCACCGCCTGGAGACCCATTGCGACACGGAGATCCTGCCGCATCTCTACGAGGAAGACGGCATCGACTTCGTCCATCGGCTGAACGGCATCTTCGCCTTCGCGCTGTGGGACCGGCGGCGGGGCACCCTGTTCCTCGTCCGCGACCCGATCGGGGTCAAGCCGCTCGTCTACGCCAGCCGAGGAGCGACGCTGGCCTTCGGCTCCGAGGCCAAGGCGGTGCTGGCGAGCGGGCTGCTCCGGGCCGAGCTCGACGAGGCGAGCCTGCACCTCACGATGAACCTCCGGTACATTCCCGGCCCGCGCACGCTCTTCGCGGGGATTCACCGGCTTCCCCCCGGCCACATCCTCGAAGCCGACGCGACCGGTCACCGGCTTAGGTCGTATGCCACGGTCGACTGGACCCCGGACGACAGCCGGTCTGAGGCTGCGTGGGCCGAAGGCCTGCGCGAGCACATCGAGGCGGCGGTCAGGCGCCAGTTGCTGTCCGACGTCCCGCTCGGCGTCGCGCTATCAGGCGGCGTCGACTCGACCTGCCTGGTCGCCATGATCCGGCGCCAATCGACCGGGGCGCTCAAGACGTTTACGCTCGGATTCGACGAGCCGGGGGACGAGACCGAGGACGCCCGCGCCGTCGCGACACGGTACGGGACCGAGCACCATGAGATCGTCCTTCGAGAACCCGCGATGCGGCACTTGAAGGACGCCATCTACTTTACGGAAGAGCCCAAGGTGAACTGCCTGCAGCTCTTCCTGCTGCACCGTTTTATCGGTACCCACGTCAAGGTGTCGCTCTCGGGTCTGGGTGGCGATGAGCTCTTCGCGGGATATGACTTCTATCGCTACCTTCGAGTCCTGCGTTACGCGAGGGCAGTATCGCCCAGCGCGCTCATGAGGCGGGCGGTCGAGCCGCTGTTCGGCCGCTTCGCCTCGGCCCTCAGCGGGCTGGCGCGGCCCGGCCTCGATCAATACGCACGCGAGCTCGAGTGGGTCGGCTCGCCTCACGACGGTGCTCGCTCGTACCTGCTGCTCCGCAACGGGTGGGACTCTAATCCCTCCCTGCTGAGCCGCGTGTACACCCGCGAGTTCCTCGACAGACTCGCCCTGCGCTGCCGAGACGCCTTCGAGCCCTACTTTGTGAACCGGCAGAGCGTCGAGGGAGCGGCGCTGCGAGCCGAATTCGACACCAAGCTGGTGAACGACCTGCTGCACAACGAGGACACCATGTCCATGGCCCATTCCGTGGAGAGTCGGGTACCTCTCCTCGACCTCGAGCTCGTCCGCTACGCCGCGCGAATCCCGGATCGCGTCCGGTTCGGCCGGGGCCCGAAGGGTTTTCTCAAAGCCGCGCTCGCGGACATCCTCCCGGCGGAAACGCTGCGGAAGCGCAAGTGGGGGTTCACGGTCGACCCGGTCGAGCAATACAAGAAGGACCTGCGCGAGGTGGCCCTCGAGCTGTTGACGCCGGAGCGACTGCGGCGCACGGGGATCTTCAATCCGGGCTTCGTTCGTGACGTGCTGGCCGCGCGTCCGCAGCAGCGCCTCCGCTGGCACTACTTCATGCTGTGGCAGATGGTGGGGTTGGAGCTGTGGCACGAGGCGTTCCAGGCATGACCTCGTCGGCGGAGCCAAGGGTCACCCTGAGCGCGGTGCGCCAGTTCTGGGAGGCGCACGTCAACAACGAGTACTATGCGCCCGGTCACGATCGCGGGTCGGCGTCGTACTTCGAGCAGATCGAGCGCCGCCGCTACCGCTGGCACTACCACCTGGTAGAGCTGTTCGCGTCGCTGCGCGGAAGCCGGGGCCGGCTGCTCGAGGTGGGGTGCGGCATGGGACTCGACAGCGTTCAGCTGGCGCGCTGCGGCTTCTCAGTCACGGCGCTCGATCTGACGGAAGTAGCGGTGGGACTCGCGAGGCAGTTCGCGGAATACAGAGGCGTCAGTGTTGATTTTCTGGTCGGCAACGCGGAGCAGCTCGAGTTTCCGGACAATTCCTTCGACGCCGTCTACTCATTCGGGGTATTGCATCACACTCCTGACATCCAGCGCGCCGTGGCCGAGGTGCATCGAGTGCTGCGCCCCGGTGGAGCCGCTTACGTGATGCTATATCACCGCAGGTCGATCGTCTACGCCGTCCACCGACTGCTGCGGCTGCCGTTCGAGTCGCCCCGCGATCTCAAGGACGAGTGTCCCGTAGTCCAGACGTTTACGAAGGATGCCGCCCAGCGACTGTTTCGGGACTTCGCCAGCCTGTCGGTGCATGCCGACTACCCCTTCACCTACGGGTTCCGCTTCGTCACCTTCTGGATTCCCAAGGTCGCGAAGCGAATGTTGGGTCGATTGCTCGGTTGGCACCTGATGATTCACGCTACCAAATGATCCGAGCTCGGTGTTCGTCGCCGGTCATCTCGCTGTCGCTGAGGTGGCGCTCGCAGCCCCCCGCTGAGAATTGCGGCTCGATGTAGATTGGGACCAGGACAGTTGGCCACTCGACAAGAACCGCAGCATACTGAGGGCACTACCGAATGGGTGTAACTGGAAGCGTGGCCGACATCACGGGGTCGTGGTACGCGTATCTACCCTACGGGTTGCGGGTGCTACTCCTGGTGCTCGCGGCCGCCTGGTTGGCCCTGCTGGTGCACGAGCTCGGTCACGCCTTGATGGCGCGCCTCCTCGGAGTCCGCGTGTGGAGCGTGTCACTGGGACGCGGCCCTGTGCTGTGGGAAGGTATGATCGGGCACACCCGCATCCGGGTGGCCCTGTTCCCAATTCATGGCGAAGTGCGGTTGTACGATGGAGATGCGCAAGGAATCGGGTACGAGGATGCCGCGTCCGGCGGCATGCGATTCGAGTGGCGCAGCGGCCAGTCCTGGCGCGCCCCTTTGATCACGTTCGCCGGGACGCTGGGGAACCTGCTCGCGGCGAAAGTGGTGATCGCCTTGTGGGCATCAGGCCCTCGACCGCACCCGCCGATCTTCATGTGGATGACAGCGGTATTCTTGGTCAACGCTTTCATGCTGCTCAATCTGATGCCTCTCCGCGGCTTCGACGGTTGGCG
>JBOGZC010000162.1:0-3772 GCA_050697075.1 Solirubrobacterales bacterium | reverse complement strand
GTGCTGAACCGAGCCACCTCTTGTTGTCCTAGAACCAAGAACATGGCGCACATCCAACTAGCCGATCGAGGCGCAGTCAAAGGCGGGACGGGTTATAGCTTCGGCCGCGACCCGGACGCGAACCCGGACGCGGAACCGGACGCGTCACCCAACTGGCAGCGCCGAGCCCGGTCAATGAGCAATCGGGTCATAGCTCCGGCCCCCGACCGGACGCGAACCCGGACGCGATGCTTGTCAGGTCACGAACTCGCCCGGTCACCTCAACTGGCGTTCGAGCGGTCGGCTGAGGCGTTCGGACGGCACTCGCAATCTGGGGCTACGGGCAAGGTTGTCGGCCTCACCGGCCCGACTGTCCCTCCCGACTACAGCGTCTGAGAGCGCCGACTGAACATTGGCGGGCTCACAGTCAGATGGAGTAGTTGAAGTACTGTCCTGTTCCGAAGTCGTAGAGATTGACGGACCTGCCTCTCACGGCGCCGTTGAAATGTGACCCAGCCGAGTAGTCAAAGCCGGAGAACCGACCTCCTTCTTCGATCTTGAGGTCGATGTGGCCGCCGACTCCATAGTGATAGAGCGACAACCTGTTCGCGTGCCTACTGCCGGATATGTGTTCTATTGACTACCCTCGCCGAAGGCATCGATCGCGCTTGCCGCGCTGCTGGCCGGAGCCGTCCTGCTTCAACTCGGCGACCGCATACCCGACCCGCTCCACCAAGCACCGTCAACTGTTGCGCCTGCGCCAGAGCCCGCGTGAGGTCCTGCCAGGAGTAAGTCACGGTGGTTTACGCCGGATGAAACGCACGCTTGCTGCGCCTCGGCGTGAATACCCTCGTCGTGGGTCCGGTCATTCCTCGATCGCGCCGCCGACGGCCCGCAGATGCTCACGGAAGGTCAGGTTTGCATTCCGCTCTCTGTTCTCGAGAAACGACGCGAACTCGACCTGCTGCCGAAGGGTGTTCCCGCCCCGGATTCGCTCAGCTTGCCGCCGCTCGGCGTCACGGATGCCCTCCGCAACGTCGAGGATCTCGGCAACACGGTCATCGGGGAGGAAGACCGCTCCATCGTCGTCTGCGAGGACAACGTCGCCGGTGCTGACCGTGTGCTCGCCGACGCGGGCAGACATGAGCGCCTGCGAGTCCCGCGGCGCCAGCTCCAGCGGTCCGGTCGGGATCGCGCCCAAGCTGAACACTGGCAGGCCAATCGCGAGAATGTCCGCGGTGTCCCGGTGCAAGCCCCACACGAGGAGCCCTGCAACACCCGCAGATCTCGCTTCGGCGACGACAAGATCACCGATGCACGCTTGGTCGGTGCGTCCACCGTTGTCGACAACGAGCACGTCTCCTTCGCGCGCGTGCTCGAACGCTTCGAGGAACACGTCGACGCTGCCGGCGTGCCGAGCGGGCAGGACTCGGCCTGCGACCCGAGTCCCCGCCGCGAGCGGACGCGTCCCGGCCGGTGCGCATCGCACCGGTACGTCGACGCGGATGCAGGCGTCCGCGAGATGCGCGGTCGTCAACGACGCGAGCCGCGCCGCGTGGTCGGCGTTCATGCGCCGCGGGTCGCGTCACACCGAACACCGTGAGCGAAGCTGCCACGTGACCCGCCGTCATTCGACCATCCTCGCATCGCCTGTCCTCAGCTTCGCCATTCGCCCATCACCCATGTAGACACCGACGCGCTCGAAAACTGGGCGGTTGGGAAGCGCCCAGTTTCGCGTCGCTTTGGTGTCAGTCCTTTCGAGACGGACTTTCGACGGAGGGGATGCGCAGATGAACACCGAGGCGACGAAGGTGAAGTTGGGTTGGGGCAGATGAACCGCCGCATCTCACATCTCATCGCGGGTTGGCGTACCGGGCTCTCTCGCCCCGTGCTCATCCTGCAAGCGGGAGACGCTCTCAACTATTTCGGTTACGGGCTCGTTCTTCCGTTTGAGATCATCTATCTGCACCAAGTACGTGGCTTTTCGACGTCGGTGGCCGGATTGGTTCTCGCGGCGACCATGGGGGCCTCCGCAATCGTCACCCCGCCGACGGGTGCGCTGCTCGACCGGTACTCCGCCAAAGCGCTGGTGGTCGCAGGAAGCTTGGCGAGCGCCCTTGGCTACGCCGGGTTCGCCTTCGTAGAACATCCCTGGCAGGGCTTTGCCTGCTCCATTGTCGGAGGTGCCGGGGTCGGCGTCGCAGGGACGGCAAACCGAACGTTGGTCGTTAGGCTGGTCACGCATGAGCAGCGAGCGGCCGCCTTCGCGCTTAACCGTGTCGCGGGAAACTTCGGTATTGGTGCCGGCGCGACCGTCGGCGGTTTCATCGTCGCGGCCGCGCAGCGGCTCAGCACATTCCAACTTCTCTATTTCTTCGACGCTGTCACCTACGCCGGATTCGCGCTGATGGTGCTCGCTGCCGTGCCGAGCCCGCGATCCGAGATCGTCGCAGCGACAGACGCCAACGGAACCGGCTTTCGCGCGGTCGCTCGAGATCGGATCTTCCTCATTGTGATCGCAGCCAACGTCGTGCTCGTCGTCGTCGGTCACACGTTCTTCTCCAACATCCTGTCGCCATTTGTAAAGGCACACACACCGGTCGGCCCCGCTGAGATCGGGCTCATCTTTCTGGTCAACACCTCCTTCGTCGTCATCGCGCAGATCCCGGCGGTGCGCGTAGTGGCACGGATGCGTCGCACACACGCTTTCGCGGTGACAAGCGCGCTCTTTGCGGTCGCCCTGCTCGCGGTGTTGCCAGTGACGCTGATCCACTCGGAGCTCGCTGCGACCAGTCTCCTCGCCGGGGTTGCGATCGTCTTGGCATGCGGCGAAATCGCGCACATTCTCGTTCTCGGGCCGCTGGTCGCGGACATGGCCCCAGAACATCTTCTCGGCCGCTACCTCTCTCTCTACACCCTGACCTTCACCGGCTCCCTGGCCCTCGGCCCGGCGATTGGTGGCCTTCTCCTACAGACCTCGCCGGACGCCATCTGGTGGGGTGGCGCGCTTGCCGCGCTGCTGGCCGGAGCCGTCCTGCTTCAACTCGGCGACCGCATACCCGACCCGCTCCGCCAAGCACCGTCAACTCTTGCGCCTGCGGCAGAGCCAGAGCCCGCGTGAATCCCCGCCCAGTTCGCGCGGCGGGCGGTGTATATACCGGGCGGGGGCACGAGGTGGTGCGGAAGGAAGGAGCGCACGATGGTGACAGCCGATCTGCTCTCACGGGCGCGGGCCGGGGATGGAGACGCGTTCCGGGAGCTGGCGGAGTCCCACCGGCGGGAGCTGCAGGTGCACTGCTACCGGATGCTCGGGTCTTTGGCCGACGCCGAGGACGCCGTCCAGGAGACGATGCTGGCCGCCTGGCAAGGCATCGGCGGGTTCACTGAGCAACGCGCGTCGCTGCGCACCTGGCTGTACACGATCGCCACCAACCGGTGCCTCAACGCGCGGCGCGCGGCGAGCCGGCGCCCGGTCAGGGAGTGGGATATGTCGCAGTTCGAAGCGCCCGTGCCGACGCCGCGCGACGAGCCCGTCTGGCTGCAGCCGTTTCCTGACGCGTTCCTCGAGGGCGCCGTCGACCGGCCGTCCGGGCCGGAGGCCCGGTACGAGCAGACCGAAGCCATCTCGCTGGCCTTCGTGACCGCCTTGCAGCTGCTGACGCCGCGCCAGGTGGCCGTCCTCATCTTGCGCGACGTCCTTGGATTCCACGCCAGCGAGGTAGCCGGCACGTTGGAGGTGACCATCGAATCGGTGAACAGCGCCCTCAAACGAGCCCGCGCTAGCCTGCAGCGC
>JBOGZC010000161.1:0-3825 GCA_050697075.1 Solirubrobacterales bacterium | reverse complement strand
AGCGCACCGCTCGTACCGCCGCGACCGTGGCGGCGCCGGCCACGAGGCCGCCCGCCGCGGCGATCGCGGCCGCCCTCACCTCACCGCGCCAGGCCTCGACGTCGGTGCGCCGGGTGGGCTCCGGGAGCCGGGTCGCCTGCCCCACGTCCTGGTCCTCCGCCGCTTCCGGCTCTTCCACGGCCTCGGCCTCGAGTACGGCTTCCTCCGCCATCGGGGCCAGTCTATAGGCGGGCCCCGCCGTCAACCAGCCACCCTCTCCGCTCTTTCGGCGATGCCGGAGTCGCTAGCTCGCGAGCGGCCGCTCGTAGAGCCGGTACCGCTTCACGACCTCCCCGCCCATTCCCTCCATGGCGCGGTTCATCGGCTCATTGACCTCGAGGATCCAGCCCATCTCGCCCCACTTCTGCGGCACCCTGGCGGCGACCTCGATGTGCTCGACGTAGAGGGCTGCGGCCACGCCGAGATGCTGGTACTGCGGCTTCACGCCGAGCGCGAAGACGCGCACGCGGTCGACCTTCCGGCGCCCGGTCAAAAAGCGCCACCACCCCATGGGGAGCAGGCGGCCGTTCATCCTCTTCAGCACCTGGTTGACGTCCGGGAGCGTGAGCGCCGCTCCGACGATCTCGCCGTCGCGCTCGGCGATCATGGCCCAGTTCTCGTCAAGGATCGGCTTCAGGTTCTTGGCCTGGAACCGAACCTCTTCCTCGCTGACCGGCACGAAGCCCCAATTGCGGTCCCAGGCCGCGTTGTAGACCTCCATGAACCGCATCACCTCCGCCTCGAGGTCCCGCTTTCGCATGTGGCGGACGACCACACCGTGCTCATTCGTGGATGCCTGCGCGGCCTGGTGGATCAGATCGTGGAACCGGTTGCCCTGCTTGAGCTGGCCGAGCTCGAGCTTCCACATCAACAGGTCCATGGCCTTGGTCAGCCCGAGGCCTTCGACGAGCTCCTGGTAGTAGCGGGGGTGCCACGGCTCGAGCACGAACGGATCCAGGTCGAAGCCCTCCACCAGCACCCCGCACTCGTCGTTGGTCGTGAAGTCCATCGGGCCGAGCATCCGCTCCCGCCCCCGCCCCCTCAGCCAGCCGGCCGCCGCATCCATGAGGGCTCGCGCCGTCTCGGGGCTCCGCTCGCACTCGAAGAACCCGAACATCCCATCGTTGCCCCCGTTGTGCTGGGTCCATCGCTCGTCCACGTGCGCGGTGATCCGTCCGACGACGGCGCCGTCGCGCTCGGCGAGGAAGTACTCCGCATCGCCATGGGAGAAGAACGGATTCTTGTCTCGGTTCAGGAACTGGCGCCGCTCCATGATGAGCGGCGGGACCCAGGGGGTGCCCTGGTGCAGGCGAAACGGCAATCGGATGAACGCGTCGAGGTCGCGGCGCCCGCGGACGGGGCGAACGTTCACCGTGCTCATCGCCGTCACGCTATCGATTACGACCGGGGGCGAAGCGAACGAGCCGTGCGTCGATTCCGCGTGGGAGACTTCGCGCATGGCCGAGACGACCCGCGCGCCGGTCAACCTGTTCGAGAAGGCCCGCGTCCACGATCGCAAGGAGCAGCTAGAGGCGGCGAAGGAGGCGGATCTTTTGCCCTACTTCCGGCTGATCGAGTCCGAGGCCGGGCCGGTGGTCGAGATGGAGGGGCGCCAGACGATCATGCTCGGCTCGAACAACTACCTGGGCCTGACCGGCGACCCGAGGGTGAAGGCCGCGGCCCGCGACGCCCTGGAGCGCTACGGGACCGCGCTGACCGGCTCCCGGTTCCTGAACGGGACCATCCCCCTCCACGTCGAGCTCGAACGGGAGATCGCCGACTGGATGCGGACCGAGGACGCGCTCGTGTTCACGACCGGCTACCAGGCGAACCTGGGGGCGATCGGCACGATCCTCGAGCCGGGCGACACGGTGATCTGCGACTCGGGCGACCACGCCTCGATCCTGGACGGCTGCCGCCTCTCGGGCGCGAAGCTGCGCCCCTTCCGGCACAACCAGATGGACAAGCTCGACCGGATGCTGGAGCGCGCGGGGACCGATGGCGGCGGCGTGCTGGTCGTGGTGGACGGCGTCTTCTCGATGGAGGGGGACGTCTGCCCGCTCCTCGACGTCCTCGAGCTCACGCAGCGTCACGGCGCCCGACTCATGGTCGACGAGGCCCACGCGGTAGGCGTGCTCGGCGAGCACGGTGCCGGCGTGTGCGAGCTGTTCGGGGTCGGGGACCGAGTCGACCTGCGGATGGGCACCTTCTCGAAGAGCCTCGCCTCCTGTGGGGGCTTCATCGCCGGGCCGGCGGACGTGATCGAGTATCTGAAGATCGCGGCCCGTCCGTTCATGTTCACCGCGGCCGCGGTCCCAGCCGCCGTCGGCGCGGCTCTGGAGGCGGTGCGCATCTGCAGGCGGGAGGGCGGACCCCTGTTCGCGAAGCTGCTCGAGAACGCGGCCTACCTCCGCCAAGGGTTTGCCGGGCTCGGCCTCCGCGTCGTCGAGTCGGGTCGCCTGCCCGATGGGTCGGAGGCGATCACGCCCGTGGTGCCGGTCCTGGTCGGCGACGACTGGCAGGCGGTGCTCCTGTGGAAGGCCCTGTTCGATGCCGGTGTCTACACGAACGTCGCGCTGCATCCCGCCGTGCCGCCCGGCGGCGCCCTGCTGCGGACCAGCCTGATGGCCACCCACGAGCGGGATCACCTGGATCGTGCCCTGGACACCTTCGCCCGGGTGATCGCGGACTTTCCCGACCTGCCCCGGACCTGATCACGAACCCGATCGGGGAGGTCGGATTCGCCGCTTCTTCATCCCCCTTAGTGGGTAGTTTCGGCTTGTCCATTTTCGAACAAGGCTTGTGCCGGCAAGAAAAGCTTGCTCTTAGCGAACGACTGCGGGACGAAAGTGGCGCGTCGTGTTGACGACCCCCATCGAACTCGCATAGGTTCCGCCAACGCCGGACGCACCCTGGGGCAGGAGGCGGCCGGAACGGGGAGAGTGATTCGTTCCGACCATTTCGCGCCCCGTTCCCGTAAGGGGAGCGCCGCAATCCACCCCTAATCCTTCGATCACTTTTCAGAGAGGAGTGATGATGCCCGCTGCCTCAACGGTTGTATATGCGCCACCCCAGCACATGCAGGCTCTCGCACACGCCAACCGAGTTCGTCTCGCCCGTGCCTCCCTGAAGCGCAGCATCCTCGGTGGCCAGCTTGCCGCCGTCGATGTGCTTCGCTCTTGTCCCTCCGAGGTCGAGACCATGACCGTGGGCGAGCTGCTCCGCAGCCAGCGCCGCTGGGGCCGGACCCGAGCCCGCAAGTTCCTCTCCTCCCAGGCCTTGAATGAGAATCGCGAGCTGGGTCGCCTCACCGACCGGCAGCGCAACGTGCTCGCGGCAGCGCTCGAAGCCAAGGGCATCGGGCAGACCCGCTAGCGCACCTTGAAGGCGAGGCCCGAGCGTCGGCGGAACGCTCGGGCCAACGCCCAGGCGGTGATCGCGAAGACCGCCACGGCGACCGCGAGCGCGATCGGAAACCACAGCGACGGAACGAGGAGGGCGAGCGCCACGAGCACGCCCACCCCCACCGCCCCCGCGAGCAAGATCGTGTGCGAGCGGTAGCCGGCGAAGTGCTCGCGCAGCGAGACCTCCAATCCGGCGAGCGCGCCCAGGGCCAGCCCGACGCCGATCATCGTGGTCCCCTGGAGGCCGCCGACGACGAAGCCGGCGATCAACAGGATCAGGCCACACAGGACCACCAGCTCGACGAGAGGGAACGTGCCCCATGGGGCGGGCGGTCGCCCGTCGGCCCGGGCGGCCTGCCGAGCGCGCGGCGCAGGGGATGGC
>JBOGZC010000160.1:0-3955 GCA_050697075.1 Solirubrobacterales bacterium | reverse complement strand
GCGGGCACCATCATGAGCGAATCAAAGACGAGAACGATCCTCGCAGGCGTCAACGAGTCGGAGCATTCGGCCGACGCAATCGCTCTCGCAACCGCCCTCGCTCCGTGCCTTGATGCGGATGCGGTCGCGGCCTACGTGTATCCACCCGGAGACCTCGAGCCGGCAACCGGTGAGGGCACGGACGAACCGGTCCTCACCGAGCTGGCGGATTCGGTACTCGCCGCTCTGGGCGAGCTGGGATCCACAATCGATGCGCGGCACCTCACATTGATGGCGGACCGGTCAGCGGCCCGGGGACTGCAGCGCGCGGCCGAGGAGGGACGCGCGCTTGTGATCAGCTTGGGATCCACACGGCGGTCGACGCTCGGGCGGGCGCTGCTCGGCAGCACGGCAGAGCGTCTGATGTCCGGTTCCCCGTGCCCAGTGGCTGTCGCGCCACGCGGATATGGGAACGAACCTCGTTCGATCGAGACGATCGGGTGCGCCTTCGACGGCTCACCGGAATCACGTGCGGCGCCTAACTGGTCCGCCGCGATCGCAAGCCGGAATGGGGCCCACGTTCGGATTCTCGCCGTTCACGAGCCGCTGGCCTCCGACGCACCAGCCTTTCGGGGAGTTCCAAGGATCACCGAGGATGAGGCCGTCCGTGATCACCTCAGCCGCCAAGTGACAGCGGTGGAAGACGATTTGCGCGGCGCGGAAATCGACGTCGAAACGAACCTGGCGACCGGAGGCGTGGTGCCGATCCTCGAGGAGCAAACGAGCGAAGTCGACCTTCTCATCATGGGCTCGCGCGGTTACGGTCCGGCACGAGCCGTGCTGCTCGGCAGCGTGTCAGGGGAGTTGGTCAGGCGTGCCGCATGCCCCGTCATCGTCATCCCCCGCGGCGCCGAAAGCTAGGACCTCGTCGAGCCGGACGTCTCGCCTTTCTCCCGGGGGTCCGCAGACCGCCACGACGATGCCGACGGTGGCGCGGCGTGTGAACCGAGGGGTAGCTCGAGCGCGCGATCAAATCGACTCGTCGTAAGAGAGGGCGAGGCATCCGTGTCCACCGCTCGCCGCGCCGGGTCAAGATTCACCGTGCCTTCCTCGGCCTGCTGAACGGGCGGGCTGACAGCCCTTAGGATGGCGATGATGGAGGCTGCCACCCGTCAGCCCACTGCGCCGGTGGAGGGCGTGTCCTCGTTCGCGAAGTCACTCTTCCTGGGCGAGATCCACGAAGACCTCGTCTTCCCCTACCCGCAGCCCGGAGAGGGGGAGGAACGCAAGATCCGGGATCTGATCGGGTGGCTGCGCGAGTACGCGGCCGAGAAGATCGATCCGCGCGCGATCGAGGAACAGGGCTGGGTCGGCGACGACGTGATCCGTGAGCTCGGCGAGCGCGGCTTCTGCGGCCTCTATGTGCCAGAGGAGTACGGCGGCCAGGGCCTCTCGCAGACCGGCTATTGCCGCGTCTTCGAGACCCTCGCCCAGACCGATGCGTCGCTCTCGGTAGTCCTCGGAGTGCACCAGTCGATCGGTTACAAGGGCATCGCCCTCTTCGGCACCGACGACCAGAAGGCCAGATTTCTGCCGGACCTGGCTGCGGGTCGCAGCCTGGCCGGGTTCGCGCTGACCGAGCCCCAGGCCGGGTCAGACGCCTACAACCTCCACGCGCGCGCTGTCCGCCAGCCGGACGGCTCGTGGCGACTCAACGGCGAGAAGCGCTGGATCGGGAACGGCTCCAAGGGCTCCGTGCTCGTCACCTTCGCGCGTGCCGAGGTGGGTGGCAGGGACCGCCACATCGCGCTGATCGTCGAGCGCGGCATGGACGGATTTGAGGTCGGAGAGCGCTACGACACGATGGGGCTGCGGGCCAACGACCTGCGCCACCTCTACTTCCGCGACGTGCGCGTCCCCAAGGAGAACGTGCTCGGCGAGCCCGGCGAGGGCTTCGAGATCGCCATGCACGTGCTCAACAACGGCCGGCTTAGCCTCGGCACCGGCTCGGTGGGGGCCGCCAAGTGGCTGCTCGACGCGGCGATCCAACACGTCAAGGAGCGGCGCCAATTCGGCCGCCCGCTGGCCGACTTCGAGCTCGTCCAGGACAAGATCGGCTGGATGGTCTCCTACCTGTTCGGCCTCGAGTCGCTTGCGTACCTCACCACCGGCCTCGTGGACCGAGGGGTGCCCGACTACTCGCTCGAGTCTGCGATCTGCAAGGTCGCCGGGACCGAGTTCCTGTGGTATCAGAGCAATCGCGCCCTGCAGCTCAAGGGCGGCGCGGGCTACATGCGCGACGAGCCCTACGAGAAGGTCCTGCGCGACACTCGGATCTTCCCGATCTTCGAGGGCGCCAACGACGTGCTGCGCGCCTTCATCGCCCTGACGGGTATGAAGCCGCTGGGCGACGAGCTGAGCGGGCTAGGTGACGTCAGCCTCGGCGACCCAATCGGTTCCTTGGGCGTACTAGTGGACTACGTGGGTGGCCGCATCCAGCGGGCGGTAAGACCGGGCCGGATCACGAGGGCGCACGAGGAGCTCTCGCCGCTGGCCGACTCGGTCTCGGACCAGGTGAAGCGGCTGCGCTCGGTCACCGAGTCGCTCCTGCGCAGGCACCGACGAGCGATCGTCGAGCGCCAATTCCACCAGAAGCGGCTGGCCAGCGCGGTCTCCGACATCTACGCGCAGGTGGCGGTGCTCGCGCGCGTGACGGACCATCTCGGCGAGCACGGTGTCGAGACCTCGGGACAGGAGCTCTACATCTGCGAAACGTTTTGCCGCCGAGCCGCAGGACGGGTGATGGCCGCGCTCGACCAGGTCGACCGAAACGACGACGTACGCATGGTCGCGATCGCCAAACTGGCCTATAGGCGCGGCGAGTACGGCTACGCGTTCTTCGAGGACTGACGAGACTGGAACGGTAGGAGGAGAGGAACGGGGGGCAACCGCGCACCGTCTACTCGTTCGAGTGCGCGATCCACGCGCTGGCGCGACCCTGCGGCCGGTGCGGCTGCAGGGTGATCCGGCCACGGGTGGAGGCGGGTTCCGCCATCTACTGCAGCGCGATCTGCGCTCGCGCTGCCGAGGTGGAAGGCCTGCAAACGCGCGTAGGGTCGTGAGCCGCACGGACCCCCTCTGCGCCTGTTCTCGGCTAGCTAGCGAAGGAAGGACCACCAGAAAGGAGAGTGGGATGCGAGCGGTTGCGAGACAGAAAAGGGGCCTCACCCACGAGGTTGAGATCCGCGGGCACACCGTCGTCGCTGACGAGCCCAGATCGCTGGGTGGAGAAGACGAGGGCCCGACCCCGCAGGAGCTGGTCACGGGCGCGCTGGCAGCGTGCACCGCGATCACCGTGCGGATGTACGCGGGCCGCAAGGGTTGGGACCTCGGCGAGTTCGAGGTGGACGTCGAGTCCGAGTCTGGCGAGCGCGGCGCCTGCGGGCCGTTCACAGTCGTCCTGCGGCTGTCTAAGGAGCTCTCGGGGGACCGGGTCCAACGCCTGCGCGTGATCGCCGGTAAGTGCCCGGTCCACCGCACGCTCGCCTCGCCGGAGGCGTGCGTGATCGAGGATCGGGTCGAGCTGGTCTGACCATGAATTGCATGCCGACCCGGCCGGCGCCCACCCGTCGGCCTCGGCCGCGTTGGTCACTGCCGCAAGGCATCGAGCTCGTGCTCGGGCCGCGTCCTCGATCGGTGGAGTGGGGGGGAATACCCTCAGGCCTTTGGGCGACCGGTTGGCCGGATGGCGCGGGCGAGCGTTCGACCTCCCAGGTCCAGACCGCAGGCGGGTCGCTGGCCGGAAATGACCACTCGCCAAGCTGGATGTGAGTACGAGGCCCGACACTGGCTCAGGCACCGCCTCGACGAAGGGGCCCGATCGGCTACGAGTCAAGCTCGATCACCCGCCCCTCGCGCGCCATCTCGACTTCGCCCTCGCCACCAAGCTGAGCCCAGCGGGCCATCGCGTCTGCCC
>JBOGZC010000159.1:0-4070 GCA_050697075.1 Solirubrobacterales bacterium | reverse complement strand
GCTCGCCGGCGTCTCGCGCGAGGCCGCACGGGCGACACGCATTCTCGGGCTCGGCGCCTGGCACTCCATCTCGATCGAGTCGGCCGACGGGCATCTTTATCTGACGACGCCGACGGCCGACACCGTGCTCCTCACTACGCGGGACCACAGCATGCCCGCGGCGCGGGTGGGGCTGCTCGCCGAACGGGCGGCGCGGGCGGCACGGGCGTGGCTCGAGGGAATGGCATGAGCGACCCGCGTGATCTTCTCGACAGGGTGACCCGGGTGCCGGGGGTGCGCGGCGCGCTGCTGGTCGCCGCGACCGACGGGCTCGTGGTGGCGGAGCAGCTCATGGACGGGGTCGACGGCCGGGCGGCGGCGGCGCTCGCGGGGAGTCTGGTGGGGCGGCTCGCGCGCACCGCCCAGCAGGCCGGGTTCCGGCGTCCGGCCTTCGTTCACCTCCGCGCGGAGGCCGGCTCGGTGCTCGCCGCTCCAGGAGACGACGACCTCGTACTCGTGGCCGTCGTCGGGCCCGAGGCAAACGTCGGCCTCGCCCGCCTCGAGATGATCGATGCGGCCGGCCGGCTGGGCTGATGCGCGCGCTCGAACCGTGGGTGGTAGACCCGCTTCAGACCTTCCTCGCCGAATCCTCGGCCAGGCTGACCCTGCTCATGACCTCGTCGGGGCAAGTGGTGGCCCAGCACGGCTTCAGCCGATCGCTCGACGTGATGACCGCTGCCGCCCTCGGCGCCGGCATCGTCGCTTCGACCGAGGAAATCGCCCGCCTGATGGGGATCTCCCGGTTCGAGGGCCTCGTGCATCACGGAGCGCGGCAGAGCTGCATGCTCGCCGCATTCCCAACGCCGCGCGGACGGTGGATCGGCCTTGTGGTGTTCGGGCCGGAAACGTCGGTGGGCATCGTGCAACTCTTCTTCGAACAGATGATCGAGCAGCTCGTGTCGGCCGCGCCGCGGGAGCAGGCTCCGCCCCCGATGCTCGCCGAGAACTTCGAGTCCGAGCTCAACGCCAGCCTCAAAGCCCTCTTCGGACGGTGACCTGATGTCTCTCGTCAACTTCACCGCGCGTGAGATCACCTGCAAGATCGTGTACTATGGCCCGGGACGGTCGGGGAAGACGACCAACCTGCAGTACATCTACGGGCGCGTGCCGGAGAGCCGCCGCGGGCGAATGGTGTCGCTCGCGACGCAGACGGACCGGACGCTCTTCTTCGACTTTCTCCCGCTCGAGCTCGGAACGATTTCCGGGTTCAGCACCAAGTTTCAGCTCTACACCGTGCCGGGGCAGAGCTACTACAACGCCACCCGGAAGCTCGTGCTCCAGGGGGCCGACGGCGTCGTGTTCGTCGCCGACAGCCAGGCGCGCCGCTTCGACGACAATCTCGAGAGCCTGCAGAATCTCCAGGACAACCTCCTCGCGCAGGGCGTGGACATCCGCATCCTGCCGGTGGTGTTCCAGTACAACAAGCAGGATCTGCCGCGGGACCTCATCCTCTCCCACGAGGAGATGGACGACGCCCTGAACTTTCGCGCGGTGCAGAGCTTCGGTGCCGACGCGCTCCACGGTGGCGGAGTGTTCGAGACGCTGCGCGGAGTCTCCGAGATGGTGCTGAAGCGGCTGGCCGCAGGGAGTCCGGCCGCGTGACCGTCACCCTGAATCCGCTCTACCGCTTCGAGACCTTCGTGGTGGGAGCCGCGAACCGGCTGGCCGTCACCGCCTCGAAGGCGGTGGCGGAGTCGCCGGGGACGGTGTACAACCCGCTCTTCATCTATGCCCGGCCGGGCCTCGGCAAGACCCACCTGCTGATGGGCATCGGCCACGCCGCGAGGGTGATCAATCCACGCCTCTCGGTCGAGTACCTCACACTCGACGAGTTCATCGAGGCCTTTCACGCCGCAATCGCCGCCGGCCACGGCGCCGCGTACCGCCAGCGCTTTCTCGACGTGGATCTGCTCCTGGTGGACGACGTCCAGTTCCTCACCCACCGCCGGGAAATGCAGGCGGAGCTGCTGCGCCTCACCGATGCCCTGCAGGCGGCCAACCGCCAGATCGTCCTGACCAGCGACCGCCCCCCCGCGGAAATCGAGGCGCTCGATGACCGGCTGATCCGCCGCTTCGCCGGCGGTTTGGTGATCGACGTTTCCGCCCCCGACTACGAGACGCGGGTCGCGATCCTTCGGCGGAAGGCGGAGGAGCGGCGGGCGTCGTTTGCCGCCGGAGTGCTCGACGCCGTGGCGGCGCTCGAGATCGACAACGTGCGCGAGCTCCTCGGCGCGCTGAACCGGCTCATCGCGTTCCAGTCGGTGAGCGATGCGCCGCTCACGCCCTCTCAGGCGAGGCAGCTCATCGGAGGCAGCGATGCGGGGGGAGTGGAGGAGCCGGCGACTCGCGACCGACGCCCCGCGATGGCCGGCCCCGAGCCCGCCCTCGACGAGTTCGGCGATTTCCTCTCGGAGATCACCGCGACGGTGACGCAGCAGGTGGACGCGTGGCGGACGAAAGTGGGCGCCGCGATTCTCCGTTGGGAGGGGGAGGGATTCCGTACCAGCCGGCTCGGGCAGCTTCTGGAGACGGAGATGGTGACCGATCCCGAGGCGGTCATCAGGGCCTTCGAGGCCGACATTGCGCGACTGCAGGAAATGCAGGCGGAGGCCGCCGAGCTGGCTCCGGAGCTGGCCGGATCGGCGGCATTCCGGGACCCGGGCGATCTCGCGGCGGCGGCGGCGGCGCTGCAGCGGGTGCGTGAGGGCACCCATCCGCCGCCGGCACCGTCCCCGCTCTGGACGATGGACGATCTGGTGGAATCGGGCGGCAACCGGATGGCGCTGGAGGCGGCGCGCTCGATCAGCGCCGTTCCCGGCGTCCGCTACAATCCGCTGGTAATCATCGGCGCCGCCGGCGTGGGGAAGACGCACCTCCTGCACGCCATCGGCAACCTGCTCGCCGAGCGAGGCGGGCCGGTGGCGTGCCTGAGCGCATCGGAGTTCACGAGTGAGCTCATCGAGGCGATCGACCGCGATGCCGTGCCCGCCTGGCGGGCCCGCTACCGCCGTTCTTCGGCCTTCCTCCTCGACGACGTCCACCTCGCCGCCGAGACCGACCGGACACAGGACGAGCTCTTCGTGCTCTTCAATCAGCTCGCCGAGTCGGGGCGGCAGATGGTGTTCACCTCCACGGTGCCCATCGCGTCGCTGGAGCGGCTCGAGGCGCGGCTCCGCACCAGGCTCGAGGGCGGCCTCGTGGTTGAGCTTCCCGCGCCCGACCCCGAGATCCGCGAGCAGGTGATCGCGCGCGACCTTGCCATCCGTCTGGGCGCGCCGGACCAGGCGCTCGCCACGTACCTGGCGTCGCGCCCCGCCGACTCGGTCCGCGCCACGCAGGGACTGGTGCAGCGGGTGCTCGCCACGGCCGAGGAGCGGCAGATCGCCCCCTCCGCGGCGCTCGCACGTGAGGTGCTCGAGGGGCTCACGCCGGTGGCGGCGGAGCCGGCGAAGCGCGCGCCCTCCCGCTCGAGCGGGATCGTCGCCCCCACCGCCGGCGGCGCCAGGAGCCGCGAGAAGATGATCTGGGAATGGCCCAACGTGGGCGACCGGATCGTCGAGGAGTGGCGCTGATGGCGATCAAGGGCAGTCTCAAGGAGGCCAGCCTCCCCGACGTCATACAGTTGCTTTTCCTCGGTCGGCGCACCGGATGCCTCGCGCTCGCGGACCGTCACAACTTCGGGACGATCCACTTCGACGAAGGGAACATCATCTACGCGGCGATCGTCAATCGTCGCGACCGGCTGGGCGATATCCTCGTCCGCAACGGGCGTATCTCCGCGGAAGCGCTCCAGGAGGCGGTCGACCGTCAGGAAGGCGACCGGGAGCACAAGCTCGGTGAGATCCTCGTCGAGCTCGGCGCGCTGAGCCGGCAGGAGCTCGAGAACTACATACGGATGCAGATCGAGGAAGCGGTGTACTACCTGTTCACCTGGACCTCCGGCACCTTCAACTTCGAAGCCGGTGTTGCGCCCGACCACGAGGACTTTCTCGTGCGTATCAATCCGGAGTTCCTCCTCCTCGAGGGGGCCC
>JBOGZC010000158.1:0-4278 GCA_050697075.1 Solirubrobacterales bacterium | reverse complement strand
ACACGCACGCGAAGGCGAGCGCCAGCGCAATGCGACCGATGTCCAGTCGCGCGGCGGCCAAGGGCCCCTCCCGGGCTGGCCCCTACTGCGTCGCGCCGGGTCGCGGCGTCGGGCTGGGGCGCGCCGGGGCGGGTGGCGCGGCTGGCGACTGCGATTTCGGCACGCGGCCGTCCTCGGGCTTCGCGATCCTGGGCCGCCCCGCGTACTCGTGGTAGTCGGCCCGAGCCGGCCGCGGGGCGCTGACGATCGCGAAGCCGGCCGGCTTGATCTCGTTCTCGGCCATCAGCTCGCCGAGCTGGGTGAGCTGGCCGATCCGCGTTCTGCCGAGCTTGACGACGACGAGCACGTGGTCGACCGCGGCGGCCAGCGGCAGCGCGTCGATCACCTCGCTGAGTGGCGAGGAATCGATGATCACGAAGTCGGCCCGCGACTTGGCCTCGTCGACGAGCGGCCGGGTGGTCGGCAGCGAGAAGATCTCCGAGGTCCATGGCGCCGTCCGCTCGGCGAGCAGAAGCTTCAGGTCGGGCCCCAGCTCGGTCGAGGCGACGAGCGCATCGTCCAGGCTGGCTTCGCCGAGCAGCACGCTGACCAGTCCCTTCGAGCTCTGGGCTCCGAGGGACGGCCCGATCTCGGGCTTTCGCAGGTCGCCGTCGATCA
Source organism: Solirubrobacterales bacterium (assembly GCA_050697075.1). Lineage (GTDB taxonomy): Bacteria > Actinomycetota > Thermoleophilia > Solirubrobacterales > 70-9 > AC-56. The sequence continues at coordinate 3,621 of JBOGZC010000158.1, read as the reverse complement.
GGATCACCTTGCGCCCCGCCAGGGTCAGCGACGCGGCCAGGTTCAAGGCCGTCGTCGTCTTGCCCTCCGAGGCGGACGGGCTGGTGATCAAGACCGCGCGCGAGCCGCCGTCGCCGCCTCGTCCCGGGCCGAGCGAGGCGCGAAGCGCCCGATAGGCCTCGAGGGCTCCGGGAGAGAGGCTCTCGGGCGAGATCGGGGCGTTTCGCTGGGTGCGCGACTCCTTGGGGATCCGCGCCAGGATCGGAAGCCGGAACCGGGCCCGAAGCTGCTCCTCGCGGCTCAGTCGCGGGTCGAGGGCCTGGTAGGCGAACGCGCCGCCGATCCCGAGCACCAGCCCGACCAACAGCCCGCCCGCGATGCTGAGCGCCGGCTTCGGGGAGGACTGCGAGCTCGGTGGCACCGCCGTGGTCGCGGCCTGGACCGTCGGATCGGGGCTCGATCCGAGCCGCTTGAGCTGGGCGATCTGGTTCTCGAGGCTGGAGCGGTTCGCGGGCGCCTGATCGAGCTGGGCGTTCAGCCCCTGGATCGCGGTAGTGGTCCGGTCGTGAAGCTGGGCGGTCCGGTAGGCGATCGTCGCGTCGACGAACGCGTTCGCGATCTTCGCGGCGGCGTCGGGGCTCGAGGCGCTGGCGGTGACCGCGACGATGTTCGAGTCGGCCACCGGCTGGGCGCTCACATGGCCGAGGAGCGCCTGGGCGGTGCCGTCTGCCTCCGGGACCCCGTCGAGGCGCTTCTGGGCCTTGGCGGCGACCTCGTTGGTGGCGGTGAGCCGGGCCGCGGTCTCGATCTCTCGCACAGGGTCGGCGGACTGCGAGATCAGGCCGAGGCTGATCAGCAGGTCGCTCTGCGGAGGCACCGGGGTGACCAGCATGTCCGCCTCGGACTCATAGGTCTTGGTGGCCGTGGCCACGTAGAGGATCGAGGCCCCGGTGGTGATCACCACGGCGAGCACGATCAGCCAGAGCCGCTCGCGCAGGGTCTGCACATAGCTCGCCAGGCCCCTCTCCTGGGCGGGTGGCTGCAGCCAGTCCGTGTTGGGCGCGCCTGTGCCTCGCTGTGATTCCCGCTGCGCCAAATCTCCTCGTGCGCGGGTGATTGTGACAGTCGCCGGGGCCCCGCGTGCCCCGTTTCGATGCTTCCCGATACATGTCGGATCATCGGCCGCCCGAGGCGAGAATCGCAATTCGGCTTGCGGACCGCGAGTAGAATCGCCTGCAACCCGTTGTTTGGGGGACGTGGCGATCTTCAACCGCTCACAGCAGACTGCGCCCGGCGCCGGGCCGGTGCCGACCGGCGAGGACCCGCCGGCCCACGCGGAGCGCGACAACTCGGGATCGGAGCTCAAGCGCGTCGTCGACGCCGCGGCCGAGCGAGTCGACGAGATCGTGAACAGCGCCGAGCAGGTGGCCGCCGAGATCATCAACGGAGCCGAGGCCGAGGCCGCGCGCTACGTGGAGGGGCGCCGGCGCGAGGCCGACGAGGTGATCGATCAGTGGAGCGCCGACCTGCAGGGACTCGCCGAGCTCTTGAGCCGCCAGGAGAACCGCCTCCGCGAGCTGACGGAGGAGATGATCGGGGAGCTGGGGGAGATCGCCGCGGTGCTGCGACGGGTCCCGCCGGAGTTCGCCCGCCGCTCCGAGCCCCCCGCCGAGCCGACTCAAAGCCATTCAGACGATCGCGCCGCCGCGGATCCCGGCGACTCGGAGCCCGGAGCCGTGGCACCGGTCGTGATGCCGGCCGCTCCCGAGGCCGTTCCCGCGCCTGAGGCCGCGCCGGCTCCCGCCCCCGAGCGCCCCGAACCGGCGCCGCAGCCTGTGCGTTCGGCCGGCTCGCGTCCCGCGGGACGCGAGCACGCGCTGCTCCGCGCCGCTCAGATGGCGGTCGCGGGAAACTCCCGTGAGGAGATCGAGCGGGCCCTGAGCGTCGAGCTCGAGATCGCCGACCCCGCCCCGATCGTCGACGACCTGCTCGGCGCGCGCCCCTAGCCCCGGCGGAGCGAGTCGGCGCGAACTCGCTTCAATCGGGCGAAGGCGACGATCCGCTCTGCCGCCGAGTACAGGGGATGGCATGCGGTGAGCACCAGTCGGTCGTAGCCGACCCGATGCACGATCCCGACGTCCGAGGGTGACACGACCCGGGTTCCCTGCATCCGGTAGGAGAAGGTGGCGTACGGCATCTCGACCTGGATCAGGTCCCCTGCTCCGAGCGAGTCGAGGTGGCGGAAGGGGGCCAGGTACGTGGTCCGGTGGCCGGCGAAGGCGGTGGTTCCCCCCTGGCCCGGAAACGGGGTGTCGGGGTAGTGGCCGGGGCCCTTCTGGAGGCTCGCGGTGTCGGTGCCCTGAACGGCGACCACGTTGAGGCCGATGCTCGGGATGACGATTCGCCCGATCGCCTCGCCCGTTTGGACCCGCTTCGCGAACAGGTCCGCCAGCACCCCGACCCGCTGGCGGCTGCCGTTTCTGCGCTCGGCCCTTCGCAGGTCCGCGGCGCTCGGGAACCGCTGCTCGAGATCGGCGAGCTGGCTGGCGGCCTCGTGCTGCTGGATCGAGCCATAGAGGCTCGACACGGGCTCGCGCCAGGCGAGCGTCGTCGCCACGTCGGCGAGGATCACGACCCCGGCGGTGATCAGCGCGACGGAGAGGATGTGGAGCGCACGGCGCACAGGGGGATGATGGCGGACGCCGTGGTCGCACCGGGGCTCTTCGTCCCCCGTGGCGTGCGAGACTTCGCGACCCCGATGAGCGAGCCCCGAGCGCAGCGGATCGCGTCGTATGAGGCCGACCCGGAGCAGGTCGGCCGAGTGCTGCTGCTCTACTCGGGCGGGCTCGACACCTCGGTCATGCTGCGCTGGATCCAGGAGCGCTACGAGGCCGAGGTGGTGACCTTGACGGTGAACCTCGGGCAGCCGGGGGAGGACTGGGAGGTGATCGTCGCGAAGGCGCGCGACATGGGGGTCGTGGACGCGGTCGTGGCCGACGCCCGCGAGGAGTTCGCCCGCGACTACGTCCTGCCGGCGATCAAGGCGAACGCCGTGTACGGCTCGGGATACCCGCTGTTCACGGCGCTCGGCCGCCCACTGATCGCCAAGCTGGCCGTCGAGCACGCTCGCGCCGCCGGTTGCGACACGATCGCGCACGGCTGCACCGGCAAGGGCAACGACCAGGTGAGGATCGAGGCGACCGTCGCGACGCTCGATCCCAAGCTCAAGGTGATCGCTCCGGTGCGCGAGTGGCGCATGGGCCGCGAGGAGGAGATCGCCTATGCCCGCGAGCACGGGATCCCGGTCAAGGGGGGGACAGAGGCGCCTCCCTACTCGATCGACGACAACCTCTGGGGCCGCTCGTCGGAGGGCGGGGCGATCGAGGATCTGGGCAGCCCGGCTCCCGACGACGTATTTCAGCTGGTGACTCGTCCCACCGAGGCGCCGGATGAGCCCGAGCTGATCCGGGTGGGCTTCGAGGGCGGCTGCCCCGTGAGCCTCGACGGCGAGCGCCGCGGGCTGGTCGACCTGCTCGAGCGCGCCGGCGAGATCGGCGGGCGCCACGGGGTCGGGATCGTCGACCAGATCGAGGACCGGATCGTGGGCCTGAAGATCCGGGACGTCTACGAGGTGCCGGCTGC
>JBOGZC010000157.1:0-4324 GCA_050697075.1 Solirubrobacterales bacterium | reverse complement strand
CCCCACGCGGGCGCCCGGACGACCCGGTCCACGGGGCCCCTGTTCAGGCGAAGTTCACTTGTCTCGCGAGACACTCATCCGATGAAGGTCCTGGTCGTCGAAGACAGGGCCAAGATGGCCGACCTGCTGCGCCGCGCCCTCCGCGGCGAGGGAATGACGGTGGATGTGGCGTCAACCGGGGAGGACGCGCTCTGGATGGTCGGCGCGACCCGCTACGACGGCATCGTCCTGGACGTGATGTTGCCGGGGATCGATGGATTCGAAACGTGTCGACGCCTGCGTGCAGAAGGCATTTGGACGCCTGTGTTGATGCTCACGGCCCGTGGGGCAGTAGAGGACCGCGTCGCCGGGCTCGATGATGGGGCGGACGACTACCTCACGAAGCCGTTCGAGCTGGACGAGCTGACGGCCCGGCTCCGCGCACTGGCGCGCCGCGAACCCGTTCAACGGCCGACCGCGCTCGAGGCGGGGAGCCTCCGCCTCGACCTGGCGAGTCGCAGGGTCTGGCGAGATGGGGTCGAGATCAAGCTCATCGGCAAACCGCTGGCACTGCTGGAAGCGTTCATGCGCCAGCCGGGAGTGGTGCTGTCGCGCTTCGACTTGCTCGAGGCAGCCTGGGATCTGGCGTACGAGAATCGCTCCAACGTCGTGGACCAGCACATACGGGCGTTGCGGGAGCGAATCGACCTCCCGTTCGGCACCCGAAGCATCGAGACGATCCGAGGTCAGGGTTATCGGTTGCGCGAGGACGCTCGAAATTGACTCGCCTCCCGGTCCGCATCCGGCTGACCTTCGCCTTCGCCGCCGTGATGACGGCACTTCTGGCCGCAACCGGTCTGTTCGTCCATCAACGCGTCGAGTCAAACCTCGACAGCGCCCTCGACCAGTCTCTGAGTTCCCGTGTGGCCGACATCGCCGCCCTCGCGCAGCAGTCGGACAGCGGTCTGACCGAGGCTCGCCTCAATGGTGCCATCGGAACGAGAGGCCAAGTCGCGCAGATCGTCGAAGCGCCCGGGACTGTCCTCGACCAAACCCCGGGCCTTCCCGGCCATCCGCTCGTCGGCGCCACCTCGCTGGCCAGAGCCTCCCGCGAAGGTCAACCTGTATCCGGAAGTGCTCGGATCGCGGGGGATCAGTCCTTTCGACTCCTCGCCGCCCCCATCCGTGGTCAGGGCAGGCGGCTCGTGGTCATCGTCGGCCAATCGACCACCCAGCGTAATAATGCCCTGAGCAACCTCACCGCGCAGCTCCTGGTGGGAGGCACAGCGGCGCTCGTGCTCGCATCGCTGGCCGGCTACGCACTCACCGGCGCCGCGTTCAGGCCAGTCGACGCCATGCGGCGACGCGCGGCAACGATCTCCGCCTCGGACCTTGGCAGCCGGCTCCCGTCCGCAAGCGGCAACGACGAGCTCGGCAGGCTTGGCCGGACGCTGAACGAGATGCTCGCGCGGATCGAGGGCTCAGTGACGCGCGAGCGCACCTTCATCTCCGACGCCAGCCACGAGCTCCGAAGCCCCCTGTCGGCGCTTCGGACCGAGCTCGAGCTGATCGCCCGCGACCGGCCCACCGGCCAGGCCTTGCAGCTCGCCACGGACTCGGCGATCGAGGAGACTGATCGCCTGAGGCGCTTGACCGACGACCTACTTCTCTTGACTCGCGCCGACGACGACCGGAGCGTGCTGCGAACGACCAAAGTGCAGGCCACTGACCTGCTGTTGGCCGCAGCCGAACGCGGGCGGCGAGCCGCACCAGATGGCCTCACCATCACCGCGAGTGCCCCAAGCGTGGCTTCAGTGAGCGTCGATCGCGATCGCGTGGGCCAGGCCTTGGACAACCTCCTGAGCAACGCAATCCGGTACGCGGCGAAACGGATCGAGCTGGCAGCGCAGGTTCGCGCCAAGTCGGTTGAGCTCCACGTCCTGGACGATGGGCCCGGGTTCCCGACCGACTACCTCCCTCACGCGTGGGAGCGCTTCACCCGCGCCGATCCAGCTCGAACAAGCGAGGGAACGGGCCTCGGACTGTCCATAGTCCGCACCGTCGCCGAGCTTCACGGGGGCCGGGCGAGCGCCAGGAACCGACCGGAGGGCGGCGCCGACGTGTCGGTCACCTTGCCCCGACCCAAGTCATCGCACATTGCCGCGAACCGAGGCGACGGGGCGCGGGATGGCGCGCAGCACGGATCGGTTAGGGTAGCCTAAGATCCCCATGGCAGTCATGGGAATTAGGGTTTCCTAACCGCACTCGTCGCTCAGGAGGACTCGCTTGTCGTTCATGGACACCGTCGTGCTCGGCGCGCTCGCAGGCTTCACGATCTTCCTCGGCCTGCCCTTCGCCCGGTTGGACCTGCTCGGCACCCGCTCCCGCATCGCCCTCGCGATGTTCGCGGTGGGCGTGCTCGCCTTCCTGTTCGTCGACGTCATGGAGCATGGGTTCTCGATTGTCGAAGGCGCCGTAGAGGGCTTCAAGGATGGAGACCAGAGCCTCGGGCGCGCCATCGGCTTGGCGTTGCTCCTCGGGGGCGGATTCGCAGCCGGCACCGCCGGGCTGGCCGTCCTCGAGGCTCGCATGCGCCCGAGCAAGGGGGGACCGCCACCGATCGCCGGAGGATCGTCGGAGCTCACGGTCGACGACGCGCTCACCATGGAACAGGAGGCGGCGGCCGCGCGGGCGCGGGCGCTTCGAACTGGGATGACGATCGCGGCGGCAATCGGCCTGCACAACTTCGCCGAGGGGCTGGCGATCGGAGTCTCGGCGTCGACCGGAGAGATCAGCCTAGCCACGGTTTTGATCATCGGTTTCGCGCTCCACAACGCCACGGAGGGCTTCGGGATCGTCGGGCCGCTGGGAGCGGTGCGGCCCACCTGGGGCTGGCTCGCGCTGGCCGGGCTGGTGGGCGGAGGACCGACCTTCGTCGGCTCGATCGTCGGCTACAACGTCACCTCCGAGCCCCTGGAGCTCCTCTTCTACGCGGTCTCGGGTGGGGCGATCCTCTATGTGATCGGCGAGGTGTGGACCGCGATGCGCCGCTACGGCCACCGGGAGCTCGGGCTGTGGCTGCTGTCTCTGGGGTTCTTCGTCGGCATCGCCACCGATCTCGTGGTGGCCTACGGCGGCGGATGACGTTCGACTCGGCTGCTTACCGGAACACGCCGGTATGTCCAAGGGAATAGCGTCCGGGCTGCGGGTACACACACAATCCGTGCGGCCCCTGGCCCACTGGGATCTTCGCGAGCAGCTTCCCGGTTCGCGTGCTGATTGCATAGACCACGCCGTCGTAGCGACCGCTCACCCAGAGCACCCTGCCGTTGGCCGAGATGCCGCCCATGTCGGGACTCCCCCCTCCCGGGATGCGCCATTTGTCGATCTCCCTGTTCGCCTTGAAGGAGATCACCGAGATCGAGCCTTCGCTTCGGTTGGTGACGTAGAGCTTCCGTGAGTCGCGGCTTACGAACAGGCCGTGGGCCCCGGCGCCGGTACGGATGAAGCCCTCCTGCCGGAAGCGGCGCGCGTCGATCCGCCAGACCCCGCCTTTCATCATGTCGGCCACGTAGAACGTGCGCCCATCCGGCGACAGCTTCACGTCCTGCGGCATCGAACCCGAGGGTAGCGAGAGGGTGCCGATCACCTTCTGCTTGGCAACGTCCACCTCGACCAGGTTCCCCCCGAACTCGCAGCTCGCGAGCAGGTATCGACCGTCCGCCGTGAAGTCCATGTGGTTCACGCCGGCGCACGGGACCGCGAGCGAATGCTGCAGCTTCATCGTGTGCGGATCGCGAAAGTCGAGGTGCTGCTCCGCCTCCGCGACCACGATCGCGTGGCGGCCGTCCGGCGTGAAGTAGAGGTTGTATGGATCGGCAACCGGCACCGGCTTGCCGGGCTTGCCGGTCTCGGGATCAATCGGGGTCAGGCTGTTGCCGGCGTTGTCGTTCACCCAGAGCGTCTTCAGGTCGTAGGAGGGCGTTACGTGCTGCGGAAGCTGGCCGACCGGAAACTGGTCGATCACGTGATAGGTCCGGGGGTTGATCACGCTCACGGTGTTGCTGAGGCTGTTCGGGACGTAGACACGAGCGGGAAACCTCCTCGCAACCCGTGCCAGCATCCCGGGGCGGTCGGCGGCGTAGACGCTCGTGGAGTTGTTGTGGCCGTTGGCCGGACGGAGTGACGGCTCGGCCGAGACGGTCGTTGACACGGGCGCGGAGCTCCCGCCGGAACCCCCGCCGCCGCAGCCCATCGCAAGCGCCGGCACAAGTGCCGACAGCACCACCAGCAAGGGCCGACCCATCGACCGGGCAGGCTGACAGCCGAACCTGAACAAAGCTGG
>JBOGZC010000156.1:0-4465 GCA_050697075.1 Solirubrobacterales bacterium | reverse complement strand
GCGCTGGCGCGCCGTCGAGCGAGCCGCTCGCGGCGGGCTGCGCGCCGGCGGAGCGATTGCCCGGGCGCTTGGGGATGCGCCGTTGCGCCGCGCCTCGCGAGCCGCCAGGAGCCTCGCCGGCCGGGAGCTGGTTCCGGAGTGGGCCCCGTCGATGCCGAGGCCGGCCCAGCCGACGCTTCCAAAGACGACGCGCCAGGGGGCGGCGGCGGTCTACGTGCCCGCCTGCATCAACCGCATCTTCGGCGCTTCGCGCGCCCAGCCCGACGCCACGAGCCTGCCCGAAGCCGTGGTCCGCGTGTCTGAGCGCGCGGGGCTCCCGGTATGGATCCCGCCTGACGTCGCCGGCTCCTGCTGCGGGACGCCCTGGGCCTCCAAGGGCTATCGCGACGGGCACGGGTGGATGGCGAACCGGATCGTGGAGCGGCTCTGGGGCTGGTCTGATGAGGGAGGGCTGCCCACGGTCATCGACGCAAGCTCGTGCACCCACGCTCTGCTGGACGAGGTTCCCTCTGCCCTGGGCGACGACAACCGCGAGCGCCACGGCCAGCTCGAGGTGATCGACGCGGTCTCCTGGGCGGGGGACCAGCTCGTGCCCCGGCTCGCGATCCGCGGAAAGCTTGGCTCGGTCACGGTCCACCCCACCTGCGGCGGGCGCCACGTCGGTCTGGACCGGTCGCTCCGCGCGCTTGCGGGGGAGCTCGCCGACGAAGTCCACGTCCCACCCTCGGCGACCTGCTGCGGCTTCGCGGGGGATCGCGGCTTTCTCCACCCGGAGTTGACGGAAGCCGCAACGCTCGAGGAGGCGGCTGAAATCCGTTCAGGAGAGTTCGACGCCTACGTCTCCAGCAATCGAACCTGCGAGATCGGCCTGGAGCGGGCGACGGGCGAGCCATACGTCCACGTCGTCCAGCTGTTGGAGAAGCTGACGCGCTGAGGGGACCCGGGGCGGTGATCGCTCAGGAGCGCTCGGCCAGGGTGCTGACGACCGCCTCGTAGGCGCCGTCGCCGTTACGGCCCTCGGTGACGGTCACGTTGGACCGGCCCGCGATCGCCTCGCGCAGGCCGGGATCACGCTCGGGGCCGTTGGCGACTACAAAGAAGCGGCCGACGAACTCGGACACGTCGAGGTCCTCCAGTGAGTCGCCGATGCCGATGCACTCCTCGGGCGCGTATTCGCGAGCGCGCATGTGGAAGCCCACCGCCTTCGCCTTGCTCGCGCCTCCAGGAACGAGGTGGTAGGCGTGGGCCGGGCTGTCGATGCCCGCCATGGAGCGGACGATCGCGCCGTTGTCCAGGAAGCGGAGATCCGAGTGCCCGTGCTCGGCGAGCAGCGCGTTCGCCTCGCCGACGTCCGCCAAGCCCCGAAAGAGATGCGAGAGCTGACGTTCGCGGTGCCAGGGCCGATGCCATTCGAGACGCCCGGAGAACCGCTCGAACAGGAGATCCGGAATGCCGGCGGCGAGCATCTTCTCGGCCGGGGTGCCGTCGTCGTCCGGAAGCCAGTCCCCGGTGAGGAGCGTCCGCTCGCCGTCGATCACCACCCCGCAGCCCGCCTCGTAGATGTAGGAGGTCTGGCCCAGCAGCCGGGTGTCGGCCATGACCTGGGCCTCGCGGCGGCCCGACATGATCACCACCTCGACGCCGGCCCGGTGGCAGGCCTCGAGCATCCTCGCCTGCCGCAGCGAGAAGTCCCCCTCCGCGTCTCGAAACAGCGAGCCCCGGTGTCCGAGCAGGGTGCCGTCGAGGTCGGTGTAGGCACAGCGCAGGGGCACGGCCGGGCACGGTACACGGACCCGTCTGGCTCCACGGTCGCTCGCGCCGTCGACCACTAACGTAGGTCGAGATGACTGCCTGGCGGCTCGCCGATCGGGTGCTCGAGCTCCCGGCCCCGCTCGCCGCGGGGATCGTCAACGCGAGCGCCGACTCGTTCTTCGAGGGCGCGCGCAGCGCTACGCCCGAGGACGCCGTCGAGCACGGCCTGTCGTTGGCGTCGGCCGGCTTCGACCTGCTCGACGTCGGCGCCGTTCCGGCCGCCAGCGGCCCCCCGGTGTCGGTGGAAGAGGAGGCGGCCAAGCTGATCCCGGCCGTCGAGGGCCTGGCGCTGGGCGCCGGAGTGCCGCTGAGCGTCGACACCTTCCAGCCCGAGGTGGCGCGGCGAGCGCTCGACGCGGGCGCGGCCGCGATCAACGACATCTCGGGCGGGGGCCCCGAAATGTGGAGTCTCGTGGGAGAGCGGGGATGCGGCTACGTCCTCATGCACATCGAGGGACCGCCCCGGTCGGGTCGCGAGCCCTCTGGTCACGCGGATCCCGTCAGCGACCTCGTCCGATGGTTCTCGGACCGGATCGAGGCGGCGATCGGGCACGGGATCGGCGAGGAGCAGATCGCGCTGGATCCGGGGCTCGACTTCGACCTCTCGGTCGAGGATGACCTGCGGATCCTCGCCGGGCTGGGTCAGCTGCGCGCCCTGGGCCGACCCCTGTTCGTGGCCCTCTCCCGCAAGGATTTCCTGGGCGCCGTGCTGGCCGGTTCGTGGGAGCGCAGGACGCCTGCGGTCGAGCGGGAGTGGGCCACCGCCGCGGCAACCGCGCTCGCGGTGGCCGCGGGCGCCGACGTCCTCCGGCTCCACGATCGAAGCGCTCTCGACGCCCTGCGAGTGGCCGCCGCGATCCACGGCGTCGGCCGGAATGCTCCCGATGCCGCGCCCGCCACACGTGGCTAGCGCCGTCGACGGGGTCACCGCATCGGCGGGCTGGGAGCGCGCGATCGAGCCGGGCCGCCTCGACGGCCGCCTGGTGGCCGAGAGCCTCGAGACCGCCCGATCGGCGGAGACGGTCGAGATCCCCTCCTCGCTGGCGCCCGACCTCGCGTCGGCGCTGCGCGCCAGCGGGGTCGAAGCCCTTTATTCGCATCAGCTCGAGGCGCTCGACGCGGTCGCGGCCGGGAACGTCGTGGTCACCAGCGGCACCGCCTCGGGCAAATCGCTCTCCTTCAACCTCCCGGTGCTCGACCACCTGGCACGAGAGGGCAGCGCGAGGGCGCTCTACCTGTACCCGACCAAGGCCCTGGCACAGGACCAGGCGCGAAAGCTCTCGGACCTCGGCCTTGGCCAGCTGCGCCACGCGATTTACGATGGCGACACGCCGCGGGAGGACCGGCCGGGCATCCGGCGTCGCTCGAACCTGATCCTCACGAACCCGGACATGCTCCACGTCGGCGTTCTTCCCCATCACAAGAGCTGGGGCGACTTCCTGGCCAACCTCGGATGGGTCGTGGTCGACGAGGCCCACACCTATCGGGGCGTGTTCGGCTCGCACGTCGCCAACGTGCTCCGCCGCCTGCGCCGCCTCGCCGCTCGCTACGGCAGCGATCCGCGCTTCGTCTTGGCCTCGGCCACGATCGACAACCCGGTGGAGCTCGCGGAGCGGCTGGTCGGCGAGCCGTTCCAGCTGGTCGACTCCGACGGAGCGCCGCGCGCGCGGCGGCGGATCGCGATGTGGAACCCGCCCCTGATCGACCCTCGATCGATGACCCGCCGCTCGGTGTTGTCCGAGGCGGCGGAGCTCTTGGCCGACCTCGTTGGCGAGGGCCTTCGCACGATCTGCTTTCTGCGGAGCCGCCGGGGGATCGAGCTGATCCAGCGCTTCACCAGGATGAGGCTGGAGGAGCTCGGCCGAGGCGACCTGGCGGAACGGATCGCTCCCTATCGGGCCGGCTACACCCCTGCGCAGAGACGCGAGATCGAGGCGCGTCTCGCGGCCGGGGACCTGCTGGCGGTCGTGGCGACCGATGCGCTCGAGCTCGGGATCGACATCGGCCACCTCGACGCGGCGATCTGCGTGACCTTCCCGGGCACCGTCGCAAGCCTGCGGCAGATGTGGGGGCGCGCCGGGCGCCGCACGGATGGCCTCGCCGTCTACGTCGCCGGTGCCGACGCGCTGGACCAGTTCTTTTGCCGCCACCCGGAGGAGTTCCTCGAGCGCCCGGTCGAGGCGGCGATCCTGGATCACGAGAACGACCGCATTCAGCTGGCCCACCTCGTGGCGGCTGCCTACGAGCTTCCCCTCTCCGATGCCGACGCGGCGGTGTTCGGCGAGCGGTGGCGCGAGCGCGCGGAGGCGCTCGTCTCCATCGGCGAGCTGCGGCACGGGCGCGGGGATCGCTACCTGCCTCGATCGCCCCGCTTTCCAGCGGGCGACATCTCGCTGCGGTCGGCCTCGGCCGACTCGGTGGCCGTCGTTGATGCGGCCTCGGGCGAGCTCCTCGGCGCGGTCGAGGCCGAACGGGCGTTCACGACGGTTCACCCCGGCGCCGTCTACCTGCACCTGGGGCGCTCCTACGAGGTTCGCGAGCTTGACCTCGAGGCGCGGCGGGCGATCGTGGACCCGTTCGACGGCGACTGGTACACACAGCCGAAGAGCGAGACGGAGGTGTACATAGAGCGGATCGTCGCCAAGAGCGACGA
>JBOGZC010000155.1:0-4582 GCA_050697075.1 Solirubrobacterales bacterium | reverse complement strand
CACTCGCTGGGCGAAAGTCCACAAGAGAGACGCTACGTCACTCCAGGTCAATCTCGCATTGACACACCCACCGATTCGGATGTAACGTGCCGACACGTCCCGCCGGTGGCGCCGAAGCGAGAGGGGGGTTCCCAATGACGAGCCCAAGGCTGTTCAACCCTTCAAGCCGGGCGTCCTGGAAGCTCGCCTGGCCGGCGTGTCTCTCGCTGACGCTCGTGATCGCCGGGTTGCTGTGGCCGGGTGACGCAGCCTACTCGCGAACGGGAGTCGACCTGCGCACGAGCAACGGATTGGTCGGGATCGGACCGCCATCGAGCGCCCCAGAGCTGGATGCCAGCGGGCTCGAACTCGTGCCCGAACTCACGCAGGCTCGCCCTACGAGCGAGAAGCAGGCGCAGGCATTCGACGACGCGATGCAGTTCGCCATCGACCACCCGGATGATATCGGCTACCCCTGGATCGACCCCGTCACCAACACCGTCGTGGTCTCCGCCGCGAGTGCCAAGGGCTCCCAGCTCTTGGGTGCGCTGAAGATCGACGAGACACAACCCGTCCGCACTCGCGACGTCGCGTTCTCGTATCGACAACTTGAGACGATCAAGGATGAGATCACGACACTGGCCGCCGATGGAGTGCCCGACACGGATCTGCTCCGACAGACGGCGCCCGATCACAAGGGCAATCGAGTGACCATCACCGTTAGCAAGGCGAGCGATGCCTTGTTTCAAGAGCTCGTCAAGCGCTATGGAACCGAGGCGATTACGGTGCGGATTGCCTCGAATCCCGGGATCGCAAGTCCCGCCTCCCGTCAGGATGACTATTCGCCGTTCTGGGGAGGCGCCAAGGTAAACGGCGCCTTGAGTTGCTCCACAGCGTTCCCGTGGACGGGTACAGGCTCAGGTAATGGCGACGGCATGTTGACCGCCGCGCATTGCATTCCGAACGGTGGCACCGTTTCGGCCCCGAGCCAGTCGATGGGGACCGTGACCTCGGGGTCCGGAGAGAATTGGAGCGAGACGGCCGGAACTCAGTACTACACGGGCCAGACCACCTCCCGCGGCGACGTTGCCTTGGTCAACATGTCCTCTGGGAGAGCCTCCGGGACAGCCATCTACCGTGGTCCGTACAACTCCAGCACCTACTCGTGGGTGGACTCTATGGGGTCGGGCTACGCGAAGGTGGGCGATACCTTCATCACTGGCGGTGTTACGACCGGTGAGCTGGGAGGGTGGCGGGTCACCGCAGTCGGTATCGACGTCTGGTATGGGGGCGGCGTTTGGGCGCGCAATGTCGTCGAGGGAACGAGGGGCGATACCGGCATCAACCATGGCGACTCTGGCGGTTCGGTTTTCACCACCACGACCGGTGGCAGGGTCGTCGCCAGGGGGATCATCACTGGCATGTTCCCCCTCTGTTGCTTCGTGTATTTCACCGACATCCGCGTTGCTTATTACGGCCTGCCGGGCTGGGTGAAGGTCCAGCCTTGACCAGGTCGGGGCCATGACCCGACGCTGGGTCCGACGAACCGTCGTTGGGGTGGGCCTCATCGCGATCCTCGTAGCTACTTGGCTCCTCGTCGTCACTTGGCCCCACGCGGTCAACATCACCGGCTTCTGGGTCATCGACGATCGAGCTATCGGCGTGGAGGTCCTCGGCGGCCCACAGTCTTCCTGCTGGGTCACGAGCATGGTGGAGCGCGCGACTGAAGTGCAGATAAAGACGGATTGCCGCGACTGGCCATCGCTGTCGGCCACGAATGCGGGTGGTTACTTCTTCGACCTGACCGCGCCACTGGCCGCGCCGTTAGCCGACCGGCACGTCCTCAACGGCGATGGCGTCCGCGTTGAGGAACGCAAGGTGCCACGGCCGACCTATGACCCGTGACACCGGCACGCTCTCTAGGCAACCCGAAATGGCGGCGCGGCTCTAACTGCAGAACATAACGATACGCTTGGAGATGCGTACGGGGCCCATGTACGCGCTCCTCGAGCCGCTGGAGTCGCAGCGCCACCTATCCGTGATTGATCTTGCGGTTCAGTCGCCGCCGCGCGGCCACTGGCTCTGGCGCGCCATGGCCGCTCGAGCTGTCACCTCTGGTGTCGCCAGGCGGCACTTCGTGAACCGAAGCGCCGGACCAGCGGGATTGCGGCACGGTTTGCCACCTCGAGAGGCGGAACGCTTCACAGAACGCCAGATCTTGACGCGAGAGGCCGGCACCGGGCTAGGTAGAATGGAGTTGCCCCGGTTTCGTGGACGGGTTGCCTCAAACGACCGCGACGGCCGGAGTTGAACGATAGCGCTCCTCGTACTGCCCAGGGCTGAGGTTCCCGAGGCTGCTGTGGCGGCGGATCCGGTTGTAGAAGACCTCGATGTAGTCGAACACCGCGGCCTTCGCCGCGGCGGGGCTGGCCCACTCCGAGCGGTCGATCAGCTCGGTCTCGAGCGTCGCGAAGAAGCTCTCGGCCATCGCGTTGTCGTAGCAGTCGCCGACCGAACCCATCGACGCCGCGATCCCGGACTCGCGCAGCCGGCAGCCGAAGGCGAGGCTCGTGTATTGCGACCCGTGGTCGGAGTGGTGGACGACGTCGCTGCCCGGCCGGCGATGGACGAGCGCCATCTCCAGCGCGGCCGTGACGAGCTCGGCGCGCATGTGGCTCGCCATCGACCAGCCGACGACCCGGCGGCTCCAGGCGTCGACGATGGACGCGAGATAGCAGACGCCCGCCCGGGTGGGGAGCGCTGTGATGTCGGCGACCCAGAGCCGGTCGGGACCGGTGGCGCTGAAGTCGCGGTTGACGAGGTCGGGGAACGGCGCCGCATGCTCGTCGCGGATCGTCGTCCGCACGAACCGGCGGCGGTGGACGCCGGCGAGGTGGTCGGCCCGCATGAGCCGGGCGACGCGCTTGCGCGAGACCCGCTGCCCGGCCTCGGCAAGGTCGGCGTGGATGCGGGGCACGCCGTAGGTCCCGCGGCTGCGCGCGTGGGAACGCCGGATCTCCGCCGCGAGGACCGCGTCCGCGCGCTCCCGCGCGGAAGGGCCGCGTGATCGCCAGGCGTAGTAGCCGCTCGGGGAGACGCCGAGGGCGACACAGAGGATGCGCACCGGATAGCGTGCCTTCTCCTGCTCGACGAAGCGGAACCGGGTCACCGGGTCCGCTCGGTCTCCTGAGCGAAGAAGGCGGCTGCTTTTCGCAGGATCTCGCGCTCGGTCTCGAGGACCTTCACCCGCCGGCGGAGCTCGACGAGCTCGGCCCGCTCCTCGTCAGCGAGCGGCGCTCCCGCGGGCCGCTGGTGGGCCAGGGTGACCCACCGCCCCAGGCTCTCGTTCGAGATGCCCAACTCGAGGGCCACCTGGCGGATCGACTGGCCCGAGGTCTCGGCCAGACGAACGGCCTCGGCCCGGAACTCGCTGCTGTAGTGGGTCTGCCTCCTCATCGTGGACTCCTTCCCGCGGCCGCTGCCGCGATGCTAGGTGTCCACGAAAGCGGGGTAGGTCCAGAAGGTTCTGTGACACCGGGGGTGACATCGGAGAGGTCTGCAGCCGGTCGGGGCCGGCTCAGGGTCGACTCAGCCTCTCGGCCTCAGGTGCAAGTGCTCACGCCCCATAGCCGGCCGGATGGCGCAGGCGCCAGGCCCAGGCCGAGCCGATCATCTCCTCCAGCGTGCCGCGGCGCGGTGCCCACGAGAGCACGTCCCGGGCGAGATCGTTGGCGGCGACGAGCACCGGGGGGTCGCCCTCGCGCCTCGGCCCGACGACGACCGGCACGGGTCGCCCGACGACCTCGGACGCGGCATCGATGACCTCGCGCACGCTGAAGCCACGCCCGGAGCCGAGGTTCAGCGCCAGCAGGCCCGAACCTCCGGCGAAGGCCGTCCGCTCGAGCGCACCAAGATGGGCATCGGCGAGGTCCTCGACGTGGACGTAGTCGCGCACCGCCGTGCCATCCGGGGTGGGGTAGTCGTCGCCGAAGAGGGTCAGCGGCGTGTCGGTCTCGACCGCGCCGAGGATGTTCGGGATGAGGTGCGTCTCGGGGTCGTGGGCCTCGCCGTTGGCGTGGCTCGCGCCGGCCGCGTTGAAGTAGCGCAGCGTGATCGCCCGCAAGGCCGAGGTGTCCGCGGCGTCCTCGATGGCCGCCTCGAAGCGACGCTTCGTGTCGCCGTACGGGTTGATCGGCTCGAGCGGTGCCGACTCGTCGATCGGCGAGCTCCTCGGAACGCCATAGACCGCGGCGGACGAGCTGAACACGAGCCGGCGCACGCCAGCCTCGCGCATCGCCGCCAGCAGGGCCGCCCCGCCGTGCACGTTCTCACGTTCGTAGAGGTCCGGCGCGCGCAGCGACTCGCCGACCAGCGAGCGAGCCGCGCAATGGAGCACGGCGTCGATGCCGCGGCGCCGCAACAGCGGCGCGACGAGATCGGCGTCGCCGATGCTGCCGACGACGAGCTCGACCGAGCGCGGGACCGCTTCGCGATGGCCCGTGACGAGCGAATCGAGCACCGTCACCTCGTGGCCGGTATCGACGAGCCGCTCGACCGAGACGCTGCCGATGTAGCCGGCCCCGCCGGTGACGAGGATGCGCAT
>JBOGZC010000154.1:0-4606 GCA_050697075.1 Solirubrobacterales bacterium | reverse complement strand
GCTCCGAGTGCTCTCGAACCGCCCGGCACCGCCGAACACCAAGATCTACGACCAGACGCTGCCCGCCAGCGGCTATGGGTACCTGAGCACCCGCGACGGGACCAAGCTCGCGATCGACGTGCACCTTCCGTCAGGCGGCGGCCCCTATCCGACCCTGATCGAGTACTCCGGCTACGGGTACGCGAACCCGAACGGCGGCGAGAGCTCGGTCGCGCCGATCGCCAACGCCCTCGGTTTCGCGGTCGTCGACATCAACATGCGGGGCACCGGCTGCTCGGGCGGAGCGTTCGACTACTTCGAGCCACTCCAGGCGCTCGACGGCTACGACGCCATCGAGACCGTCGCCCGCCAGCCGTGGGTGCTCCACCACAAGGTCGGGATGATGGGCGTCTCCTACGGCGGCATCAGCCAGCTCTTCGTCGGGGCCACGCGCCCCCCCGACCTGGACGCGATCGCGCCGCTCTCGGTGATCGACAACACTCAGACGACCCTCTATCCGGGCGGCATCCTCAACACGGGCTTCGCGCTCCAGTGGGCTGAGGACCGCGTCCACGACGCGCTGCCGGCGTCTGCCACCGGCGGTCAGCAGTGGGCGTACGAGCGGATCCAGAACGGCGACACGACCTGCGAGTCCAACCAGGACCTGCACCCGGAGGCCGTCAACCTGATCAGGAAGATCCGGCGCAACAACTACTACCGGCCCAAGGTCGCGGATCCGCTTTCGCCGATCACCTTCGTCCACAAGATCCGCGCCCCGGTGTTCCTCGCCTGCCAATGGACGGACGAGCAGACCGGCGGCCACTGCCCGGCGCTTCCGTCGCACTTCACCGGCACGAACCGAAAGTGGTTCACGTTCACCAACGGGGCGCACATCGACTCGCTCGACCCCGCTACGTTCAACCGCTGGTACGACTTCCTCGAGCTCTACGTGGCGCGGCGAAAGCCGCAGCTGACCCCGGGGCAGAAGGCGCTCGCCCCGGTGATCTACCAAAGCGCCATGGGCATCTCCGGGGTCAACCTGCCGCCCGACCCGATCCAGCAGCAACCGAGCTACGCCGCCGCCCGCTCCGCGTTCCAGGCGCTACCGCCGGTCCGGATCCTGTTCGACAACGGCGCGGGTGGCTCGCGGCCCGGCACCCCGTTCCCCGCGTTCGAGCGGTCATTCAGCAGTTTCCCGGTCCCGGGCACGCACGCGCGTTCCCTGTACCTCGCCGAGGGCGGAGAGCTCAAGTCCAGCAAGCGCGCCAAGGCCGGCGCCGAGGCCTTCACATGGGACGCATCCGCCCGTCCGCCGACCGACTTCACGGGCAACACCGGCTCCGGCCCCGGCGGGCTCTGGACCGAGACCCCGGCGTACCACTGGACACAGACCCCTGCCGGCCACGCCGTCTCGTACATGAGCCCCCGCCTCGCCTCGAACGTGACGGTGATCGGCGCCGGCGCCCTCCAGGCGTGGATTCGCTCGTCGGCCCCGAACGTCGACCTACAGGCGACGGTCTCAGAGGTGCGACCCGACGGCAAGGAGACCTTCGTCCAGAGCGGCTGGCTGAGGAGCAGCGGGCGCAAGCTCGACCCGAGTAAGAGCACCCCGCTCGAGCCGGTGTTGAGCCTGCGAAGGTCCGACGCCGCCCCGCTACCGAAGAACCACTGGGCAAAGGTCACGATTCCCCTCTACTACCAGGGCCACGTCTACCGGAGGCACTCTCGCATCCGTGTGACGCTCGCCGCGGTCGGCGGCGACCAGCCCGTCTGGGCCTTCGACGACGCCAAGCCCAACGGGACCGCCCGGGTGGCGGTCGCGCACTCGCGCCAGATGCCCTCCCGCCTCCTCCTCCCCGCCGTCCCGGGCGTCCACACCGGCACCGGGCTGCCGCCCTGCCCAGGCCTGCGCGGCGAGCCGTGCCGCAGCTACAAGCCGTTCGTCAATCGCGAGGTCGGCGTTCGCTGAGCGGGCCGGGGGGCCTGCGGCACTCGGTCACGGCGCCTGAGAGCTCACGCATACCGCTTAGCTGCTAGGAGCGCAGCGCGTCAGCCCGTAAGGGTGGGCGATCTTTGCGAAGTTGGCGAACTGATCCTGCTTGCCGACCAGCAGGGTCGGGTCAGCCTTGATCTTGTTCAGGTCCGCCTGAGCGATGTTGAGCATGTTCGTGACCGTGGCTTCGTCTCCGGACGGCGCGCCCAGGCTCCGGATGCCATTGATCTGAGCCTGAATGGAAGGCACGTAAGCGGTCCGCACGGCGGCCGTGATCTGCGCCTGGCTCGAGTTGTTGCCCAGCTTTGCCCCCACCTTGTTGAGCGTCTTGTTGCCCAGCGTGCAGATCGCGTTGGCCTTGACCAGGAACTGGGCCTTGCTGATCGCGGTGGTTGACGTGGTCGTGGTACTCGTGCTGCCGCTGGTGCTGTTCCCACACCCGATAGCGGCGAACCCGAGGAAGAGCGCCATCACGATCGCCACCCCCACGGTCAGCCCATGTTGGCGGGTTGAACTATGAATCCAGTCGGTTGGCATCAGGCTCCTCTCGGCCTCAACGTCCCACCCGCGTTCGCGCTCGGCATCGGCGCTGGATGGTGTGAGTGGTCAAAACGACGGCGAACCTACCAGCCTGGCTAAAGCCAACGTAAACGGCAACCAGTTCGCTCAGCGTCAGTGCGTGTACTTCACCAACTGCTCCATGTCTGTTCCGCCGGAGACGTCGACTGCGAGAACCTCCTGCCCGCTCCCCTTTGCGTAGAACTTGAGCTCGGACACATTGGGCTCGATCGGGGAGAAGTCCTCGGTCATCAGTGCCGGCTTGAAATGGCCGGCGGGAACCTGGGCTTGCGCGTCGAGACGGAGAACTCGCGACTGGTCCTCGGCTAGGCCCTTCGAGTACTCCTCGCGGTAGGACAGGCCGACCTTCGGCTTCGCCGGCAGTGCGATCCCGGGCATGTTCCCGTGCACGCCTGCCTGCCAACTGCCGTTGTCGCTCGGATGGCCGTGGTGGTATGCGATCGTGTGCTCCCCGAAGTACCAGACGTTTCCGCACTTGTCCTGGGCGTACCAATCTTTGGTCACCTCCGAGGGGTTGCCGTGATGTGTCACGACGTCGTGTACGACCCGTGCCCTGATCCCGTCGGCGATCATCTTCGTCCGTTTGGTGGCCTTGATCACGTCGTGCTTCACCGACCCATTGGCGTAGTCAAGGACGCGGTAGACCCAACGGCTGCCAACGGTCATCGGCCATTGGGGATTGTTGATGTTCGCGCTGAAGTCAGCCGGGTTGAGGTGGACGGGGTCAGCTCCCTGCGGCAGCTTCGGGCACTGCTGCGCGTTTCCGCCACTTGCCGCCCCACCGAGGGGCAACACCAGCGCCGCGACCAGGACGCCGACCGTGGCGGCGGCCACCGTGATCTTGACTGATCTGTCGGCCATGCTCGCGCTCCTTTCGTGTTGGCTCCCTTTGGTCGCAGAGTTGTGGCGGAGCGAGATGAGATGGCCGTGAAAAGCCGTTTCGAAATCGCTTGCCTCGACCGGATCGGGCGTGAGGGCGCGGGGCCTAAGGAGGGTGAGCGACCGGACTCGAACCGGCGACCACCTGGACCACAACTCTGGCTATCGGGGGTCGTAGGCGCTCTTCAGCGCCCGCTCAAGGGATCTCATGTCCCCTGGCGTCCCCTCGCGATCTTTGGAATTGGCCCCCCTTTGGCCCCCCCGGCCTACTCCCGCAGCCCGGCGGCTTTGAGGGCCTCCCGACGCGATTCGTACTGGCGATAGCGAACCACCTTCGAATCCCTGAGGTCGTAGACGGCATAGAAGTCGCGCTCCGTTCGGACGCCGCTGCCGCGCCCGATCCCACTCTGGCGAAACGCGATCACGACCGAGCCACCGGCGTCGATGTACTCGCGGGTCTCGATCCGGTAGTCGATCCAGGCCCCCAACCACTCGCGGAAGAATCGCTCGACCCCCTCGTGGCCGTGGTAGACGCCCGCCAGAGGCATCTTGCTCGCGGACGTGTCCCAGACCACATCCAGATCGAAGTAGTCACGCCACGCATTGCGGTCGCCTGCCTCGAACATGCTGGTGAACGCCCTGACCGTCTCCACGTTCTCCTGCGACATCGCCTGCTTCGACAGCCCGGCGGCTTCGAGCGCGTGCGCCGGGTCGGTCCAAATCTCCAACAGGGATACCTTGCCGTCGCGCACCGTGTAGAGGTATCCCATCTGTTCCGTCACAGGGGCCCCACTCACCCTCCCTCGGCCGTGGTGCGTGGCGACGATCAGCACGCGATCCCCAAGGTCGCGGGCCTCATCAACCTCAAAGCGGTAGTCGCGATCGAACGTCCTGAACCAGTCTCCGAACCACTCTCCGACGGCCTCCTTGCCAACCGCGGCTACTCCATCGACGTTCCGAAGCCAGCCATGAAGACGGAGGATGACGTCATCGGCATAAGCGTCCATCACGGCCTTGAAGTCGCGAACATTCGTGTTCTCGAGCTGCCCGACGACGATCTCCACGTTCTCCTGCGACATCGCCTATCCCTGCAGCCCGGCGGCTTCGAGGGTTCAGAAGTAGAGGACGGTGTTCCCCTCGGCGATCTTTGGCGGATCGACCGGCGCGGTCCCGTTC
>JBOGZC010000153.1:0-4715 GCA_050697075.1 Solirubrobacterales bacterium | reverse complement strand
CCGTCGCTTCGATCGGCCACGCCGGCCGCGCGGCGCTGCGGCCTGGAGCCGAGCTTGCCCGGGCTGCTTGGCGCGCCCCCGCCGCGACCCCAATGCGCGACTGGGCCGACAGCGCCCTCGAGTCCCTTGATGCCTCGGGGCAACGGGATGTCGATCGGGCACGGGCGAGACTTCTGGACACGACGTTGGTGGCCGTGAACTGGGTGCTCGACGGCGTGCTGGGCTCGCCGCAGGCGGGTCGCCTGATGGATCGCGTGGTGGACAGCGATGAGTTCTGGGGAGTGGTGGAGCGGGTCCTGTACAGCGACGATCTGCTCGAGGTGCTGGCACGCAGCCGGGTCGGCGCCGGTCTCGCCGGGCAGGTCGCGAACGAGGCACGCCGCCACACCGTCAGCGCCGACGATGCGGCCGAAAGGATCGCTCGGAGGATCCTGCGGCGCCCCCCGCGCAGCGAAGGGCCGCCGAGCGAAACGACGCCGCCGGCCCGAAGCACCCGTTAGCGTGCCGGACTCCCCTGAACCGTCCCGGCCGCCATATGCCGGGATCGTCACGCGCGGGCTGGCCTTTGCCCTCGACTTGGCGATCGTCCTGGGAATCGTCACGGCGTTCGGCCTGGTCTTCGTCGTCGTCCAGGCTTTCACCGGCGCGAAGCCCAGCGTCAGCTCGCTCGAGGTGGTGCTCGTCGCTCTCGGCTACGGCCTCAGCCTCACGGTCTACCTGACGATCTTCTGGTCGCTCGCCGGGCAGACCCCGGGCATGCGGACCGTGAAGATCGAGCTCACCACGCTCTCAGGGCAGCGCCTTCGGCCGCGCCGCTGCCTCCTGCGGGTGGCCGGGCTGGTGCTCGCCGCGTTTCCCTTATTCGCGGGCTATCTGCTGATCCTCGCCACCGACCGCCGCCAGGGCCTGCAAGACCTGATGTCCAACTCCGTGGTCCGCTATTCCCAGGCCGACAGCCAACCGCTCTCATTTGCAGCCGTTCGCGAACGGCGCCGGTAGCGATCGCTTGGCCGCACTACAAGCTCCGGTCCGTCTGGCTTGTCTCGGCGCAGCGCGCCGGCGATGCACCGTACCTGGTCGCCCCCCACTGCGGCCAACCGGATCGGCGAACTCAGTCTGACCGCCCGTGGCGGAAGGCGCCGGCGCGCCAAGGTCGCCTGCTGGGAAATCGAGTTGCGGGTGAGGCGAGGGCTGGTCGCCGGTTGGCGACGACCAGCGAGATTCCACATCAGCCGGACCCTCCACCCCGTGACGGCCTCCCCGGGTAGACACATGCGAGCACGCTTGACGCGCCGATTCCAGTCGCAAGACTCGGAACCATGCGTTTGGGGATGACTAGCGAGGCGGTTGCACCGTGAGCGTTACACGCCACACGTCATCCACGACACCTGGGAAAGGAGCCCGGTCATGAGCGAAAAGGACACGCTGTTCGTCCTGGCTGCCTCGTACGACGACCTGCAGACGGCAGAGGCCGACTACGAGGCGGTCAAGGACCTCTACGACGTTGCCGGGATCGGCCACGATTTCGACGCCACCGTGATCCAGCGTGACGCCGACGGCAAGAGCCACGTCGTCAAGAAGCACGAGGAATCGACCCGTCACGGCGCCAAGTGGGGTCTCGCGATCGGCGCCGCGTCTGCAGTCCTGCCGGGGATCGGGCTGCTGGGCGGCATGGCCGTGGGCGCGGGGATCGGCGCCCTGACGGGGCACATCAAAGGCGGTATGAGCGACGCCAGCCTGAAGCAGGTTGCCGCCACGCTGGAGAAGGGGCAGGCCGGTCTGATCGTCGTCTACGCGACCAGCATGAACGACCAGATCAACGCCACCCTCAAGGCGGAGAACAAGTACATCGCCGATGACATGAAGGTCGACCGGGCGGCGCTCGACAAGCAGATGGAGTCCGCCAGCAGCAGCTGAGCAGCTGCAATTCAACCCATTGCAACCCTAAGGAGGAAGATGATTGGTGCGCTGCTACTTGGGCTCCTTGCCGGGTTCATCGGCAAGGCGCTGATGCCGGGGAAAGATCCGGGCGGATTCTGGGCCACGATCGGGCTCGGGCTCGCCGGCGCCGCGCTCGGGTGGGTGATCTTCACCGTCGGATTCGGAATCGGCGACGAGGACGCGTTTGACCTCGGCGGACTGGTCGGCGCGATCATCGGGGTGATGATCCTGCTCGGCGCCTACAGGTGGTGGGTCGGACGCCACGCCGCAGCGTAGCGACCTAGCGAGGACGGCCGGATGGGGGACCCACCCGACGTGTCGATGAGGAACAGCTTCCTCGGACTCGAGGACGACGAGGCCCGACAGATCAAGGCGCTACACGAGCGTGGAGAGTTCTTCTGGCTCGACCTGGATCTCGCCTCGTCGGATGCGGAGCGCCTGGGTGATGTGCTGCCAATCCCCGAGTACGTCATGAACGTGCTGCGTGATCTCGAAGCCGGCGCGGCCGTCCGCCGCTCCTACGCCTATGAGGAGGGGGTCGTGTTCCCCTTTTCGTGCGTCAGCGACCCCAAGGCAGCCCCTTTGGGCCCCGGCGGGATGCGCTCACTCGAGGTCCAGGTCCTGGTCACCGGCAATTGCATCGTCTCGGTTCACCGCGGCCTCTGCACTGAACGACCTGCGCGGTCAGATGGCACCGCAACTCGCCGTATTCGAGCAGGTGGCGGAC
Source organism: Solirubrobacterales bacterium (assembly GCA_050697075.1). GTDB lineage: Bacteria > Actinomycetota > Thermoleophilia > Solirubrobacterales > 70-9 > AC-56. The sequence continues at coordinate 2,047 of JBOGZC010000153.1, read as the reverse complement.
GAGATCCCCGACGTGAAGGGCCTTGCGGGCGGCGAGCATGATTACTTCACCAACGTTCGCGACCAGCTTAGCCACGCCGTGAGCGCGGTCGATGCTGCCAGCGATGCACTCAGCAGCATGCTCGACATTGGGCTCAATCGGCTGACGTTCCTCTTCACCGCGGTGGCAACGGTGTTCCTACCGATCTCCTTCCTCGTCGGGTTCTGGGGCATGAACTTCCAGGTGATGATCGACCACATCACATCGCCGGCCACCTTTTGGCTGCTCGGCATCGGCGGGCTTACGCTCACGGCGCTCGCGTCGCTGTGGGCGATCCGCCGGCAACTTGGGTCGAGCCCCTCGCCTAGCTCGGGCGGGCCGCCGGGTGACGTCGGGGGGTGATCTGACGTGGCCAGCGGCACCATCTTCACGCTTTCCAACCGGTAAGCCGCAGGACGCTTTTGAATCAGATGCGCATCGTGCCGACCCTGAGCGACGGCAGGGTGATTGAAGGCGTCTAGTGATCAAGGAGGAGCCAAAGAGACCAAGCGATCTCGGAGCCCGCTCCTGGTGGACGGCGCTGAAGCGCGCAGTGGGAGGCTTCCGTTCGAAGAACCTGTCCGACTGGGCGGCGGCCCTCACCTACTTCGGCATGCTCGCAATCTTCCCGGCGCTGATCATCCTCGTCTCGATCGTCGGGCTTGCCGGGGACTCGGTCACGAAGTCGCTGCTCGACAACATCGGCGCCCTGGGCCCGGGCCCAGCCCAGGACATCCTCAGTGGCGCGATCAGGCAGATCGCGGGGAACCAGGGGGCGGCGGGGGTTGCCTTCCTCATCGGCCTCGCGGTCGCGCTGTGGTCGGCCTCCGGCTACGTCGGCAACTTTCGCCGGGCGGCGAACGTCGTCTATGAGGTCGACGAGGGGAGGCCGCTCTGGAAGCTCCGACTGTTTCAGCTCGCGATCACCCTCCTGCTGCTGCTGGCGGTCGCGCTGATCGCGATCGCGGTTGTCCTCAGTGGCTCACTCGCGCAGCAGACCGGGAACGTCCTCGGCCTCGGGGACACGGCGGTGAGCGTCTGGGGCCTCGTCAAGTGGCCGGCGATCGCCGTGGTGATGACCGGGACCCTCGTGCTCCTCTATTACGTGATGCCGAACGTGCGCCATCAGGGCCTTCGATGGGTCGCACCGGGCGCGGTCGTGGCAATGCTGCTGTGGCTCGCGGCGTCGGCCGGCTTCTCACTCTACGTCGACAACTTCGGCTCCTATAACAAGACCTACGGCAGCCTCGGCGGGGTGATCGTGTTCTTGGTCTGGCTGTGGCTCTCGAACGTCGCCGCCCTGCTCGGGCTGGAGCTGAACGCCGAGCTCGAGCGCGGTCGGCAAATCGAGAGCGGCGTCCCGGAGGAGCAGACGATCGCCATCGAGCCCCGTGAGCAGGCGAGGGAAGGCCGATCGCCAGGTGGCGGCGACCCCGAGTAGGGGGATTGCCCCAACTTGACGATCGCCTCGTTTTCCCACCGCGCGGGTCTTGCCGGCGCACGGGTATGAGGCTGGCACCCCCGGCGAAACACATGCAGTCACAGTGGCGCCCCGGCGCCTTTCCGGCGACCATGAACCCGTGAGCTCGGCCCACCAGAGGACAAGGAGGAGTTGATGGCGCGGACGACGGACGCTGGGGTCATTCATGATTCCGAGTACTACATCCTTGATGCCCAGCACGGCGAGAAGTGGGCGGTCGAGGACAAGGACCTCGACAGCAAGCTGGCCGAGCTGAGCGAGAAGTTCGGCACCCCGCCCAACATCGTCCACATCCTGTGGGACGACACCCCGGTCGGCGACGTCGCCGTACCCATGATCCAGAAGCAACGCGGCTACGAGACGCCCAACCTCAACAAGATGGCCGCCGAGGGCATCAACTTCGCGCGCATGTACACGGAGCCGTCCTGCACGCCCAGCCGTGCGGCGGTGATCACCGGCCGCCACCCCATTCGCAACGGCATGTACAACGTCAGCTTCCCCTACGAGTACGGCGGCATGTCCGACCGCGAGGTGACGACGGCAGAGGTG
>JBOGZC010000152.1:0-4731 GCA_050697075.1 Solirubrobacterales bacterium | reverse complement strand
CCGCCGCGGCCGTCGTCGCCGAAGCGGCCGAAGGCGAGAGCGTGTTGGCGGCGGCGCGGATCCGCCCCGACGACCTCTCCGAGGCGCTCGGCGGGGTGTCCTCTCAGGGCCGCCACGCGGTCGAGCTGGCGGCGGACGCCCTCCACCGGGCGCTCGGAGCGCTCGCCTGCTCGGGCGAGCGGCTCGCGAGCCCACCTGTGTCGGGCGAACGGGTCCTTGTGGCGCTCAGCGGCGGGGTGGACTCCGCCGTCGCGGCGCTCCTGGAGCGCGAGCGCGGCGCCGAGGTGGTCGCCGTGACGCTGAAGCTCTGGTCGGACCGAAGGACGGACGGAGAGCGAAGCTGCTGCTCTCCCCAGGCCGTGGTTGGCGCCCGAACGCTCGCGCACCGCCTGGGCTTGCCCCACCTCACCCTCGACCTGGAGCAGGCGTTCCGGGCCACCGTGGTCCACGAGTTCGTCAGCGGCTACGCGGCCGGGCGCACACCGAACCCCTGCGTGGTGTGCAACGGCGAGCTTCGGATCGATGCGATGCTGGAGCTCGCCGACCGGGTCGGCGCGAGTCGGCTCGCCACGGGGCACTACGCCCGGATCGTCGACGACGGCGAGGGGCCACTGTTGGCGGCACCCGTCGACTCCGCGAAGGACCAGACGTACATGCTCTCCGCGCTGCGGGCGGACTCGCTGGGCCGCCTGCGCTTTCCGCTCGCGGACCTGACCAAGCCGAAGACCCGCGAGCTCGCCGCCCACGCCCGCCTCCCCGTGGCCGACAAGCGCGACAGCCAGGACCTCTGCTTCCTCGCTGGCCAGGGAAAGCGATCGTTCCTGGCTCACCACGCGGGGCTTGGCGAGCGACCCGGCGAGATCGTGGACCGCTCGGGTCGCGCCGTCGGGCGGCACCGGGGTCATCACGAGTTCACGGTCGGCCAGCGGCGCGGCCTGGGGGTCGCGGCCGGGGAGCCGCTCTACGTCTTGGCGACGGACGCAACGGCGAACCGCGTCGTGGTCGGTTCGCGTGACGAGCTGGCGACGCGGACCGTCCGGGTGCGCGACGCGGTGCTGCGGCGCGACGGGGCGCGGGTCGACCGGGTGAAGCTCCGCTACCGCTCGCGGCCGATCTCGTGCACCGTCGAGGCCGGCGCCGGCCACCACCCGGAGCTCTCGCTGAGCCTCGGCCAGCCCGCCTATGGGGTGGCTCCGGGCCAGACGGCTTGCCTCATGGACGGCGAGGCGATCGTCGGCCACGCCACCATCGCTTCCTAGACTACGTCGGCCGTGAAGACAGCCGAGATCCGTGAGACCTACCTGTCGTTCTTCGAGGAGCGGGGGCACCTGCGCGTGCCCTCGGCATCCCTGATCCCCGCCCCCGAGGACACCTCGACGTTGCTGACGATCGCCGGCATGCAGCCGTTCAAACCCTACTTTCGGGGCGACGAGGCGCCGCCAAGCCCCAGGCTCGCCTCCTGCCAGAAGTGCTTCCGCACGCCCGACATCGAGCAGGTCGGGAACACCCGCCGGCACCTCACCTTCTTCGAGATGCTCGGCAACTGGAGCTTCGGCGACTACTTCAAGGAGGAGTCGATCGTCTGGGGGCTCGAGCTCTCCGTCGACGGCTTCGGGATCGACCCGGAGCGGATCTGGGTCACCGTGTTCGGTGGCGACGAGGAGCTGGGGCTCGGGCCCGACACCGACGCGATCGGGATCTGGATCGAGCGCGGCGTCCCCGAGGAGCGCATCGTCCGCCTGCCCCGATCGGAGAACTTCTGGCAGGCGGGGTTGGTCGGTCCCTGCGGGCCCTGCTCGGAGATGTACTTCGACCGTGGGCCCGAGTTCGGCGGCCCCGACGAGCGGCCCGGGGACGACACGGATCGCTTCCTCGAGTACTGGAACCACGTCTTCATGAGCTACGAGCTCCACGACGACGGCTCGCTGACGCCGCTGCCGAAGAACAACATCGACACCGGCATGGGACTGGAGCGGATGGCGGCCATCCTCCAGGACGTCGGCTCGGTGTTCGAGACCGACGCCTACCGGCCGCTCATCGAGCTCGCCGAGGAGCTGTCCGGCCGCTCCTACGCGGACGATGAGCGGACTACGCGCGCGATGCGGATCATCGCTGACCACTCCAAGGGGACGACGTTCTTGATTGCCGACGGCGTGGTGCCCTCCAATGAGGAGCGCGGCTATGTCCTGCGGAGGATCATGCGCCGCGCGATCCAGCAGGGCCGCACGCTCGGCCTCGAGTCCCCTTGGCTGGGCGGATTCGCCGAGCGGACGATCGAGCTCATGTCGGGGCCCTATCCGGAGCTCGCCGAGCAACGCGAGACGATCCTCCGGTGGGTGGCGGCCGAGGAGGAGGCCTTCGGACGGGCGCTGGACCGCGGATCCGAGCTCTTGGCGCGCCTGATCGCGGAGGCGAAGGAGCAGGGGACCTCCTGGGTCGACGCGGCTGACGCGTTCAAGCTCCACGACACGTACGGCTTTCCCTATGACCTGACCAGGGAGCTGCTCGCCGAGCAAGGCCTATCTGTGGACGACTCCGGTTTCGAGGCGTTGATGGAGAAGCAGCGGGTGCGGGCGCGGACCGGCGCCGAGCCCGAGGTGCAGGATCGCCACGAGGCAGTGCTGTCGTTTGCGCCTGAGGGCCCGGCGTCGCGGTTCGTGGGATACGAGACGCTCCACGCCGACACCGCGGTGTCGGCGGCGCGGGAGCTGGACGGGGACGGGTCGCCGATGGCCCTGGTGAAGCTTGAGGAGAGCCCCTTCTATCCGGAGGGCGGCGGCCAGGTGTCGGACTCCGGCCTGATCCGCTGGGACGACACCGAGGGGAGGGTCGCCGACGTGTACCGGGTCGGTGACGACCAGGTGATCCGCCTCGAGGCACCCCCGCCGAAGCGGGGCGGAAGGGTCGAGGCGGAGGTGGACCACGAGACGCGCCACGCGACGATGCGAAACCACACCGCCACGCACCTCTTGCACGCCGCCCTTCGCGAGCGGCTGGGCACTCACGTGCGCCAGGCTGGGTCGGCCGTCCGCCCGGACAAGCTCCGCTTCGACTTCACGCACGGCGCGCCGCTGACCCCCGAGGAGATCGGCGAGATCGAGGACCGCGTCAACGGATGGATCAAGGCGAGCCGCGCCGTGCGGGCGATGCAGATGAGCCGGACCGAGGCCGAGGCGTTGGGAGCCATGGCGTTGTTCGGCGAGAAGTACGGCGAGTGGGTGCGGGTGATCGAGGTGGACGACGTCTCGCGCGAGCTCTGTGGAGGAACGCACGTGGCGAACACCGCGGAGCTGGGGATCTTCAAGATCGTCTCAGAGGGCTCAAGCGCGGCCAACGTACGCCGGATCGAGGCCTTGACCGGGCCGGCCGCGATCGACTGGTTCGGGGAGCGAAGCGCGGCGCTCGACGAGGTGGGGCAGCTCCTCGGCTCCCCCCGGGATCCGCTGGGCGGCGCTCGCCGCGCCCGGGGCCGGCTGGCCGAGTACGAGCAGCTCGCCGATGAGGCGGCTCAGCGCAAGGCCGCGGACGAGGTCGACACGCTGCTTCACGACCACGCCGAGGAGGTCGACGGCGTGAAGGTCGTGGTCACCACGAGCGAGGGCGCCGACCAGCGCAGCCTGCTCGACGTGGCGGATCGCCTCAAGGCCCGGCTGGGAGAGGCGGCGGTCGTGATCGGCGGGGCCGACGGTGGCCGGCTCGCGGTGGTCGCCAGCTTCACCCAGGGCGCCGTGGAGCGCGGGCTGTCCGCAGCGCAGGTCGTCCGCGAGGCCGCTGAGGTTGCGGGTGGGGGCGGCGGCGGCCGGGACGACGTTGCGCAGGCCGGCGGCAAGGGCGATTCGGCCGATCTCGAGCGCGCGCTGGAGGCGGCGCGGCGGGCCGTCGAGCGGGCGCTGACGAACTAGTGCGAGTGCTCGCGGTGGACCACGGCGCCGCCCGTGCCGGGTGCGCGATCTCGGACCCCACTGGTACGATCGCGCGCCCGCTGGGAGTGATCGAGCCCGCCGAGCCCGGAGCCGTGGCGAAGCTGGCGCTCGAACACGAGGTTGAGCTCGTGGTTGTGGGACTTCCAGTCTCGCTGAGCGGCGCCGAGGGGCCGCAGGCGGCCGAGGCACGAGCGTTCAAGGAGGCCCTCGACGCGATCCTGGACGTCCCTGTGGAGACCTACGACGAGCGACTGACGACACGGATGGCCGAGCGGTCCACTCGAGCCGGCGCGAGCGCGCCGAGCGACGCGCTGGCCGCTGCCCATCTGCTGGAGTCGTACCTGCGATCGCGCGGGAGTGCGGGTTGACCGGCGACTGGGGCGATCCGTTCGGCGAGGACGAGGCGGCGAAGGAGCGCGAGCGGCGCCGGGCTGAGCGCGATGCTCGAAGGCGCGAGCGCAAGGCTCATCGGAAGGAGAGCCAGGGAGCGCTGGGTGACCGGGTCAGGGACCTGCTTCAGCGCGACCCTCAGCCGGAGGAGTCGGCCGCCGAGGAGGAGCCGGCCCCGGGTCAGCAGCCACCCTCATTCGAGCCGCCCCCGCCGGCGCCGCCCCCGCCTCCGCCGCGCTCGCCGGGCGATGTCCACCGGCGCCGGCGCCTGCTCGCGTTGGGAGGGCTCGCCGCCGGGGCCGTCGTGGTGATCGTTCTGATCGCACTAGCGGTGCGCCACTCCGGCGGCGAGGCCTCTACGCACATGACCACCCAGGCGGCGCCCACCCGGATGATCACGATCCCGGAGGGCTACGAC
>JBOGZC010000151.1:0-4732 GCA_050697075.1 Solirubrobacterales bacterium | reverse complement strand
GCCGTAGGGGTAGGGGGGCCTGACCGCGGCCGTGATCGTCTTGCCGGTGAGGATCATCATGTTCCCCACCTGCTCGAACAGGCTCTTGGCAGGTAGAAATGCCCTATCGGCGACTGTTCGGACCATCAGCCCTCTCCCGTTCCTATGGCCGCCTCAAGCGGCATGGGTGGTGGACATCCGGACGAGACCTTCACTCGCCACCAATTCATCAATGCGCCGATCGGCCCCCACCTCGGCGCGACCTCCCAGGCGGCGCACCCGGGCTCGCCGATCTCCTGCTTGGACACCGTCTCCCACCTGTGCCCAGCCGGGTCGGCAGACATGCTCTCCAGCCGGGCGCGTGCCTTGCCCTGCCTCTCGCCCTTCCGCTCCGCCTCGTCGCGGGCGAGGGTCAGGCGCTCGACCAGCTCGTCTCGGGTCTGCTCCAGCTCGGCCATGCCGGCGACGTGGCCCTTCGGCCTGAGCAGGGGATGCGTCGGCTCGCCCTGCCCGCGGGCCGCGGGGTAGGAGGCGAGCGCCGCTTCGAGGCGAGCGATCTGGCGCCGGAGCTCCTGCCGGCCCACCCGCTCGTCGGTGTCCACGGACGGCATCGAGTCCGGTTCGATCGGCGCCGCGCCGCTGCCCGTGTAGATCGCTCGGGCGAGGTCGCGGGGATCAACGCCGCTGGCCCGTGCGCTGTCCGCCGCGTCGGCTGCCAGCCGCTCGAGCTCGGTGGAGGCGGATGCGTCGTCGGCAACGAAGGTGCCGAGGCCGTGGCGCGAGGCGATCAGGCCGTCCTCGGTCAGTCGCCCGTACACGGCACGGGCCGTGTTGACGTTCACCCCGGCGCCGTCCGCGAGCTCGCGCACTCCCGGAAGCCGGTCGCCGGCACGAAGTTGGCCGCTGGCGATCAGGACGCGGAGCCGCCAAGCGAGCTGGGCGCCCAACGGCAGGTCGTCCGTGCGGGCCAGATCCGGGGCCACTTCGGGGTCGCGCTGCGTGGACTGTGCCATTGCGCTAGCACACTAGCACTTGAGGATCCCGAGTGCAAGATCGCGGGCGGTCCTGCGCCGGGATCCTATGGCCGGGCGTGTTTGTGCGTTGCTAGCCTGATTCGCGAGTGCGAATCGCCCAGGACCTCATCGACGAGATCGTCGCCCACGCGCGTGAGGACGCGCCGAACGAATGCTGCGGGATGGTGGCGGGCCTCGACGGCCACGCGACGCGGGTGCACAGGGCGCGGAACGCCGAGGAGAGCCCCCTTCGGTACACGATCGACCCGCAGGACCAGATCCGGATCATGATGGAGATCGAGGAGCGCGGCGAGGAGCTCGCGGCCATCTACCACTCCCACACGAAGACGCCCCCCGAGCCCTCGCAGACCGACGTCAACCTGGCCGACAACTGGCCGGACCCGCTGTATCTGATCTGCTCGCTCGAGGACCCGGCGAGCCCCTCGGTGAAGGGCTTCGAGATCCGGGACGGCGGCGTCGAGGAGGCCGAGCTCGATGTCGCCTGAGGCCCTCGAGGCGCGGGCATCGGGATGAGCGCCCCCGAGGTCCGCCCGCTGGGCTGCCCTCGCTGCGCCCGCAAGTACACGCTCGAGGAGCGTTTCTGCGCCGAGTGCGGGATGCCGCTCGTCTACGTCGGCCGCGGCGAGGAGGAGCCGATCACCGAGACCCACGAACGGGCGCGAAAGGTCAAGCCGCAGTTCACCGGTGGCCGCCAGATCAGGGTCGCCAGCGCCGGCAGCCTGGCCGAGGCCGAGCTGATCCAGGGTATTCTGCTCGAGGAGGGGATCCCGAGCGTGCAGCGCCGAACAAGAGGATTCGACGTTCCCGACTTCCTGGCGGCGGGCCCCCGCGACGTCCTCGTTCCCGAAGCCGGCGCCGAGGCGGCGAGCGACCTTCTCGCGGACCTCCGGCCCGACGGTCCGGAGGCCTTGGTCGAGCCGTCCGGCGAGCGCCCGCTGAGGCTCCTGGTCGGGATCCTGATCGGCCTGGTCGGCGCCGCGGCTTTGGTCTGGCTGCTCTTCTCCGCCACGTCGGCGTCCGCCGCGCCGATCACCTCGACCGGGGCCCCGCCGTCGCTGCCCGCCTTTCGCGGGCACGCCTCGAAGGGCGTCCCGACCCCGCAGGCGACGATCGCGCCACGGAACCCGTTCATGGCGCCCAACCCGGACAACAACATCCACGACGACACCTGGATGACGGACGCCTATCAGCGCTCGGGGCCGCTCGGAAGGTCGCTGGTGGCCGGCTCCCAGAGCATGCCACCAGCCCTGTGCGGATCGCTGACCTTCGACAGCCGGGGGCGGATCGTCACCGTCTGCCCGTCGCTCGTCGCGCCGCCGCAGGTCCGGATCATCAACCCGCACAGCCTTGCCACGATCGCGACCTACACGCTTCCGACCGCCCCCGACCCGCCGGGCACGAAGCCGTACCAGAACTTCTCGGGCGGCGGATACTTCTATCTGGGCGCCCACGACAAGATCTGGGTGCCGACCAAGACGGATCACATCTTCGCGCTCGCGGAGTCCCCGAACGGGCAGAGCCTCGTCAAGCAGCGCGACTACGACCTGACCGGCGTCCTCGACGCCTCGACCGAGCGGATCACCTCGGCCCTTCCCGACTTCTCGGGCCGGATCTGGTTCGTGTCGAAGAAGAACGGCAAGGTCGGGACGCTCAACCGCCGGACCGGCGCGATCCACGTGATGCGATTGGGGGAGGAGATCGAGAACTCCTTCGCGGTCGGCCGAAACGGCGTCTACATCACCTCGGACAAGCGGATGTACCGGTTCCGCGCGACCGGCGCCGGCGTGCCCCAGATCGTCTGGAAGGCGGGCTACCCGAACTCCGGAATCGTCAAGCCGAGCCAGGTCGACGCGGGATCCGGGACGACGCCGACGATCATGAGCGGCGGCTACGTCGCGATCACCGACAACGCCGACCCGATGGACGTGGTCGTCTACCGCAACGCCCCGAAGCTGCGCCCGGGCCAGAGCCGCACGGTGTGCAGGACGCCGGTCTTCGAGAAGGGGGCGAGCGCGACCGAGAACTCGCTGATCACGGCCGGGCGCTCGCTGATCGTCGAGAACAACTACGGCTACCAGGACCCGTTCGGACCGAACAGCTGAGCGGTGACCGAGCCCGGCTTCGCCCGGGTCGACCTGGATCGCGACGGCAGCGGGTGTCATGTCGTGTGGACCAACACCCAGGCGCGCGCACCCACTGTGGTGCCGAAGTTGTCCACCAAGACGGGGTTGATCTACACCTACACGCGACCCCCGGACCCGAGCGGCGCCCAGGGCTACTACTGGACCGCGATCGGCTTTCACACGGGCAGGACGATCTGGCAGCGCTACGCGGGCTCCGGCCTCAGCTACAACAACAACTACGCGGGTCTCGCGATCGGCCCGAACGGCACCGAGTACCTGGGGACCACCGGCGGCATCGTCACGCTCCGCGACGGCTAACGGCCTCCGGCTCCTGGGCGTCGCTCAGACCGACAGCTCGTTGGTGAGCCCCAGAGCGCCGAGCTCCTCGTCGTCGAGGCGGCGCTCGCTCAACCTCCGCAGGTAGCTCCGCCAGCTCTGCTCGATGTCGCGAAAGCGAGCATCGAAGGCCAGCTCGAGCGAGGCGCGGGGGCCGTCGCGGCGCAGGCGCGCGACGAGCACGTCGCAGGCATCGCGGCCGCGCTCGCGCTCGAGCAGGTCGAAGATCGTCCCACCCAGGATCATCGCGTCGCGGGGCGACGGCGGGAAGGAGGGCGCCCGGCGGTCGCGCAGCCGGGTGCTGACCGCCGCCCGGAAAAGCGGCACCTGGCCCGCGTAGTACTGGGCGGCGCCCTCGATCAGCCAGGTCCAGCGCAGGTACCGGCCGAATCGACGGGGCCCCCACGGAGGCGGAAGCCGATCATTGTTCGCGCCGACCACGACCTGCACGTAGAGGCGCTCGGCCGTCCCCCGCAAGGCGGCCATCGAGTCCTCGCCCGCCGCCCGCCGGTCGAGGAACTCGTCGTTGAGCACGTGGAGCTCCGAGGCCATGGCCCAGCCGGCGAGGTAGCGCCGCCCGGCCGGAGCCGCCGCCAGCCGGGCCGCCGGAAGGAACGGGTGGGCGGCGGCAAGCCAGGCCGGAGTGGGGTGGACGATCACCGTGATCTCGCCGGGCGCGTGCTCGAATCGCTCCTCGAGCGCGAGGCGGAGGTCCTCCAGCGCGTCGAGCGTCCGCTGGGCGCACTCCGTGTCCTCGGCCTCGTGCCGGGCGATGAAGCTGAGCGACTCTGTCTCGACCCAGGCCATCCCCCAACGAGGTTAGTTGACCCCCCGGCCCGCGCCGTCGCGAGCGCGCCTGAAGTCGCGGTGATTGCGCGATCTTGCGCGCAAGAATGCAGCCGCCGCGCAAATGCGCGGCGGCTGACGGCCTTCGAGGGGGGCCTCCTCCGGCCTCCTCGAACCGGCGGCGAATGTAGCCACTCGGCGAGCCGCGTGCGCCGGTTCAAGCGGGGGGATTCGCGACTCGGGAACGCTCGTATTCGAGCTCGGTGTGAACGCCGAGGGCGTTCAGGGCCCGCGCGGCCCCATCGAGGCTCCGCGTCTCGGCCACCGCCCGGGCGAGCGGGAGCTCGCCGTCGCCGCCCGCCAGGCCGAAGACGAAGGTCAGCGCTCCGACGGGTCCCAGCCGGACGCTTCGCCGGCCACCTCGGATGGGAGTCTCGCCGACCTCCCCGCGCGCGCAACGGGCGACCTGAAGGC
>JBOGZC010000150.1:0-4846 GCA_050697075.1 Solirubrobacterales bacterium | reverse complement strand
GGCGACGACGGCCGCGGCGGCGAGCGTCGCCGCACAGCCCTCGGCGTCGAAGCTTGCCGCGGCGACCCGGCCCTCAGCGATTGCCAGCGACACCCGGACCAGGTCGCCGCACGGCGCGCCTCCGGCGGCGCCGCTGAAGGCCCCGTTCGGGGCCGGCCCGCGTCGCGAATCGTCGCGGAGGTAATGCTCGAATGCCTCGGAGCTCATCTGAGGCTCCGAGCTTAGTGGTCCTGTAAGCCCCTACCTCGGGTAGTACGGAAGGTTCGACGGACCCCGGTAGAGGGCGTTGCGCACCGCCTGCTCAACGCTGTCCGGGCCGCGGAACCCGTAGCTGACCGTCGCCGTCGGGGCGCCGTGCGCGAGCTGGCGCGGTCGGAGCACGACGAGCGCCGGAACCTGGTTGACGTCGACCCCTTCCGTGATCCTCGCGTAGCGGGCGATGCCGGCGGCGTGGGTCACGAACACCGCCAGGTCCGGGCGACCGCCCAGCCTGTCGACGCTGGCGTGCACCGCCGCGTCGTCGATCCCGCGGTTTCGGAACACGAACAGGACGATCGCCTTGCCGTCCGCATAGGCGCGGGCTACCGGCTTGGGCAGCCCCGGACCGGGGACGAGCTTGGAGGGCAACCCGCCCGCCGAGGCGGCGGCGTCACCAGTGGTCGGAGCGACGGGGGCGGTTGCGGACGGCGCCGTTGTCGCGGGCACCGCTCCGGCTGTGGCCCCCGGCACGGCGGTCGACGCGTCGGTCGGAGCCGTGGGCGTCGCCGTGGCGCTCGTGGCCGTGGGGGTGGTGGCGGTGCTCGAGCTGTCGCTCTTGTGCGAGACGCGTGTCAAGAGCAGGAAAGCGACCCCGACGCCCAGGACCCCCAGCACGGCGATCTGGAGGACGGGGTTGTCGTTCAGCCTCTTCCTCACGGGGCCGACCCCCTAGGAAGGGTCACCCGGCGAAGGCCGAAGAGAAAAGGCCCCAACCCGCCGACGCCGCTCGGCTTGAGAACCCTTCTCAGAAGGTGGGTGTCTACCGGCCGGGCCGCGAACGGCCTGCCGGAAACCGACCCCCAAGCCGATTGTGCTGGCTCACAATTGGAGCGGCTATCGAACAGGTTCGAGCCTTGCATGACCATAGCAGTCAAGAGGTGACTCGACAGGAGGGCTCGAAAGCTTGAGACGCGACGCCGGGACGGCGCCCGCGGCTAGGTGCCGCCTGCCCCGGAGGCGCGCACGCGATCCGCGGCCAGGTCCTCGCGGACGGCCCACCGGATCAGCTTCCCGTCCTTGAACTCGAGCTCGATCACGGTCGGCTCCTCGTCGCCCACCAGACCGCTCTCACGCCACACGTATTGAGTGCGAACGATGGCGAGCACCTCGTCGCCGTCGACCCGCAGCTCGTCGATCGCGTAGCGGCGCTCGAGGTGCTCATAGCGCTTCTGCGCCCACTCCTCGGCCTCGTCCTTGCCGCGCCGAACGCCACGCGCGGTGTGGATCTCAAGCTCCGGATTGATCATGGCCGTGAACGCCTGCATGTCCCCATTGCTGAGCGCGCCGAGTACCTGTCGCGCCAGCTCGGCGCCGGACTTCCCCACCACCCAAGTATCCCCCGTCCTCCACCGCGTGGCCGACTTTTCACGCTATATCGGCGAGAACCGCGGCCCCGGGACGTGTCTCGATCAACCGCGTCGGCGAACCTGCAGCCCCAGCTCGCGAAGCTGCGCCTCGTCGACCGGCGCGGGCGCCCCGGTGAGCGGGTCCGCCCCCGAGGCGGTCTTCGGAAACGCGATCACGTCTCGCAGCGAGTCGGCCCCGACGAGCCGCTGGACGATCCGGTCCAGCCCGTAGGCGATCCCCCCGTGCGGCGGCGCGCCGTAGCGAAGCGCCTCGAGCAGGAAGCCGAAGCGCTCGTGGGCCTCGTTTGGGGCGATGCCGATCGTCTCGAACACCCGCTCTTGGAGCTCCCGGTCGGCTATTCGGATCGAGCCCCCGCCCAGCTCCTGCCCGTTCCAGACGATGTCGTAGGCGGCGGCGAGCGCCTCTCCGGGCCGCTCGGGGTCGAACTCGCCCTGCGGGGCGGTGAACGGATGGTGGAGCGGGTCCCAGCGCGACTCCTCCTCATCCCACTCGAACATGGGCCAGTCCACGATCCACACGAACCGCTGCTCGTCGCGGATCAGCTGGAAGCGCTCCGCGAGCTCCACCCGCAGCTGGGCCAGGACGGCGTTAGCAACCTTCGGTCGATCGGCGACCAGCAGCAAGAGGTCTCCCTCGTCGGCGTGGAGACGGGCGTTGAGCGCGCTGAGCTCGGCGGCGGAGAGGAACTTCGCGGTCGGCGAGCGCCAGCCCTCGCCCTCGCGGAAGGCCCAGACGAGGCCCTTCGCGCCAAGCTCCTGGGCGCGCCCGATCAGCCCGTCGAGCGCCGAGCGCGGGAGGTCGCGCCGGCCGACGTTGAGGGCCTTCACGATCCCGCCGCCGTCGACCGTACCCCGGAAGACCTTGAACTCGGTCTCGCGCAGCTCGTCCGTGACGTCGACGAGCTCCAGCTCGAACCGAAGGTCCGGCCGGTCCGTTCCGTAGCGCTCGAGCGCCTCGGCGTAGGCGAGCCGTCGGATGGGCAGCTCGATCCGCGGCCCGTCGACGGCCTCGAACACGTGAGCGAGCATCCGCTCGTTGACGTCGATGACGTCCTCGACCCCCACGAACGACATCTCGAGGTCGAGCTGCGTGAAGTCCAGTTGGCGGTCGGCGCGCTGGTCCTCGTCCCGGAAGCAGCGAACGATCTGGTAGTAGCGCTCGAAGCCGGCGATCATCAGGAGCTGCTTGAAGAGCTGTGGCGACTGCGGCAGGGCGAAGAACGAGCCCGCCTCGCGCCGCCAGGGGACCAGGAAGTCACGCGCCCCCTCCGGGGTGGAGCGAGACAGCATGGGCGTCTCCACCTCCACGAACCCCTCCCCGTCGAAGAATTGGTGCATCGCGCGCACCACGCCGTGCCGCAGCTCGAGGGCCTGGCGCATTCGGTCGCGGCGCAGATCGAGGTACCGGTGCCGCAGGCGCGCCTCCTCCCCAACCTCGCCGGAGAACGACTCGATCTCGAAGGGCGGCGTGTCGGCGTCCGAGAGCAGCGTCGCCTCGGCGACGCGGATCTCGAACTCACCCGTCGGAAGTTCGGGGTTGACCGTCTCCGGCGAGCGGCGGACCACCTCGCCGGCGGCCGTGATCACGTCCTCGGACCGGAGCTCGTGGCCGAGCTGGAAGACCCCGCCGGCGCTCTCAGGGTTGAAGACCAGCTGGACCAGGCCGGTCCGATCGCGGAGGTCGATGAACACCAGGCCGCCGTGATCGCGGCGGCGGTGGACCCACCCCGCCACCCGCACCGTCGAGCCGACCCGGTCGTCGCGCACCTGGCCGCACCAAGCGTCGCGGTAGTCGTTCGGCCGTAGCGCCGGAAAGCCGGTCGCGGTCATCTTGCGACGAGCTCCTCGACCAGCTCAGCCACCTCGATCTCCCGCTGCTCGCCCGAGCTCATGTCGCGGAGCTGTATCGACCCGTTCTCGTCCAGGATCAGCGCATTCCGCGCGCCCAGACGGTCGGCGTGCCTCATTTGCCCCTTCAGGCCCCGGCCCCCGAGGTCGAGCTCGGCGCGCAGGCCCGCGTGGCGAAGCTCGGTGGCGAGCGCCAGCGCGCGTTCCCGCTGATCGTCGGCCGCCACCACGAGGACGTCGGGCGGCGGCGGCGTCAGCTCGTCCTCGATGGCCAGCAGGACGCGCTCGATCCCGACGGCCCACCCGCAGGCCGGGGTAGCCGGGCCCCCCAGAAGCTCGACCAGGCCGTCGTAGCGCCCACCCCCCGCCACCTGGGACTGCGCCCCGAGTTGCCCGCAGTGGTACTCGAACACGGTGCGCGTGTAGTAGTCGAGCCCCCGGACCAGCGTCCCGTCCAGCTCGTACGCGATGCCGGCATGCTCGAGCAGACGGCGGACGGTCGCGAAGTGCTGGGCGTCGTCGGCGTCGAGCCGCTCGAGCATCGTCGGCGCCTCGGCCATCACCGCGCGAGTGCCCTCGTGCTTGGAGTCGAAGGCGCGCAGGGGGTTCTCGTCGATTCGCTCGCGAACGTCCTTGTCCAGTTGGTCCTCGTGCCGGCGGAGGTGCGCGACCAGCTCTTTCCGGTACGTGGCGCGTGCCTCCGGCGACCCGAGGCTTCCCAGTCGAAGCGTCAGGGCGGGCACCTCGAGCCCGCGGAGCAGCTCGTCCAGCAGGATGATCAGCTCGGCGTCGACGAGCGGCGAGTCGGATCCGATCGCCTCGGCGTCGAGCTGGGTGAACTGGCGGAAACGGCCCGCCTGCGGCCGCTCGTGCCGGAACACGGACCCGTACCACCACAGCTTCACCGGCTGGGGGAGCTTCTGCATTCCGTGCTCGAGATACGCACGCGCGATCGAGGCGGTGCTCTCTGGACGCAGGGTGACGCTGCGGCCCCCCTGGTCCTCGAACGTGAACATCTCCTTGCGGACGATGTCCGTCGACCCGCCAACGCCCCTGGCGAACAGCTCGGTGTCCTCGAAGGTCGGGGTCTCGATCCGCAGGTAGCCGGCTCGCCCGAGCAGCTCGCGAGCCTGCGCCTCGACGCGTTCGCGCGCGGCGGCGTCGGCGGGAAGCACGTCGAAGGTCCCCCTGGGAGCCTGGAATCGTTGGGCCATCGGGGCGCGAGCTTAGTGAGTGCCCAAGGCGGCTGATGCGTATCCGGTTCCGTCAGGTACGCGCCCTACGGTGCGCCGGTGGCCCGACCAGACTTCCCGCGCACGATCATGGAGTTCCAGGAGCGCTTCGCGACTGACGCCGCATGCCTCGACTACCTC
>JBOGZC010000149.1:0-4848 GCA_050697075.1 Solirubrobacterales bacterium | reverse complement strand
CGGCAACCGGCAAGGACGCGACAATCGCGGCACATCTGACGACCGCGGCGACAATCACCACGGACGTCGCCGCAATGCTCAATGACCCACAGATCGACGCGGTCGTCATCGCGTCATCGCCCCGAGAGCACGGACGGCAGATCGTGCAGGCAGTCGACGCCGGGAAGTGCATATATGTCGAAAAGCCGATGGCAACCACCCTTGACGATTTCAGACGCGTCTATGGGGCCATGGAGGAGACGCCCGTTCTCTTCACCATGGGTCTGAACCGCCGCTATTCGCCCCTGGTCACACAATTGAAGGCGCTCTTGCATGAGCCAGTCCAGTCGGTGTCCTATTTCGTCAACCAACAGCCCGTACCTCCTGATCACCGAACGGTTGATGAGTTCGAAGGCGGTGGGCGGCTCGTGTCTGAGGCGGAACATTTTATCGATCTTTGCAACTTCCTGATCGGGCTCCCTCCCACAAGGGTACACGCACTGGTGCTGGGCCCCACCCCCGACGACCTGCGCAAGCTCAGCAGCTTCTCGATTACGCTCTTCTATGACGGCGCGGTCGCGAGCGTGGTATACGACGAGGCCGGGTCGCCAAGCTTTCCACGAGAGCGCGTCACCGTCAGCGGCAGAGGTCAGATAGCCACCCTGGACGATTTCGCTCGGCTCGTAGTCCACGGCAAGAAAACCGCGGTCCACGGGAGCCGAAAGAGGCAGATGGGACATCGTCAGGCCCTCACCCAGTTCGTCGCCGCCGTGCGTGGTGAGGCCAATTCGATGCTGACCTGGTCGGAGGCATCGCTCGCGACCCTATGCATGTTCGCGGCTCAGGAGAGTATCCGCAGCGGACAACCGGTTGACTTACGCTCCTTTCGAAGCTTCGTGGCCACCCCGGTCGACGCATAACGTCGCCCTTGCCTTATCGGCCTCCTGGAACGCGCGCTCGAACGAACATCGCCTCGTGGCGCTGGGCGATTGGCCTCGGATTGTTGGCGGTGCTGGTGGCCGTGGCGGGGCCGCATCGACTCGCAGCCGTGCTCACGATCGTTTCCCCATCATGGTTCGGGCTCGTGTTTGTCGGAGCGGTTCTCTGGCTGCTGCTAGGCGCCTCCAACGTGTGGCTGCTGCTCCGACGACTCGAAATGGTGCCCTTCGCACCATTTCTGCGTTCCTACCTGGAAAGCTGGCTCCTGTCGTTGCTGCTTCCCGGGCAGCTCGGTGATGCAAGTCAAGTGCTCCTCCTCAAACGAGCAGGCGTGCCCGTCGACAAGAGCGGGGCCGCCTACATATTGGACAAGGCGATCAGTCTCCTGTGGTTGGGTGCTGTCAGCACGGTCGGCATCGTGCTGTACGCGCGGTTCCCGGCACGGACCTGGGTGCTTTCGATCGTTCTCGGTGGCCTGCTGGCTGTGATCGTCGGGTGGGGCGTGGCTCGAGGGGTGCCGCACAGCAAGGGGTGGGCTGCACGCGTCAGGTCCGTGTGGACCTCCATTGTCGCGCAAATCCTGGGGTTTCGGCGCTATCCAGGGAGCATCGCTGTCAATTTCGGGCTGACCGTGCTCAAGTGGGTTGTGAACACGGCGCTCTATGTCGCCGCGTTCAGGGCTGTCTCCATCGCAATCGCCCTTGGCTCGGCCGCAACGATTCCCTTCATGAGCTCCTTGGTCGGGTACGTCCCTGTGACCGTCGCCGGTGCCGGCACCATGGAACTGACGGCGATCGTGCTTTTTGGACGCCAAGGCATCGCAGCCGCGACCGTCTTGAGCGTGTACCTCTTGCTACGGATGACCATGGTGATCGCGGCGGTAGTCACCGTGGCGGCTCTCGAGTACGGTGCGCGCGAGGAAAGCAGAGCGTGAGAATCCTGATCGACGTCCTCCACCCGGCGCACGTGCACTTCTTTCGAAACTTTCACGCCGAAATGAGCACCCGTGGCCACGAGCTCTTCATCACCGCTCGCGTAAAGGAGTGCTCCACCGAGCTCCTGGATCGATACGGCCTTCCGTATCGAACAGTCTCGAGGCAACGCTCGGGACTCGGGCTCGCTCGGGAGCTCATCCAACGCACGTACCGGCTCAGCCAGGTAGTTACCGAGTTTCGGCCGGACGTGCTGACGGGGATCATGGGACCCTCTATTGTGCTCGCTGGCAGGCTACGCCGGGTACCGGCCGTCGTCTTTTATGACACCGAGTTTGCCACCCAAACCAATTGGTTTACCTATCCGTTAGCGGACAGCGTGTGCACTCCTGATTGTTACCGCGGGAGGGTGCGAGGGCACCACCTCGCCTATCCTGGCTACCATGAGCTGGCCTACCTCCATCCGAAACGGTTTAGTCCCGACCCGGCGAAGCTGGCTGCCTTCGGACTCCGACCTGGCGATGCCTACTCAATCGTCAGGTTCGTGGCCCTGCGCGCTGTTCACGATGTCAGCGAACGCGGATTGTCGAGCCAGCAGCGGCTTGCTCTTGTCGACGCCCTCGCGAGGCACGGCAAAGTACTGATATCCTCGGAGGGTCCTCTCACGGAAGGGTTGGAGCCTCTAACGCTTCGTGGGCCTGTCGAAGACATCCACCACATCCTTGCCCATGCGCAAGTCTTGGTTGGGGAGTCCGCAACCATGGCCTCGGAGGCGGCCGTCCTGGGCGTACCAGCCGTATACATTGCGACGACCCGTCGGGGATATACCGACGACGAGGAGCAACGATACGGACTCGTTCGTTACTTCCCCAACCGAAGATTTGAAGAGGCCCTTGGAGTGATCGGGGACCTCTTCTCGAACGAACCTCCACGCGTCTGGGCGGCGAGAGCGAGGGCTCGTTTGCTCGCAGACAAGATCGACGTGACTCAATGGATGGTCGACTACTTCCACGAGCGCTTCCAGCGTACCAGTCGGCAAAAGGCGTCCTGACATGTGCCGCAGACACCGGTCGTTGCTGATGGCCCTTGCTGCCGTTCAATGCGGTCTCCTCGCCTGCGGCGAGGCTCGGTCCAATGACTGGGCTGGTTTGAGGCGGTATCGTGCGGAGAATGCGAAGCTGGCTTCGTCTACTGAGGAGCGAGTTGTCTTCTTCGGGAACTCGATTGTGGACCACTGGAGTAAGTTTTTCCATACGATGTTTCCGGGCCGCCCATATCTCGGCCGTGGTGAGGCCGGCCAAACCACAAGTCAGATGCTTCTCCGGTTTCGGCAAGATGTGGTGCGGTTGCACCCTGCCGTGGTGCTGATTCTGGCCGGCGCGAATGACCTGGGTCGGCGGTCTGAGCCGTCGGGTAGTCAAATAGCCGAAGACAATCTGGTCTCGATGGTTGAGCTTGCACAGGCGAACGGCATACGCGTCGTCCTCGCAACCGTACTCCCCGTCTATGAGTGGCCTACAAACCCCGGCTTTGTAGTGGCTGACTCGGTCATCGCCCTGAATGCCTGGATTCGACAATACTCAGCCGCCACGGCGATCACATTTGTAGACTTCCACTCGGCTCTCACCGACGGACGGGGGGGCCTGCCACCCGAGCTGTCCAGGGATGGTCTCCATCCAACGGAGGCCGCCTATCGGATCATGGCTCCGCTCGCGACCCGAGCCATCGAACATGCGCTCGAGGCGGAGCTGCCCACGTGCCCGCAGAGAGACGGTAGATCGCATACGGGCGTCCCCGCAATTCCGAGAGGTCGTGGATAGCCGTGGGAATCTCCGGTCTTCGCCTTGTACACGACCCTTGGCCGCTCAACTCGCGGGACCGTGGCGTTATCTAATCGGTTCCCGGCCTTGGATGGCCTTCGTGCGATCGCTGTCGCCCTGGTAATGGTTGGCCACGCCGGGCATTGGCTACCGCTCGGCTCGCTAGGCGTGGCTGTCTTCTTCGTGCTCAGCGGCTTCCTCATCACGGGCTTGTTGCTCAAGGAAGTCCACGATTCAGGGACGATTCGGTTGGGCCGGTTCTATGTTCGACGCTCGCTGCGAATCATGCCGGCGGCCTTCACGTTCTTGTTCGTAGCCTGGCTGATTCTTCATGGCAGCCCTGCAAACCCACCGTCTGGGGAGTGGCTCGCGAGCGTGTTTTACTACAACGACTATTACGTCGCTGTCCATCCCCGCCCCGGCACACAGATCACGCACACCTGGAGCCTCGCCGTTGAGGAGCAGTTCTACCTCCTGTGGCCCGCGTTGCTACTTTGGCGTCACCGGCGCGGAGTCACGACAGTTCGGCGTGACCTAGTACTATCGATACTTGCCGTATGGATCTGGCGTGGCTCCCTCGCAGGCGTCGTTCCGCCACACTACATGCAATTCGCTTTCGATACTCGCTGTGATTTCCTGGCTTTTGGCTGTCTGCTCGCTGTCAGCCGCGACACGCGACGTTTTCGAGGGCTGGCAGAGCTGGCACACCAGCACCGCTGGCTCCCCGTGCTCCCCATTCTCGGACTCGGTGTCCTCACAGCAGTGATGATGAGCATACCTACGAGACCGTTAGCCATTAGCTACCCGCTGGAGGGAGTACTGATCGCGCTCCTAGTCCACCATCTGCTAGCGGCTCAATGGCGCTGGCTGGATCACCCTGTCATGCGGCGGCTCGGAACTCTCTCGTACTCACTCTATCTATATCATTTGCTCGCTTCTCATCTCACGGACACATTCTGGCACGGCCGGTGGGGCGTGAGCGTTGTGGGTATGGGCGTCGCGCTGATGTTGGCATGGGCGTCCTATGAATGGATCGAGCGACCGCTTTTGCGCTGGCGCGATCATCGGTTTCCGGCCAGGGACCTGATAAGAGTTGCCCACCAGGTCGCATTATGAATGATCGCACCACCCGCGAGAGGTCGGGCCTGTGATCTGCCGGCGGGTCATATCTAGGATGA
>JBOGZC010000148.1:0-4912 GCA_050697075.1 Solirubrobacterales bacterium | reverse complement strand
TGTACGGCCCTGCAATCCGCAAGCCGGCGGGCAAGATCCACTGGGCCGGCACCGAGACCTCCACGTTCTGGAACGGCTACATGGACGGCGCCGTTCGCTCCGGCAAGCGCGCCGTCAAAGAGGTTCAGGCGCACCTCTGACGCGCCCCTTGCGCCGGCCCGCCCGGAGGCGTAGGGTCGGTTGGACGGCTACCAGGAGGAGGAGCGAGCATGTCTGCTGAGAACGTCGCCGCTTCGCGGCGATTCATCGAGGAGGCATTCAACCAGGGGAAGTTCGACGTGATCGACGACATCTGCGCCGAGGGCTTCGTCAATCACGACCCGATGACCGGCGAGCAGGACGCCGAGGCCGGCAAGCAGTCGATCGCCGGCTACCGCCAGGCGTTCCCCGATCTGCACTGCACGATCGAGGAGGTCATCGACGCCGGCGACACGGTCGTCTATCGCTGGAGCGCGAACGGAACATTCGATAACGAGTTCATGGGCCTCCAGCCGACCCACGAGAAGGGCGATCCCGTCAAGGGCATCACGATCGACCGCTACGACGGCGGCGAGCTCGTCGAATCGTGGTCCCAGTGGGACACCCTGACCTTGATGCGGGACATGGGGGCGATTCCCGCGGCAGCAGCCAGCTAGGCCAGCCGACTCAGGGGCGCTTCGCCGCCTCCTCCTCCTCAACCGGCTCAGAGGAGGAGGGCGGTGGAGTCCCCTGCCCGCCTTCGACCCCCTTTCCGGCGGAGCCGCGGCTGACGCTCTCGCGCAGGTTGCTCAGCCCCGTCCCGAGCGCCCGGCCGAGCTGCGGGATCCGCCGCCCGCCGAAGATCAACAGCAGGATCAGCAGGATGATGAGGACCTCCGGCAGGCCGATGCTCATGCCCCAGACCGTACACTCGTACGGATTTCCACCCCTAGGAGGCAGACATGCCCTGGAAGATCTCCGGTTCCTACTTCGAATCCTGCTCGTGCGACGTCGTCTGCCCGTGCACGGCATCGCTGTCGCTGGGCGCCACCCGGGACCGGTGCAACGTCGTACTGGTGTTCAACGTCAAGGAGGGCGAGGTCGACGGAACGGATGTGAGCGGGCTGACCGTGGCCGCCGTCGCGGACACCCCGAAGGTGATGACCGACGGCAACTGGCGCCTCGGCGTCATCATCGACGAAGCGGCCTCCGATGAGCAGGCCGAGAAGCTCGGCGGTGTCTTCTCCGGCGCGCTCGGGGGCCCGATGGAGAGCCTGTCGCCGCTGGTCGGGGAGAACCTCGGGTTGGAGCGCGCGCCGATCGAGGTCAACGAGAGCGGCCTGACCCACTCGATCCGGATTGGCGACCAGGTCGACCTCGAGATCGAGGACGTCGTCCCCTTCGGAGTCGAGACGGGCGAGCCGGCGAAGATCACCGGGATCTTCCATCCGGCCGGCTCGGAGCTGACCATCGCCCGCGCCACGCGCTCGAGCATCAACGCGTTCGGGATCTCCTACGAGGCAAAGGCGGGCTTCTCGACCTCCGAATTCGCCTGGGCGGCCTGAGCCGTTCGTCTGGCGGGAGCGCAGCACAGAGTGCGCCGTGCGGGCGTCGACGACGCCCCCGAGGTGGCGCGGCTTTTGCACGACTTCAACACCGAGTTCGACGAGCCGGTACCGGAGGTCGGGCTGCTCGCCCGGAGGGTGGCCGACTTCATCGAGCGCGGGGAGGCGATCTTCCTGCTTGCCGGCGCTGGACCCGACGGCGTGGCGGAGATCCGCTTCCGCCCCTCGATCATGACCGGGGAGCTCGATGCCTACCTCGAGGAGCTCTACGTCGCCCCGGCGATGCGGGGCCACGGGCTGGGCCGGGCGTTGCTCGAGGGGGCAATGGAGGCGGCGCGGCAGCGCCGGGCGACTCACATGGACCTGGGCACCAGCGAGGACGACACTGCCGCGCGGGGGCTGTATGAGAGCGCCGGGTTCACCAACCGCGAGCGCAGGCCCGACGGCCCGGTCATGTTCGTCTACGAGCGCGAGCTCTAGGCTTCGCGCCCGGTCAGTCCACGGGCACCGAGCCCGCATCGCAGATCCGACGGTGGCCGGGCCTGCCGATCCGCTTCTGCGCCGCCCGGATCTTGCCCCCGTCCGCGTTCGTGAAGTCGCCCACCATGGCGTAGGCGCCGTTCGCGCTCGAGCGGTCCGTGTCCAGCACCTTGGTGGAGCCGTCGGGATAGTGCGCGGTCATCTTCAGTCTCCGATCGGCCCGACACGCGGCCTTCGACGAGTGAACCTGGCCGTACTCGATGAACCGATGGGGGCCCGGTCCCACGAAAGTCCCGGTGGCGTCCACCGTCGTCGGATAGTGCGTGATCGCCGCCGCGGTACCGACCGCGGCGATCAAGCCGACGGCCAAGGCGATGCCGCTGATCTTGAGGCGCTTCATCTTCATCCCCTTCAAGTTGCCTACAGCTTCAGGACGTGCGCGGTCTTCGGATCGACCCCGCCCTCGATCACCTCGAGGTAGGCGCGCTGGACGGCCTCGTAGCCCTCGCCGTGGACGACCTCGAGCCACCCATCGATCCACTCGCAGAACGGGTGCCAGGCGTCGGCGACCCTCGTCTCCAGGCCGGCCGGGCCCCAGTCAGCGGAGCGCTTGACGACCCGGTCGGGCGCGAAGAAGAGGGTCGGCGTGGGGCCGGGCAGCTCGTCCTCGCCGCCGGCGCCGAGTTCCTCCCAGTGGGTGAGCCCGACGGCCATGCTGTGGGCGAGCTGGTCGCCGAAGTGCTCGTGGACGGCGCGGCGGACCTCGACGTCGCCGGAGACGTCCACGTAGGTGGCCGGGCCCGTCTCGAGCGAGTCGATCGCGTCGTAGGTGACGGTGCGGCCGTACACCCCCAGGCCGTCGACGAACTCGGCGCTTCGCGGCGAGGTGAGCGCCACCAGGTCCACCCCTTCCCGCTGCGCCAGCATGAAGGCGGCGGCGATCGCCGTCTTGCTCGAGGCGCTCGAGATCAGGATCGGCCCACGGTCGATCAGCCCGTCGTCGGCGAGCTGGTCGTCGATCAGGAACGAGGTGAAGAAGAGCGGGCGCAGGAGCATCTGGACGTCCTCGGTGTCCGGCTTGTAGAAGGGGTCGGTCGGACTCGCCAGGTAGCGGTGGTAGGCGGAGGGAAGCGAGACCCGGTGCGGCGAGGCGTCGACGAAGCCGCGCTCGCTTGCGTCGGCGGCCGTCACCACGAGGTGCGAGGAGGGCGGCAGATAGCCGTAGAGGCGCGTCCCGGCCTCCACCCCCTCGGCCTCTGATCGCTCGACCTCGGCGAACCCCCACATCGGCACCCGCCCCCAACCGTCGGCGGCCGGGAAGAAGTTCCAGTAGCTCATCTCCTCACCCATCACCGCGTAGGTGATGTTGTTGGCGGTCAGGCCAAACGTGTCCACCCGCAGCAGGGCCTCGCCGGACTCGATCGACGGCGCCCCGTCTGACTCCTCGATCCGGCAGGTGCGCAGGTCGTCCTTCTTCACCAGGAAGTCGGTCATGCGGCGGATCCTCTCATGCCGCCGTCCGTCGGGTATGCCCCAGCAACCATCGCGAACGACCGACAACGGCGCGAATGTCGGTACTTCGCGACGGTGCTCCGCCCCCCCAAAGGGCGCCCGCCGCCCTGTTCTACCCAGCGTCGCCTAGCCGGCGCCGCGGGCCGGCACGCGAGCGCCGCGCTTGGCCTGATCCATGCCGACCGGGACGAGCGCCGAGATGCCGTAGCCGTCCTCCTTCCGCACGAGCGCCTTGAAACGCCCCGGCAGCTCGAGGCTGGTCGACACGGTGGCGACTCCGTGGCTGTCGGTGACGGCCTTTCCGCCGGCAAACGAGACGCGTGCGCCCCGCAGCGGCAGGCCGTCTTGCTTGGCGCGGACCGTCGCCTTCACCATGCCCGGGAGCGTCCCCACCTGGGTGTTCGTAACCCTGACGGTGATCGTCTTGTTTGCGGGCCGGGGGACGAAGTGGAGCAGGGCGCTCGACGGGCCGTAGGTCAGCTGGCAATTGCCGCCGGCCGGGCTGATCAGCCAGTGGAAGGTGCCGCCGAGCGTCGGGATCACATCGAGGCCCTCCGACTCGCCGCAGATGTGCATCTCGAGCTCGAGCTGGCGCGCGCCGTTGATGGTGTTGACGCTCCACACCTGGAACGCGCCGTTGTCTTCACCTGCCAGGTAAAGCCTCCCGTGGGCCCCGAACACCGCGCCGGTGATTCCGCTGGGCGGCACGGCATTTTGGAGGCGGCGAACCGAGTGGATCGCCGGGCCGGACGGGCCCGCGTTCGCGGCGGTCACGTCGCTCGTCCGGTAGGCGAGCAGGTCGTTGCCGCTGCTCGTCCAGATCAGATTGCCGTTGGGCGAGGTCTCCGCCCACATCGCCTTGGGAATCTCGGTCGGGTCGAGGTTGACGTAGTAGTTGAAGGCGAGCGTTGCCGGGTCGGCGACCCCGAAGGCGCCGTGCCCGCAGGTGTTGCCCGACACCGGCGAGTAGCACTCCATCGGCAGGATCACCCGTCCTCCGTCGCCCGGATTCCAGGTCGGGTCGCCGATGTGGTTGTAGCCCTCGGACTGGGTGACGCTCGAGGGGATCCCCATCGAGACGCCAGCCGTCTGATGGAGGCCCGGGGTGGTTCGCCAAAGCCCCTGGAAGACGCCGACGAAGAACACGTTCGACTCCTGCGGGTCCGTCGTCAGCCCCTGCCAGTAGTTGGCGGGCACGGAGCTCGCCCCGGTCAAGAGCCACTTTCCCGGGTCGGCGGCGCCGGCGGGCGCAGCCGCTCCGAGCATCAGCGCCAGGGTCGCGCCCAGGCAGCCCAGTGCGCTCGCAAGTCGGCCGATCCCTGTCCGTGTCCTCATTCGGTTCACCTCACCCCCCCGCGAGACTGTACCTCCCCACGAGGACCGGCGCGGCCTTGCGG
>JBOGZC010000147.1:0-4948 GCA_050697075.1 Solirubrobacterales bacterium | reverse complement strand
CTGGCGCCTCGGGCGGCTCGCGAGCCCAGCCCGCCGCACTCGGCGGGACTTGCTCGAGCAAGGAGAGGACGATGCGAAAGACCATCAATACATCGGTTGCCTGTGGCTCTCTGGTGGTGGCTGTCGGAGCCTTCGTATTGCTCGCTGGCCCGGCCGTCGCGGACGCGACGGGCCATGCGCAGCCCACGAGGGCGGCGGTCGGCCTGATCGGGCCGGGCACCGGCTACCGCTCGCCGCACGGCTCCACGCGCGTCCGGACCGTTCAGCATCTGCTGCGACGGGCCGGCGAGCACCCCGGACCGGTCGACGGGCGCTTCGGGCCACTCACGGAGGCCGCCGTCGAGCGCTTTCAGGCGCGTGAGCGGTTGGCGGTCGACGGGATCGTCGGGCGGACGACAGCGCCCGCGCTCAGGCGAGCGGCGGCGCTCATCACACCGGACACCGGCTACCGCTCGCCGAATGGCTCCACGCGCGTCAGGACCGTTCAGCATCTGCTGCGACGGGCGGACGAGCATCCCGGACCGGTCGACGGGCGATTCGGGCCACTCACGGAGGCCGCCGTCGAGCGCTTTCAGGCACGCGAGGGCTTGGCCGTCGACGGGGTCGTCGGCGAAGCCACCCGGGCGAGCCTCGAACGGTCTGCCGTACCGGTCTCCGAGCGATCCCGCCCCCACGCCAGCCGAGCCCGGGCCGTGAAGAGCAGCCCGGAGTCGGTTCCTGCTCGCGCCGGGCGCGGGTTCCCTGCCTGGCTGATCGGAGTGGCTGCAGGAGCGGGATTGCTCCTGGCCGTTGCCCTTGGGCTCGCCGCGCGGGCCGGGCGACGAACGAGGGACGGGCCGCCCGTCGAGGCGCCGCCCTTCCAGGTCCGGATCCACGGTCGCAACGGGCGCGGCGTGATGACCGCGGCCGAGCTGCTCTCCGTGGCGGCGCTGGTGGAGGGTCGGCCCGCGCTGGCCTTTCCGAGCCTCCGATCCGGGGCAACAGGTCGCGAGGCGGTGGCGCTGTGCCGGATCGGCGGTGGGTCGATCCGGCCACATGAGCCGATCAACGATCCGGATGGGCTGATCGTCGAGGATGCGAACCTTTTGCATCTGGACGCCAGGCTCAAGCGATTGGGTCCGGAGGGCTACCTGCTGATCAATTCGACCAAGAGGATCGAGGAGCTGGAGCTCGGTTTGCTGGCGGCGGGATTGCAAACGGAGCGCTGCCTGACGCTCCCGGCCACCGAGCTCGCGTGCGATGACCTCGGCCTCCCCCGCTCCGACACCGCCCTGGTCGGAGGATTCGTCGCCCTGAGCGGCGTGGTGTCGCTGGCGTCCGTGACCAGCTCGATTCGCGAGCGCTTCCGTGGCTCGAGCGGCGACGCGAACATCGCGGCGGCCGAGGCAGGGTTCGAGTACGTCGTGCGCGAGCTCAGCGAGCTCGCGTCGCCACGAGAGGAGGTGGCGGCACAGAAGCGCCCAGCGTGACCAATCGCACAGAGCCAGTCCGACGCGACTACGTATCTTTCCTCACGTGGGCGGAGGGGTCTGTCCCAGCTGCAGCACCGAGAACCCCGAGCGGGCTCGGTTCTGCATGTCGTGTGGCGCCGAACTGTCGGTCAGCTGTCCGAGCTGCGGGGTCGAGAGCCCGCCCGGCGCGAAGTTCTGCATCGAGTGCGGCAGCGCACTCGGCGAAGCCCCGACCGCCGCCGCCCCGGCTCCGCCCGCCCCCCCGAGGCCGGCCGCGACGCCATCCACTCCGCCCTCCCCCGGCGGGCTGTTCGGCGGGCAGGCCCCGGAGAGCGCGCCGGCGTGGGGTCCGCTCGCCGCGGGAGCGCTTCCCGAGGAGCGCCGCAAGGCAA
Organism: Solirubrobacterales bacterium; assembly: GCA_050697075.1. Taxonomy (GTDB): domain Bacteria; phylum Actinomycetota; class Thermoleophilia; order Solirubrobacterales; family 70-9; genus AC-56. The sequence goes on along the minus strand of JBOGZC010000147.1, from coordinate 3,105 downwards.
CGGTGCTGTTCGCCGATCTCTCCGGCTACACAGCGGTTGCCGAAACCATGGATCCCGAGGCGGTGAAGTCGTTCATCGACCGGGCCCTCCAGCGCCTCGGCCAGGAGGTGGTCCGCTACGGCGGCAGCGTCGACAAGTACATCGGCGACAACGTGATGGCCGTGTTCGGGGCGCCCGTAGCCCACGAGGACGACCCGGAGCGTGCCGTCCGCGCGGGCCTCGCGATGCAGGCCGCCATGGAGGAGATCAACAATGAGATCGACCTCGCCGCCGACGTCACCTTCGCGCTGCGAGTTGGCATCAACTCAGGCGATGTGCTCGCCGGACAGGTCGGCGATGGCTACACCGTGATCGGCGACACGGTCAACGTCGCGGCCCGACTTCAGGCGGCGGCGCAACCGGGGAGCGTGACCGTCGGGGAGATGACCCACCGGCTTACCCGCGGGACGATTGAGTACGAGCAGCTCGACCCGCTGACGCTGAAGGGCAAGGCCGAGCCCGTGCCGGCGTGGGAGGCGGCGCGGCTGCTCGTGTCAGGGACCGGGAACCGGGGCACCCGGGCAGCGTCGCCGTTGATCGGCCGCGAGGACGAGTCCGGCCTGCTGACGTCGCTGTTCGATCGGGTCGCCAGCGAGGGCCGTCCCCACCTCGTGACCGTGATCGGCCAGGCGGGAGTGGGCAAGTCGCGCCTGCTCCGCGAGCTGGCCACGCAGATCGCGGACCGTGAGCAGAAGGCAGCCTTCCGGGTCGGCCACTGCCCGGCCTATGGAGCCGGATTGGCCTACTGGGCGCTCGGCGAGATCGTCAGAGGGCAGTTCGAGATCGTGGATACGGACGACTCCGAGCTGGCCTGGGCGAAGCTCCTCAACGGAATCACCTCGGTGGTCTCCCTGGAGGAGACCGACGAGCCACCCGAGCGGCTCGCCGCGACCATCGCCCGCCCGCTCGGCATCGAGCCGCCCGCGGAGCACGCGACGATCACCGGCGTTCACGACGCCGAGAACCCGCAACAGATGCGGGATCGACTGTTCTCCGCGATCCGCTCGCTGATCGAGGCCACCTCGCACCGCTGGCCGGTGGTGATCGCGATCGAGGACATCCACTGGGCGGATGAGGGGATGCTCGACCTGATCGAGTACCTGGCGCGATGGGTCCGTGGCCCGGCCCTCATCGTCTGCCTGGCGCGCGACGAGCTCCTCGACCGCCGTCCGGGATGGGGCGGCGGACGCCGCAACGCGACCACGATCGCGCTCGAGCCGCTCACCCAGGACGAGACCCGTGAGCTCGTGGCCGCGCTGATGCCAAGTGGCAACGGCAGCGCAGGCAACGGCCAAACCGACATCGTCCCGCAGGTGGCCGAGCGCTCGGCCGGGAACCCGCTGTTCGCCGAGGAGATGGTCAACCGGATTCGGGAGGAGGGATCGAAGGATGTCCAGACCCTCCCGGAGACGGTCCACGCCGTCCTCGCCGCCAGGCTGGACTCGCTGACGCCGCCGGAACGACGCGTGCTCCAGCACGCGTCCGTGGTCGGCCAGAACTTCTGGGAGGGATCGCTCGCCGGAGTCGAGGACGAGGAGGGAATCGACCTAGGAAGGGCGCTGGAGGCGCTCGAGGAGAAGGACATGGTTGTGTCCAGCGCGGGCAGCCGCCTGGCCGGCGAGCACGAGTACACCTTCAAGCACGTGCTGATCCGAGACGTCGCCTACTCGACCCTGCCGAAGTCGGTGCGGGCGCGCAAGCACGCTCAGGTCGGAGCCTTCATCGAGGAGCGCGCCGCCGATCGCTCCGAGGGCGTGGTCGCCATGGTCGCCGACCACTACGGCCGCGCGGCTGCGCTCGGCGCCGACGCCGACGTCGGGCAGGCCGAGCTCGAGCGGATCAACCACAAGGCCCTGGGGGCGCTGGAAGCCGCCGGCGACGCGGCAGCGTCGCTGTACTCGAACCAGGAGGCGCTCGGCCACTACGAGACCGCCGTGTCCCTTCGCCGCGAGCTGGATCCCGGCACCCGCGCGCGGATCGCGGAGAAGCTCGGCGACGTCGCGCTGCGGCTAGGGCGGGTCGACCAGGCCACCGAGGTCTGGGGCCAATGCCTGGACTTCCACCGCCGCGAGGAGGATCTGTCGAGGGTCGGCGACCTGCACCGCAAGATCGGCGCGGGCCTCTGGCACAAGGGGGACCGCGAGGGCTCGATCGAGCACTACCAAAAGGGGATCGACCTGCTCAAGGACGGGCCGCCATGCCTCGAGCTCGTCCGCCTGTACGAGGAGGCGGCGTCCCTCTACATGCACACCGGCGACAACATGCTCGCGATCTACGCCTCGGAGAAGGCGTTGCGCCTCGCCGAGCGGCTGGGCGAGGCGGCCGCGGCGAGTCGCGCCCATGGGATCTTCGGCCGCGTCTTCGGCCGGATCGGGGACTCCGAGCGGGCTCGGCAAAACCTGGAGCGCTCGGTTGAGCTGGCGCGCGAGTCGGACCCCGCCGAGGCGGTCCGCGCGCTGCTCACGCTCGGCTATCACTTGGAGGTCTCCGAGGCGGACTACCAGGGGGCCGGCGCCGCGTACACCGAGGCGCTCGAGCTGGCCGAGGAGACGGGCGACCTGCCGTCGAAGGTGGAGCTCCACGCGGCCCTCGCACAGCTCGCGGCCCACGGGGGCAAGTGGGACGTCGTGGCGACCGAGGCGGAGGCTTCAGGCAGTCTCGCCGAGCGCGAGGGCCTGACCGGCAAGCTCTGCTTCCCGTACATGATGCGGGGCATACTGCTGTGGCGCGAGGGCGCCTTCGACGACGCGGCGAAGGGGCTGCGGCGTGCCGCCGAGCTCGCCGAGCAGGTCGGGCGCTCCGAGGTGGCGTTCCAGTCCCTGTACTGGCTCGCGGCCGCGCTTCGCCAGCGGGGCGACTACGCAGACGCCGACACCGAGCTCGCTCGGGCGCTCGACCTCTGCGAGCGGGCGGGGCTCGTCGCCCAATCCGTCGAGGCGATCTCGGCTCGGGCCGTCACCCAGGCGCTGGCCGGAAGGGCCGAAGCAGCCCGTGAGTCAGCCGAGGAGGCGGGGCGCCTTGCCGACCGCCTGCGCTATCCGGTCGGCAAGGCGGCCAGCCTCGAGG
>JBOGZC010000146.1:0-5118 GCA_050697075.1 Solirubrobacterales bacterium | reverse complement strand
CCGCGCCCACGACCGTCGGCCGCGGTCCGCGGTCGGCGCGCTGGGGAAGGCGCGGGACGGGAGGGCTGCGCGGCCTGCCCGTAGCGAAGCACCACCCCGACCACCCGCTCACCCGAGGAGAGGAGCTCGAAGGCGCGCTCCGCCTCGGCGAAGTCGAACCCGTGGGTGACCAGCTCGGAGGGGGCGAGCTTCCCGTCCGCGACCAGACCGAGGAAGGCATCCATGTTTCGCTGCTCGGTCCAGCGAACGTGGCCGATCGGATAGTCGAGCCCGTGAAGCTCGTAGCTCGGGTCGTAGCGCCCCGGCCCATAGGAGCGCGACAGACGCAGATCGAGCTCCTTGTCGTAAAACGGCGCCCGCGGCAGGTCCATCCGCACGTCTCCCACGATCACGACGCGGCCGCGATCGCGCGCCAGCTCGGCGGCGGCAAGGGCCGGATCGTTCGAATCCGTGGCAGCGCAGACGAGGACCGCATCGGCCGACCCCTCCCAGCGGGAGCCGTTCTCGAGCTCGGAGCGCAGGACGGCGTCGGCGCCCGACTCGCGCGCGAGCTCGACCAGCTCGGAGCTCAGGTCGACGCCGAGAACGCGGCAGCCGGCCGCCCGTGCGATTCGCACCGCGAGCTGGCCGATCAGCCCGAGGCCGATCACCGCAACCGTGGACCCGACCTGCACCTCGGCCCGCCTGAAGCCGTTCATGGCGATCGCCCCGAGGGTGGCGAACGCCGCGTCCTCGGCCGAGACGCCGTCCGGGATCCTGGCGCACAGAAGGGACGGGACCACGTCGAGCTCGGCATGGCTCGCGAACCCGCCGCCGGCGATCGCCACGCGGTCCCCGGGGGCGAGGCCGCGCGTCTCGGCGCCGGCCTCGATCACGACACCGGCGGCGCTGTAGCCGAGCGGGCCGAGCTCCTCGAGCCTCTGGCGGACCAGGTCCAGGGTCGAGCGCACCCCGTCGGAGCGCATCCGTTCGACAACCTGGCGCGCCTGGTCCGGGCGCGCTCGCGCCTTGGCGATCAGGCCCTTGCGCGCCACGTCCAGGGTGGCGCGCTCCGTGCCGGCACTGAGGACCGACGCCTCGACCCGAACCGACACCGCGCCGGGCCCCGGCGAGGGGTCCGGGACCTCGACCAGCTCGAGGCTTCCGTCCTTGAGGCGCTTCGCGACCTGGCGCATCAGGATCGAGGCCCCACGACCGCGTACGCCACGGCACAAGCTGCGGGGCGCAGGAGCGTTTGTCTGATCAAGGTGGCCATCTGGCGGGGCACGGCAGGGAGGTTGATTAGCCTGGCTCTCCGGCGATTCGGTGGATCCATCCAATTCAACGTGAAAGGCAACCCGAGACTCACGGCCCACGATCAGCCCGTTCAGGGATCGTGCCCCGTGCCGCGCGGCGGGCCCTCGATCGCCGGCTGCGGGATGGCGAGGGGCTAGTCATGTGCGGGATCTGCGGGATGGTCGGCCGCGCCGACCGGCGCCTGATCGAGTCGATGACCGAGGTGCTGGCCCATCGTGGACCGGACGGCGACGGCGTCAAGCTGTTCGAGTCGAACGGCGGGGGGACGCCCGCCGCCCTCGGCCACCGCCGACTCAGCATCCTCGACACGAGCTCGAACGGGGCGCAGCCGATGGCCTACGCCGCCGACCGCTACTGGATCACCTACAACGGCGAGCTCTACAACTTCCGTGAGCTCCGGGCGGAGCTGGAGGCCGACGGCCTCCGATTCCGGTCCGACTGCGACACCGAGGTGCTGCTGGCGATGTACGCCAGGCACGGCGAGGGGATGCTGGATCGCCTCAACGGGATCTTCGCCTTCGCGATCTGGGACGCCGAGCGCCACGAGCTGTTCATGGCTCGCGACCGGCTCGGTGTCAAGCCCCTCTACTGGGCCCAGGACGGCGACGCCCTTTACTTTGGGTCTGAGCTCAAGGCGCTCCTCCCCGCCCTCCCCTCCCCGTCGCTTCGCCACGCGGCGCTGGCCGAGTACCTGACCTTCCTGTGGGTCCCCGATCCCGGGACGCTGTTCGAGGGCATGCACCAGCTCCCGGCCGGGCACTGCGCGCGCTTCTCGAGGGGTGAGCTGGCGATTCGCGAGTACTGGGACCCGAGCTTCGAGATCGACCACGGGACCTCGGAGGCCGCATGGGCGGAACGGGTGCGGGCCACCGCCCAGGGGGCGATCCGCCGCCAGATGGTCTCCGACGTGCCGCTCGGCAGCTTCCTCAGCGGTGGCCTCGACTCGGGCGCCGTGGTCGCGACGATGAAGGGCGAGGCCGAGAAGGTGACCAGCTACACGGTGGGGTTCAGCGAGGAGGACCTGGCCCACGAGATCGTGCCGGACGACCTGGGGTACGCCCGCAGCCTCAGCAAGGAGCTCGGCCTCGACAACCACGAGCGGATCCTGAAGCCCGAGATCGTCGACCTGCTGCCGAAGCTGATCTGGCACATGGACGAGCCGATCGCCGATCCCGCGGCGATCACGACCTATCTGATCTGCTCGGCGGGGAGCGAGCGCCTCACGGTGATCCTCAGCGGGATGGGCGCCGACGAGATCTTCGCCGGGTACCCGCGCCATCTCGCCGCCCAGCTCACCAGGCCCGCCGACCTGGTGCCCCGCAGGCTTCGCAGCTGGGTTCGCACCTCGCTCGACGGCCGCCTGACGATGGGCAAGCCCGGCCGGCTTCGGGGTCCCCGGCGCAACGCGATGAAGCTCCTCCGGGGGCTCGACCAGCCGTTCATGGACCGCTACCTCACCTATTCGTCCTACTACCGGCCCGAGGAGCTCTCGAGCCTGCTGAGCGGCGATCTGCGCGCCGAGCTAGGCGCCCACGACCCCTTTCACCGCCACCGCGACCACGCGGCGCGCCGAGCCGGAGACTCCTGGCTCAACCGCCTCCTCTACCTCGACATGAAGACGTTCCTGCCCTCGCTCAACCTCGCCTACACCGACCGGATGAGCATGGCCGCCTCGACCGAGGTCAGGGTGCCGCTGATCGACGACGAGCTCGTCGACCTCGCGAGCCACGTCCCTCCCGGGCTGAAGCTCCGTCACACCACCCGCAAGTACGTGCTCAAGAAGTCGATGGAGGGGGTGCTCCCCGAGTCGGTGATCTGGAGGCCCAAGGCGGGGTTCGGCGCACCGCTTCGGGCCTGGATCGATCGAGACCTCAGCGACCTGGTCGATGACTGCCTCTCGCCGGGGACGGTGCGTGAGCGGGGCCTGTTCGATCCCGCCGCGGTCCAGACCCTGGTTCGCGACAACCAGGCGGGAACGGCGGACAACGCGCTGAGGATCTGGGCCCTGCTGGTGCTCGAGCTCTGGCAGAGGCGATTCCTCGACGGCGACGCCTCGCCGAGCTGACCGAGGCCCTCGCCCGCGGGCGCGCAAGGCTGAAAGCTCGAGCGGCCATGATCCGTTGGGTGTTGGAGAACCAGCTGCAATGACTGACCTTTTCGCCAGATTCCGCCGGCGACGGCGCCGACCAGCGGACGATCGCGTCGCCGACGGGCCCTGCAACGAAGCCCCATATCGGCTGATCAGCGACGTGGAGTTCGGCGAGGGCGTGATCGTCCGCCCGTTCACCAACCTGTACGGCTGCCGGATCGGGGCCCGGACGCGAATCGGGCCGTTCGTCGAGATTCAGCGCGGGGCGACGGTCGGCGCCGACTGCAAGATCCAAAGCCACGCCTTCGTGTGCGACGGGGTCACGATCGGCGACGAGGCGTTCGTCGGCCACGGCGTGATCTTCATCAACGACAACCTGCCGAAGGCGACGACCGAGAGCGGGCGCCTCAGCTCGACCAGCGACTGGGACCTGATGCGGACCACGGTCGAGCGGGGCGCGTCGCTGGGCTCCGGAGCCGTGATCCTCGGCGGCCTGCGAATCGGCGAAGGCGCGATCGTCGGCGCGGGCGCGATCGTCACCCGCGATGTCCCGCCCGGCGCCACGGTGGCGGGTTCGCCCGCGCGGGAGAAGGAGCTGCGGCGACTCCGCGGCTCGGCCGACCAACTGGTCATCGATCCCGGTTGAGCTGGTCGCCCGCCCGACCGCAAGCCAGGCTCGCCGCCAGGCGTTGATCAGATGATGGCCAGCGACGACGACGCCGCGGAAGAACGACCGTCATTCACCAACGCCTTCGGGTTCGGCGCGCTGAGCTTCCTGGTCAGCGGCGTGCTGGCCCTCGGCTCCAGCATCCTCACCGCCCGGATCTACGGGATCAACGTGATCGGCGAGTTCGCCCTCGCCTATGCGCCCACCGGGGCGGTCTGGTTCCTCTCGAGCGTCAGGGAGCAACCGGCGCTGATCAGGATGCTGGCACCGCTCAGCCCGCGGAGCCCCCGCGTCACGGGGCTCTTCGTGCCCGTGTTCATCTTCTCGAGCGGCCTCACCCTGGTCGCGTCGTGCGTCGCCGCGGGAGCGACCTACCTCCTGTTCAACGGCCCGATCGACCATCCGGAGCTGTTCGCGCCGGCGGTCGTGAGCCTGGCCGGCTACCTGCTCTTCACCAACCCGAGCTGGAACATCGACGGCGTCCTGGTCGCGTTCCGGGCCGGCCGTGACCTGTTCTGGATCCGGACCCACCAGATGGCCGCCTACCTGGGCCTCGCGGCACTCGGCAGCCTGGTGATGCCGACCGTCTGGGGCCTGATCCTCGCCACCGCCGCGTCTTGGGTCACCTCGCTCGTCCACCGCATCGTGGTGTCCCCCAAGTGGCTGCGTTGGTCGGTTCCGAGGGACGAGATCCGAAGCGGCTTTCGCGCCCTCCCCGAGATCCTTCGCTTCGGGCTCAAGGTGACCCCCGGGTCCCTGGCCACCGGGATCAGCGACCAGGTCGGGACATGGATACTCGGTGCCTACGGGTCGCTGGCCGCGGTCGGAGCCTGGAACCGCGCCTGGGCGCTCAGCCAGCGCTTCATCGACCTCAACTACAGGCTCGCCGAGATGGTGTTCCCCACCCTCGTCGAACGCCACGAGGGCGACGACCGGCTGGGCTTCGACCGGGCGCTGGTCGACTCGATGCGCTACGTCGCGGGCGGCATGATGCTCCCGGCCGCCGTCGGGGGCGGTGCCGCGGTGGGGATCATGAACCTGTTCGGGCCGGGGTTCTCGCGGGCAT
>JBOGZC010000145.1:0-5236 GCA_050697075.1 Solirubrobacterales bacterium | reverse complement strand
GGCCCGCGGGGGCCTTGCCGTTCTCCTCGCCCTCGGCGCCCGCCGCGGCTTCATCTCCGGCCTCGGCCTCCTCGGCTTCCTCGTCCGCCTCGGCTTCCTCGTCCTCCTCGTCGAGTTCTTCCTCCTCCGCCTCCTCCTCGTCCAGCGTGGCCTCGATCTCGGCCTCGATCTCGTCGCGAAGCTCCAGGTCGCCCGCCTCCTCATCCTCGGGAGCGAGCTCGTGGCGGCGCCGAAACTCGCGGAGCTCGGAGGCCGGGACGTCGAGCTGGTGGGCGATCCACGCGTCCGTGCGCCCCTGGCGCACCCAGGCACGGATCTGGTTCAGTTGTGAGCGGAGGGGCTTTCGGGCCATGGATTCAAGCTGGTGGGCGCCGCGTGATGCTAACGAACGGTTCTGACTGACCTGGCTTGGCCACGCGCGAAACCGCGCTGGTAGGCACGGGCGGTGGTCGCCTCGGGTCGCCTCGGGTCGCTGGCGGGCAGGTTCATTTGCCCTGGCGCGAAACAGGTGGAGCGTGGTCTTCACCTTCGATGGCGGTAGCCGATGAAGCGAACGAGCCTGACCGAGGCGTTACAGGCGCCGACGACGATTCGGTCGCGGGAGTCGATGGCCGCCGACCAGACGTTGGGGCTCCCGACGAGAGTCTTCACCTTGCCGTTCCTGCCAAACGAGCGGTCGAGGCTGCCGTTCGGCTTGTAGCGAGCGAGCCTGAACTCATTTACGCCACCGGCGGCAACGGCGACGATCCGCCGCCGAGAGTCGATCCCCACGAACCCGGCGCCGGCGTTTGTGCGCAGGGGGCCCGTGACCTTGCCGTTGCTCGAGAAGGATCGGTCTAGGTGGCCGTTGGGCTTGTAGCGGGCAAGCGCGAAGTCGTGGTTGGCGGCGGCGCCGGCAGCGACGATCCGGTTGTGGGGGTCGATCGCGACCGAGTTCAGCCGGCTGTGGTCGCCGAAGTCAGTCGTCACCTCTCCGCCGGAGCCGAATGTGGGATCGAGCGTCCCATCCGGCCTATAGCGCGCGAGCTCGAAACGGGCTCCGCCGCCGCCAACCACGATCCGCCCGCGCGCGTCGATGGCGACCGAGGCGGCGTAGTCGCTGGCGGTGCCGAAGTCCGTCGTCACCTTTCCGCCCGTGCCGAATGAGGGGTCCAGGTCTCCGTTCCACTTGAAGCGGGCGAGCGCGACATCTGTGTCGCCATCGTCGCGCTGGGTGTAGCCCGCGACGACTGGCCGGCGCTGGGAGTCGACCGCGACCGAGACGGCGCTCGCGTTGGGGTCCCCGAAGTTCGTGAACGTATCGCGTTTGCCTCGCGTGCTGGCCGCGAGCGTCCCGACGATCGAGCCGGTTCCGAAGGAGTGGTCGGGATGGCCGTTGGCCAGGTAGCGGTCGACGGCGAAGCCCTCGTGTTGGCCGTAGTAGCTCGCTCTGAGGATCCGTCTACGGTCGAATGCCAAGCCCTCCACGCCACGGGGAACGGGCGCGCTCAACCGGCGCTCCGAGTGGGTGGTGATGCCTGACTTTCCGAAGCTGCTGAACGTGCGGTCTGGTCGGCCGCTTGGCAGCGTGCGGGAAAGGCAGTCACCTCCGGAGACGATCCGGTTGTGGGCGTCGATCGCGATTGGGACGAAGTGGCCCCCGTGACCTCCACACGCCTGCGCCTTGCCGCCGTCGCCGAACGAGGGGTCGAGGTCGCCGGGTTTGGCGGCCTGGGCGAGGACCGGGATGAGGAGGGCAACGGCCCCAACGAGCATGCATACGGGAGCAGCCGGGGACGTCATTGGCCGAGGTAGCGGGCGAGGGCGTAGGCGCCGCTCCTGTAGCCGGCCGCGACGATCCTGTCCTGGGAGTCGACAGCGACCGAGAACGCCTCGTCGAGAGTCTCCGCTCCGAAGTCCGTTGTCGCCACCCCGCTGGACCCGAACGCGGAGTCGGGGCTGCCGTTCGGGTTGTAGCGCGCCACGGCGAAGGCGGATCGGTTGTCGTACTCGCCTCCGGTGGACTCGTATCCGCCGGCGACGACCCGGCCCTGGGAGTCGATTGCGACGTCGTCCGCGTCGCCGTACCCTCCGACGTCGGTCGTCACCTTGCCGTCTCCCCCGAAGCCCCGGTCAAGGCTCCCGTCGGCCTGGTATCTGGCGAGGGCGAAATCCCCATCCGAATCGCCGGACAGCACCACCCGGCCCTGGGGGTCGATCAAGGTCCCGGAGCCGTAGTCGTGCCCGCCGAAGTCCGTGAGCACCATGCCGCCCGTTCCGAACGAGCGGGCGGTGACGACGCCGTTCACGCTGAAGCGCACGAGAGCGAAGTCGTCACCCGAGCGCGTGTCAGCGGTGCCAGCGGCGTAGATCCGGTTGCGCGAGTCGATCGCACCCGAGGCGGCCCACACCCGGCTCGCGACGCCGCGAAATCCGAAAATCGCCTTCCCGTCGCCCGAGAACGACTCATCGAGCGTCCCGCTCGGCAGATAGCGAGCCAACGCGAACCATCCCCTCGTAACGCCCCGCTGACCCACGGCGAGGATCCGTCCGCGCGAGTCGACGCCTACGTAGCGAACCCAATCCTGCCCCCCGAGATCCGTGATCACCTTGCCGTCGCTGCCGAACGGGCGGTCGGGGCTTCCGTCCGAGTGGTAGCGGGCAACCACGAAGTCGAGGTCTCCAGATGCGCTTTGCGTGGCGCCGGCGGCGACGATCCGTCCGTGCCGGTCCGTCGTCACGGAGAAAGCCGTGCCCTGGAGGTCCGTCGTTGCGATGCCGCCGTCGCCGAACGAGGGGTCAAGGTTGCCATCGGGCCTGTAACGGGCGAGGGTGAAGTTCCATGGTGGGCTCAGGCCGGCGCTGAAGCCCGCGGTGACGATCCTGTCCTGCGAGTCGATCGCCGCCGACAGAATCTCCCCCTGCGCGTCTCCCCCGAAGTCCGTGATCACCTTGCCGCCGTTGCCGAACGAAGGATCGAGGTCGCCTGGAGCGGCAAGGGCGATGCGTGGCACGAGGAGAGCCGACGCGAGCGAGAGGAGTACGACGGCAGCCAGACTCAATCGCCACTCCCGACCCCCCTGTTGTCCGGCGTTCACAAACCCAATGGTGCCTGTCTTGGAGGCATATGCCAATCCCCCCTAGGTGTATGCGGGCTACACCTGGCGATATCGGATGGAGGTGTGTCGCCGCTCTACACCTTCGGGTACTGCTTGAGGGATGGCAGATGAGATGGTTGTCGGGCGATGACGAGACACGTGATCACCGCCTATCGGTCGTGATGGTCTTCGCGGCGGCGACGGCCTACGCCGCCGTGACCCCGATGCCCGCCCGTCCGCTACCCGCCTCCTCGAAGTCCTTCGGTCGGTCGCGCACCACCGGATGGGATCGCGGCAGGAGGTCGCCGCTGCGGATGACAGTCAAGCGGTACCTGGTCACTCCATCGCGGAAGTGCATGTCTCGCTTGGCCCGCATCATTGGCTCCGATTCGGGTGCCGTGGACTCGACTGAAGCTGGGTCGGGCTCGAGGTGCGTCGGCCAGCTGCTCTCGCTTAGCTCGAAGAGCTTCGGGTTCTGTTTGACCGCCGGGTGGCATGCCGGGAGGTTCGTGCCTCGGACGATCGTCCGAGACTCGCCCTCGACTTCGACCGAGTGCGACGCGGTAGCTCTCATGTACTCGTGCGGTCTCATCCGAGGCGCCACCGCTCACGTCCGGGAATCGGCGCCAGTCGCCAGTAGGGGGCGCCGATGTACTTGCTTCGGGCAACGCCTCGCTGGCGCGGCTCGTACGCAGTAGTCTGCGCGGCGAGCCGTCGCTCAAGCCACCGCATCACCCCGACCGTCGCATCCTGGTCATAGGCCGGCTTCAAGCAATCGGCGAACTCGGACTCCGTCACTGGATGATCGGGTGAGACGCGTGTGCTGCCGGCCTTGTAGACGTCGCCGCGCCACGTAAACGACTTGTCGACGAGGAGCATGCCCTCGCCGGTCAGCACGCGTTGACGGCGTCGGCGCTTCGTGCCGATCTCGATGCCTCGCACTATTGCCCTCCTTCTGGACGTTGGTCATTGCTCCGGCGACGTCCAGAGGGGGCGATGCGACGTCGGTAGGAGGTGGGGCCAATCGCCCCCGGCGTCCTCTCGACGCCGCGAGCCCGCCGTAGCGGAGGGCCGCCCGCTCTGTGCCTGCGACTCTAGAGTGCCGCCAGGCGACTCCTCACTGTTTTTAATAGAGGATTGGCTCGTTCCTCACGCACGCGTAGGCCACGATTCGGTGCGCACCCCCCCCTCCCCACGCGAGATACTGCGCGGGCGATGTTGCAGCCACATGGGCGAGTGGAGGCGTCCGCGCTCGTGACTGCTCTTGCGATTGGCGTCGCGCTGGGAGCCGTCGGGTGCGGCGGCGACGCAAACGGGGACAGCGCTACGGCCGGAGCAGACACAGGCCAGCAACATTCCAATCGGCCGCCTGGTCAGAAGCCCTGCCAAAAGGGAGACCCCGAGGGTCACACCCTCCCGGCGAAGATCCTGGGCAACAACGCGGCGGGCACCACCACCGAGATCCTGCTCCCGGTCAACGTCTGGTCGGTAGGCGACTGTCAACAGGTCACCGAGGTCGAAGTCGGAGCGGCTGGCTGGCACGCCTCATCTGGAGTCGTCGTGATCAACCGCATCCGCGGGTCTCATGCCCTAGACGGCCTGTACATCGTCATCCCGGACAGCGGGGCGGTGAAGATCACCGACGCTCCGCTCGGTCCGAAGGTCGTTACCTCGGCTCAGCAGGGCGAGCTTCAGTTCAAGAGCAAGCGTGGGCTTACGGGGACTGTGAACCTCAGCGATGACACGGCAACGCTCTCGACTGGTGCGGTGATTCAGCCGACCAAGCGCCCGCTCTCGGGAGCGGGGTAGCCCTCCAGAGCTCATGCCGTCTCCTTGCTCGGCTCCGCGAGGGCGGGTAGCCTCAACGCGATGACGCTCGGGGGGAAGGTGCTGATCGTGCTCGTGGTGCTCGCGGCGATGGCCGTGATCGTCGCCGGGTTCCTCATTCTCCGCGACGCCTCGTCCATCCATCTCCTCAACGACTGATCCAGCGGCCTTCGCGAGATACTGCGCGGGCGATGTCGCAAGAGAGCGTCAAGAGGAGCGCTGACCCAACTCCGAATCCGCTCCGATATTCTCCGGCTTGAGCGATGAGGCTCGCTCCATAACCGCGCTACGGCGCTGATGGCCTCTACCCCGTCACTCGACGAAGGAGAAGC
>JBOGZC010000144.1:0-5267 GCA_050697075.1 Solirubrobacterales bacterium | reverse complement strand
CCCTCGGGGCGCGCCGCCTCACTCGCCTTCGCTTTCCGACGCCTAGCTCGCGTGGATCGTCCGGCTGTTGTCCGCCTTGCAGCCGGTGATCCTGCCGACGTGCGCGTAGACCTTGCCGTGGTGGACCCCGGTGCTCCCGGTGTTCCACTGGTAGCCGTTGCCGTTCGCCTGGGCGATATCCGAGTTAATGAACTTGTCGGTCCTCGGGTGCGGATCGGAACCGAGCTGCTTGTAGAGCTTGACCTTGCGGCCGTTCTTGCACTTCAGCTTGGTGCTCTTCACGTAGCCGAAGTACTCCCCGCCGCCGCCCTGAATGGTCACCTTCGTCTCCGCAGCACTGCGCGCGCCTGCCACAGAGACGAGGCTCGCGAGCAAGAAAATGGCCGCGATGGCGGCGGTGATCCGAAGCGTCCTGGCTGTCAAGAATGTCTCCTTTCGTTGCGCCTTCAAAAGCGCCTGGTTAGGTGTGAATCGACTTGCTCGTACCGCCCCTGCAGCCGGGGATCCTGCCCGTGTGGGCGTAGAACGTGCCATGAATCTGGCCCGAGTTCCCGGTGTTCCAGCGGCCGTCCCGGTCCGAGGTGTCGGTGTAGAGCTTCTGGCCGTTGCTCTTCTTGAAGACCTTCACCTTGCGGTTCTTGATGCATTTGGCCTTGGAGCTCTTCAACTTCCCCTGGAAGCCGTCGCCGTTGTAGTGGATGGTGACCGTCGTCTTCGCCGCGTCGCGCGCGCCTGCAACGGACACGGCTCCCGCGAGCAAGAAGATGGCCGCGATGGCCGCGGCGATCCTCAGCGTCCTTGCTGTCAAGACTGTCCTCCTTCGTGGCTTGGTGTGCGGCGACGGTAACAGGTAATCCGAGCCGCCCGCCCGGGTTTGGCCGAACGTCGGGGGTCGAGGTGGTCAGCGATGCGACCACTAGGCTTCGCCCGCCTTGATCCCGATCAAGGACAACATCCCGACGTCCCGGTTCCCGATCCTGACGGTGCTGCTGATCGCGGCCAACCTCGTCGTGTTCGGCTGGCAGGTCCACTTCTCGAGCAGCGCCTACTCCAATCCGCAATTCCGTGAGCTTGGGGTCTCGGAACAGGACCAGAGCACGCTGACCTACGGCGCGATCCCGTATCGGCTCACCCACCCAGGAAAGGACTGCGCCGTGGGGGCGACTACGGCAAAAGGTCAGGCGCTGCAGGCCAGCGTGGTCTGCCAAGGAACGGCCGCCTACTCGCAGGCGAGAAGGCTCGGCGCGGAGGGCGCCGCGCCCTTCCAGCCACTCGACGCACCAGCGTGGTGGGCAACCGTGTTCACATCGATGTTCATGCACGGCGGCATCCTCCACATCGCGTTCAACATGCTGTTTTTGTGGATCTTCGGCAACAACGTCGAGGACTCCATGGGGAGGCCGCGCTTCCTGCTCTTCTACCTCTTGGCCGGCGTGGTGGCCGCATACACACAGGCGCTCATCAATCTCGATTCCACCGAGCCGGCGATCGGGGCGAGCGGCGCAATCGCAGGGGTGCTCGGCGGCTACCTGCTCTTATTCCCGCGGGCGCGCGTGCTGACAGTCGTCTTCATCATCTTCTTCGTGACCTTGCTCGAGATCCCGGCGGTGATCATGCTCGGGATCTGGTTCGCGCTGCAGTTCGTTCCGGCGATCGGCCAGGTGGGGACGGACGCCGTCTCGGGCGGTGGCGTCGCCTACTGGGCCCATGTGGGTGGCTTCGCCTTCGGACTGGCGGCGATCAAGCTGTTCGCGAACCGCTATCGGTCGATCGGCGCCGGGCATGCGTAACGCATTCCTCCTGGTCGCGCTGGCGTTCTGCCTCGTGTTCGGAGGCATGACGGCGGCGGTGGCGGCTCAATCGAGCGTCGACATCTTCACAGTCGTGTCGTTCTTCATCGTCGCGATGATCGGGATCGCCGTCCTGGGCGCACTGCGGAACCCTCCCGACGACTAGCCGGGAGGGATCGCAGCGTCAGTCAGCTCGCGTCAGGGCGTGTAGATGTCCGTGTGGCAGGGCTGCCCGCCGCACACGTCGATGACCTTGCTGAGGTTGTTCGGCCTCAGGAAGTTCGACTTCTGGGTCCGCGCGGCAACCGTTGCCCTCACGTCGCCGTGCGGGTCGTCCTGGTGCGGCCCGCCCTCGGGCGGAGGCGTGTTGGTCGTCGGCGGGTCCTCGGTCAGCCCAGGGCCGTTGTCCCAGATCACATACGCCGAGCCGCGGAACGGGTAGCTCTGGATCGGCGTGACCCCGTAGAACATGTTCTGGTCCTGGGCGCGGGCGGGCAGGTCGAGCGCCGGCGAGTGGTACTTGGCGCCGATCGTGCGGGCCTCGACGGCCGCCGCGTACATGCTGACCTGATGGTCGCCGTAGGCGCCCTGCATCAGGACCTTGTGCTGCGGGGTGTCGGGCAGCGCCGAGTAGGTCATGTGCTGGGCGTAGCCGTCCGCCTCGCCGCGATCCCAGAGCTGCTGCATCAGGTCGAGGATCAGCGGGTGAAGCGACTCGTCGGAGTAGCCGCTGGGCCCGAACAGGAACGCGGCATAGGCGCCGAAGTCGGTGCTCCGCTGGAGCAGCAGCCCGCCGTAGTCCATCCCGGGGACGCCCAGCACGGCGCGCGTGTAGTCGGGCGCGACCGCGGTGGTCATCCCGCCCATGATTCCGCCCTGGCTGTTGCCGTCGTAGTACAGGTTGGCGGTACCGAACAGCGGCTGGCTGCCTCCGTTCTGGAACGCCGGGTCGGAGGCGAACCCGTCCGAGGTCCGCATCAGACGGCCGAGATAGAGCGTGTTGAGCACTCCCTGCTGCAGGCGGTCGACGACGTCCGGGAACTTGTTGAGGTCCTGCAGCGCCCCGATGTCGAAGGGAACGTCCCCGCTCGCGAGCCCCCACCAGTCGGTCGCGCAGAACATCATGTCGTGCTCGGATGCCATCGCCTCGACGTTGCCCGCGTCAACCTCGTCGGCTGAGCCGAGAAGCCCGTGCCCGTACAGCGACGGGCGGGCGGGCGAGTTGGCGCTCGCCGAGGTCGGGATGATGCAGTCGAACTGTGCCGTCGCCGTGTTGCCCGGGATCCGCGTGGGGACCGCGTCGGGCGCGTTCGAGCTGTAGTGGAACCCGCCGCCGTCCGTACTTCCGTTCGGCGTGGGCGTGCAACCTGAATCGTTCAGGTAGCAGGGCACGGAGAACGTCCCGGTGACCTCGCGCGCGATTCCGGTGTCCGGGTTGTTGGTGACGCTCCCGACCGTGAACGGCGGCGCGATGCCCTGCACCTGGCCGTCGGCGAGGTTGTTGTCGCCGAGCTTGCTGAAGGCGCTGTTGCGGATCTGGAGCATCCGCGAGGTGAGGCTCTGGCGACTCATGACCGTGAAGTCCCAGGCCTCGTACAGGCTGTTCCGGGCGATCCCCGCCTTGTCGAGGGACTTGAAGATCGAGTCGTAGCGAGCCTTCTGGGACTGCTCCGCGGCTGGAAGCGGCTTGTTGTCCCGGAGCTTCGCGAACCAGCTCGGAGCCTGGAGGGTCGCGCCGTTCTTGTTCTCGAGGTTGCGCATCGCGACGATGTAGCGATGCCCCTCGGTGAAGTTCTTCGCTGCATGGATGAGCAGCGTCGTATGGGCGGCGTCGGAAGCGTTTGAGTCGAGCTCCGCCCAAACCACCCGGCGCTTGTTTGTGGCGGCATCGATGACCACGATCGGCGCGCTCGGCTTGCGGGCCTGCGACAGATCGGTCAGCGGGGCCGGCTTGGTCTTGGCCATCGCTGCGGGGTTGTCGAGCCCGGGCACTCGGACGACGATGTCGCTGCCGGGGCTGAAGCCGTCGTTTCGGTTGTACTCAGCGACGCCGATCTTGGCGTTGGAGCCGTTGGCCGGCATCGCGGCCTGCGGCATGTGGACGCGGACGCCCGTCGGCGTCGAGTTGTCCTTGACGGTGTACAGGTCGTCGGGGAACGGCAGCAGGCAGGGAGTGCTCGAGAACGGCTGGCAATCCGCCCCCGGGGCGGCGAATGCCGCCGGGGCCGCCGTCAGCCCGGCTGCGACAAGCGCACCTCCGAGCGCCAGCGACAGCAACCTAGTTCCACGCGTTCGCTTCAAGCGCGCGACATCCGTGCCCATGCAGTTCTCCTCCTCGCGTTCCGATGCTTCCCCTGCTCGAGGCACGCACCCTAGTCCATTCGGTCGATTCGTGCTCTCTGGCTGGTCGACCAGCCGACGAGGCATTAGGCAGTGCGAATTGCCCACAGAACGCCCGTCAAAGGTTGAACCGATGGCTAGGCCGTGGGGGGCAACTGGCCATGGAGCCAGCGGGGCTCGAACCCGCGACCTCCGGCTTGCAAAGCCGGCGCTCTCCCAGCTGAGCTATGGCCCCAGGTGTCGAATTCTACGGGCGGCCCTCGAGCGATCCGATCGCCTCGCTGGGCCCCGTACGCACATGAAACCCGCTGCTCAGGCGCCCCGTTGTGGGAGGATGGGCCCAGCAGCCGCAACTGGAGGATCGCGATGCCACAAACGAGGACGGCGACCGGCGCCGTAGGGGAACGGGAGCATCCGGACAAATCGCCCCAGGCGGTCGAGGAGGCGGTGGCCGACGCGAAGGCCGACGGCGATCGCAAGCCAGGGCAGCGCGCCGAGCTGTCCAACCTGGAGATCGTTCGCCACTACTTCGACCTCGCGGCCGAACGCCTGAAGCTTGCCGATGACCTCCGGGTCGTGTTCTGGACGCCCTACCGCGAGGTCACCGTCCAGATCCCGATCAAGCAATCCGACGGCAAGGTCCACGTCTACTCCGGCTACCGGATCCAGCACAACGGCGCCCGCGGCCCCTACAAAGGCGGCGTCCGCTTCCACCCGGAGGTGGACGTCGACGAGATCCGCGCCCTCGCGTCGCTCATGACCTGGAAGACGGCGGTGGCCGGGGTCCCGTTCGGCGGCGCGAAGGGGGGCGTGAACTGCCCCGTCGACCAGCTCGAGCGCTCGGAGGTCCAGGCGATCACGCGGTCCTTCATGGACAAGATCGAGAAGGTCCTCGGCCCGACCCGCGACATCCCCGCGCCCGACGTCAACACGAACGCCCAGGTGATGGCGTGGATGATGGACGAGTACGGCAAGCTCCACGGGCACACGCCGGCCATCTGCACGGGAAAGCCGATCGCGCTGGAGGGCTCATACGGACGCGAGGCGGCGACAGGACGTGGGTGCGTCTACATGTTCCGCGAAGCGGCGCCGCAGCTCGGCCTCTCCCCCGCCGACACCACCTTCGCCGTCCAGGGC
>JBOGZC010000143.1:0-5392 GCA_050697075.1 Solirubrobacterales bacterium | reverse complement strand
GCGCAGCACGCGGCGGTGAGGCGCCCCGCAAGTCGGCGGCGCTTGGCCTTCAGCAGCAGCGAGAGGCCCGCCATCGGCTCAACCGCAGGCGCGGACCTGGCGCGTGATCGTCAGCCGACGTCCATCGAGCATGCTGACCCTGATCCCGACCGAGGCCTGTCCATGTAGCTCGGGCAGCGCGCGCTCGAACGGCGGGCTGCCGTCGCTCCCGAGCGCCTGGCCGTCGAGATAGAAGTCGGTGGTCACGACGCCGCCTAGGCCCACGCCCTCGGCGCGAGCGCGAATCGGGTTGAGGGCGCAGGCCCGGCCGCCTTGATGGGCCATCCGATAGGCGAGCTTGAGGTTCACCTGCGGACGCAGGCGGCAGCTTTCGCCCTTGCAGCGGTCGAGTTTCTGGAGCCGTAACGCGAGCCGGGCCCTGACTCGGTCATATCCCGGGGCGTCCGCGAGGTTCTGGAGCTCATATGGATCCTGGTCTAGGTCGTAGAGCTCGCGCTCGCCGGTCTTGTACTCGACATAGACATAGCGCTGCGTGCGGATCCCGTGGAAGTCCGCGGCCTCGATCAAAAGCTCCCGCCCGCGCTCCTTCCGTGGGCGCTCGGCGGCGGGCAGCAGGGACTCGCCGTCCATCTCCAGCCTCGGCTTCGCCCCGGCGAGCTGAGTGATCGTCGGGGCAAGGTCGGCGTTGATCGCGAGGTCCTCTGCCGTCTTCCCCTGAGGTATGCCGGGCCCACGGATCACCAGCGGAACCCGGATCGACTCCTCATAGGGCTTGATCTTGCCCTCGGCAAGCCGATGCTCACCATTCAAGTAGCCATTGTCGGAGGTATAGATGACGTAGGTGTTGCCCAGCACGCCCTGCGCCTTGAGGGCATCGAGGATCCGGCCGACTCCCTTATCCACGGACAGCAGCGACTCGAGCGCGCAACGGTACTTCCGGGTCATGTCCTGGATCTCCGGACCGCTCAGGACCGGCAGGCTCCGGATCGCCTTGGGCTTGTCGGATACGTCGGCCTCGTTGAAGCTGGGAGGCATCGGGAGCGGCTCGGAGGCCAGCGCGTCGGCGTCGCGTGGGGCCGGCTTCGCCGCCCCTTCGCAGTCGCTCGGCGGCTGGGGATTTGGATCTGGCGGGTTGGTGTGGGGGGCGCTGTAAGTGAGCCAGAGGAAGAAGGGCTTCCGCGCTCGACCGCTGGTGCTGCCGTCGATGAAGCGGAGCGCCTTGCCGGTGAGCACGTCCTGCTTGAAGTCGCTCGCGGCCGTGCCGTAGTGGACGAGCTTGCCGTCGTGATTGATGTCGTAGTCGTAGACGGCCCCGCCGAGGCCCCCGTCCCACTCCGACCACCCGGGCGGGACGATGGGGTGACGGAGGTAGCCGTTCAGGTACTTGCCCATCAGCGCGGTTCTGTAACCGGCGTCCTGAAGCCAGACGGCGAGGTTGTTGTGCGCGTGCAGGCGCTCGAATTTGGCGAAGCCCCCCAGCGGAGGCACGTTCCCGAGCACGTGGTGGTTCTGCGCGTACTGCCCGGTGAGGAAGGTCGCCCGCGAGGGGCAGCACTTGGAGAAGTTCACGAAGCTGTTCTTGAACGTCACGCCCTTGTCGGCGATGCGCGACTGGACGGTGCTCATGACCTTCATCGACTCGACCGTCTGGTCGTCCGTCTCGACCACGATCACATTGGGGCGCCCGTCCTTGCCCGCTGCGGCGGCAAGCGGCGGCTCTGCCCTCGACAGCATGGCCGCCACGCCGATCGCCACCGCAACGCAGACGGCGATCCTCCCGACCGACCCCCGCGGCGCGGCTGACCCAGGCACCCTGGCCTTCCGGATGGTCATCCTCGCCACCCAACGATCCCCGCGCCGTCGGACGTACGCAATCCCACCTTCGCCTCGGCCTCCAACTGGCGAATCCCGCGGGAGATTCCGTAGAGTGGAGGCGGCATGGGACGAGAGGTGGCCGAGCAGGCGACCAAGCGTGGGCGCGTGCGCCGCTTTTTGGCGTGGCTTGGATATGGCCCGGAAACTGAGTCGGAAGAGCGGCGGGATCGGGACGCCCGTCGTGCCACTGGGAAGGCCGAGGCGGCGGAGCGCAGGGCCAGGCGGCGGGCCGAGCGCCTGGCGAGAAGGGAGGCGAGGCGAGAGGATGCCAAGCCATCCGAGGTCGCCATCCACGAAGCCTCCGGGCCGAGCCCCGAAACGCAGGCGGCCACCGGCCCGCACGAGCTCGAGGAGCGCCTGGCCGAGATGGAGTCCCGGGCGCGCTCCGCGGAGCAGCAGGCCGAGGAGGCGCGGGCCCGAGTTGCCGACGCGCAGGCAAGCGCCGACCGGGCTCGTGCCACAGCGGAGGAGGCGAGGCACGGCATCGGGACCATCTCTACCAAACTAGCTCGGGTAGAGGCCGAGCGCCGACTGCTCGAGCAAGCGGAGCGCCGGTTGGAGTCACGATGCGCGCAGCTGAAGAGCGAGCTCGAGCTCGAGCGGGAGGAGAAGACGGTCATCGTCGAGCACTTCGACCGTCGGCTCGCGACGATCGAGGAGGCGGCCGAGGCGGCCGCAAACCGGGTCGCAGCCGCCGAGCGGGAGCTGATCAAGGGCTCGAAGCGCCCCTGGCTCGACGGAGGCGACCGGGTCGGACGAGCCGACCGAGTTCGCAACGGCGGCCCGCTTGAGGCGCTCGAAGCCAGCATCGGCAACGACAAGCCCCGGCGGGACGGACCCGCCCGGGAACTCGACCGCCCGCGCGGCGACGCTCGCGAGCCATCGAGGGCCGGTTGACGCTGTAGGGTCCGCGCCGATGGGCACGCGCCTCACCGAGTTGCCTGCGCTCGAGCCCGACCCATTGGAGCCGCGTGCCGAGGACGTGGCGCGATACGTCGAGGCCCTCCAGGGGCTGAGCAAGGCCAACGCCGACTTCGCGCGGCGGGCGACCTGGAACCAGATCCGCCTGGCGGGCGCCCGTGCCGGACGACGTCCGGAGGAGGCGCGGGAGACCCTCAACCGGATCTTTCGCCTGGGCGTTCCGCCGGCTCCCCCGCTAGACGGGCCGATGCGAGGTCTGATGGTCACGCCAACCGTGCCCCGCCCCCTCGACATTGGGCTTCGCGCGCTCGCGTCGGTCTGGATGCCCTGGACGGGCAAGCGGTTCGACGCAGCCTCCGAGCGGGGGGACAACCTGCTCACGGCGAGCGCTCGCGTTCCCACGAGGATCCTCTGGCCGTCCTACCGCGGCGAGCCCTTGGGCGGCGGGCAGGCCGCGTTTCGATTCCGGACCTACGTCAGTCCAGGAAGCGTCGATCCCGACATCGACACCCTGAAGATCGATTACGACTCGGACGAGAACCCAGCGCTTCTGATCCGCGACATCCTCGACGAGCTGGTTCAGATCGTTCCCGGTGCATATCTGGGCAAGGTGCTGCTCCGCCGCGGCGGTGAATGGCGGCTCGTGGGCTACTTCGGGCTCGAACCTGCCGCTCCGCCGGTGGACGCGCCCAAGGTGGCGGCCCGCGCCGAAGCGGCAACCGCCGCCGCCTAGGCTGACTCAGATCTGCGGCCAGTGCTCGCGCTGGCGCTCGATGTACGGCCGCGCGAGCTCAGCCGGCGCCTCGATCGGCGCCCGCTCCCGTGCGAGCGCGTCGATCGTGGCCAGGACCGAGGCCGCCAGCGCATCGCGGTTGTAGCCGCCCTCCAGGCACACGAGCACCGGGATCCCGAGCTCCGATCCCAGCGCGCCGACGGTCGCCGCAAGCTCGCCGTAGCCCTCGGTCTCCACGCTGCACTCGGCGAGCGGATCGTCGCGGTGCGCGTCGTAGCCGGCCGAGATCGCGACCAGCCCGGGTGCGTACGCGCGGGCGATCGGCACGACGACGTTCTGGACCAGCGAGAGGAAGACCTCGGACCCCGCTCCGGGCAACACGGGCATGTTCACGGTGTACCCCTCCCCGCCGGCCTCACCCGAGTAGCCCGCCGGACCCGTGCCGGGATACAGCGGCTCCTGATGGATGCTCGCGTAGAGGACGCTGTCGGAGGCCGCGAAGATCGCCTCGGTCCCGTTGCCGTGATGGACGTCCCAGTCGAGCACCAGGACCCGCTCGACGCCGCACTCCGCGAGCGCGTGCGAGGCAGCCACGGCGACGTTGTTGAACAGGCAGAACCCCATGGCCCGCGCGCGCTCGGCGTGATGGCCGGGCGGGCGCAGGCCGCAGAAGGCGAACCTGTCCTCGCCGCCAAGGAGCCGCTCGGCGGCGCTTGCTGCGCCACCGGCGGCGTGGAGCGCGGCCTCGAAGGAGCGCTCGCTGGCGATCGTGTCGGCGTCGATCAAGCCGCCCCCCTCGGAGCAGAAGCGCTCGATCGCCTCGACGTGCTGGTCGGAGTGAACCCGCCGGAGCTGGTCCCGGCTCGCCGGCGGAGCCTCGACCCGCACGAGCCCGGGCCAACCGGCGTCGTCGAGCGCGGCCTCGATCGCCCGCAGCCGGGCCGCGTTCTCGGGATGCGCCCCGGTTTGGTGCTCGAACGAGGACGGATGGGCGTAGTAAAGACCCACCGGACTACCGTATCCGCCGCCCCTGATTGGACGGAGTGGCCAACCCGGATCGAGCTCCGGGGTGGACTCGCAACCGCGCCACGTCGCGGCGTTACATGGATCTGTGCAAGGAAGGCGAAAGTCCCGCAGCAGAGCCGGATCTGGGCAATACCCCCTCCGCTCCGCTTTTATACCAAATGTCTAACCACTGTGGGTCGATGCTCCAATGCGGCGCTCTTAACACGGGCTTAATAGACGGCCCTATGGGCTTAAACGGCGAGTGAGATAGTCGCGCTCGCTTCCGGCACCCAAGGAAGAGAAAGAGCACGGAGTGCTCGGAGGCCGCAAGGAAAGGAAACCAAGGGGGTTCGGGACATGTATCGGTTCAGCCGCTCGATCTACAGAGAACTGGCCCCGCGCGTCATGGAGGACGACTGGGACGCGACGGGATGCCGCAACAAGCAGCAGGTCCTCGAAGCCTGCGAGGCCGCGATCCATCGGCTCACCTACGACCGGCGGTACTTCGCGCGCCCCGCTCGCTCGCTCTTCAACGAGATTCGGCCCTACTTCTCGATTCGCGATCAGCTCCGGGTGTGGAAGGTGGTCGAGAAGAACATGAACTTGGCGACCGAGTTCCTGTCCCGGTTGCCGGACAACGTCGGTCTCGACGGACGTCCGCCGCAGTGCAACGCGCACACGCGCAAGGGCACGCCCTGCCAGCGAACCCCCCTGCCCGGCAGGGACTACTGCCCTTCGCACAAGCACCTCGAGGACACGTTCGAGAGCGTCGAGCTGCCGGCCGAGATGCTCGAACCCGAGTTCGAGTACGTGGCCGCGTAGAAGCCTGAGGAGGCAACAGTGCGGAAGGCCCCGGCC
>JBOGZC010000142.1:0-5536 GCA_050697075.1 Solirubrobacterales bacterium | reverse complement strand
CGAGGACGCCGATGCCCGCGCGGCTCGTGCCCCTCGCGGTGGGCCGGACGGCCGGCGCCGTCTCGGGCCTGGCGGAGTCCGGGCTCGTCCACCGGCTGACCCGGGGCCGGCTCTGGATCGGCGCTCTGACCACGCTCCTTGTGGGGATCGTCGCCCTGAACGTCGTGGCGCTCAGCTTCAACGCGTCCGCGAGCAAGACCGGCAAGCAGGCCGACGCTCTCAAGCGCGAGATCTCGATCCTGCGCGGCCAGCTTGCCGAGGCGGGCGCATCCGATCAGCGGATCCAGGCGGAGGCGGCGAACCTCGGCATGATCGTCCCGGAGCCTGGCTCGATCTCCTACCTTCGTCCGAAGGCAAGCGACGCGGCCAGCGCCGCCAAGCGGCTCGCCTCGGAGCAGCTGACGGCCGGCAGCTCGTACGCGCCGGCGGCCACGTCGGTCACCCCGACCGACGTGCCGGCGCCGTGATCGAGCGGCGCATCGGCTTGCTGTTCGCCGTCTTTCTGCTGTTGTTCTGTCTCGCGATCGGGCGCGCGGCCTGGGTGCAGGGTGTCCAGGGGGGAACTCTCGGCGCCGACGCCCAGAGCCAGCACACCCAGACCGTGAGCATTCCCGGCCAGCGTGGCCGGATCCTCGACCGCAAGGGGAGGGAGCTGGCCGTCTCCGAGGACGCTGCCGACGTCGTGGCCACGCCCTACCAGGTGAAGCATCCCTCGGGGGCCGCGCGCCGACTGGCCCCACTCCTGCACGTTTCGCGCGCCGACCTCGACCGCTCCCTGGGCGACCGGTCCTCGGGCTTCGCGTACTTGGCCCGCGAGGTCGACCTGGCGACCGCGGAACAGGTGCGCAAGCTCAAGATCACGGGGATCTCCACGGCTCCCTCCACCCGGCGGATCTACCCGGAGGGCAAGCTCGCCACCCAGGTGATCGGCACCGTAGGGATCGACAACCAGGGGCTCACCGGGCTCGAGGCGGCCGACAACGATCTGCTGGGGGCCGCCAGTGGCGAGCGCGCGGTGACCGTGGACGGGCTGGGAAAGGAGATAGAGCGCAACACGATCTCGGGCGCTCAGCACGGCCAGGACCTGAAGCTGACCATCGACGCCGAGATCCAGGCGCGAACGGAGCAAGTGCTCGCGAGCCTTGGCCAGACCTACCAGCCCAAGGGCGCCACCGCGATCGTCATGAACCCACGCAACTCCCAAGTCCTGGCGATGGCCAACTGGCCGGCGGTCGACCCCAACGACCCCGGGGCCGCCAAGCCAGCGGACCTCAAGAACATGGCAACCAGCTTCACGTATGAGCCGGGCTCGACCTTCAAGGCCTTCACGGTGGCCGGAGCCCTTCAGCAGCATCTGGTCACCCCGAGCACCCCGTTCTATCTGCCGACCGAGCTTCAGGTCGCCGACCGGACGATCTCCGACGCGGAGCCCCGGGGCGCCGAGACACTGACCGTGGCCCAGATCCTCGCCCAGTCGTCAAACGTCGGCGCGGTCAAGATCGGCCTCGAGCTCGGCGCTCAGCACTTCTACGACTGGGTGCGGAAGTTCGGGTTCGCGAGCGCGACCGGCGTGCAGTTCCCGGGGGAGGAGCAGGGCATCGTCCCCGACCCGTCCGCGCGCTGCGACAAGCAGTCGTGCCCATTCTCGGGATCGACGATGGGCAACCTGCCGATCGGGCAGGGCCTCTCCGTGACGCCCATACAGATGGCAGCCGCCTACTCCGCGATCGCGGACGGCGGAATCCTGCGACCCCCTCAACTGGTCCTGGACCAGGGCGACGACCCCGTTTCGGAGCCGCCGGGCACGCGGGTGATCAGCGCCCAGACGGCTGCCGAGATCCGGCAGATGCTCGAGGGCGTGCTCGCGCCGGGCGGCACGGCCTCCGAGGTCAGCATCCCCGGCTACACGCTCGCGGGCAAGACCGGAACCGCGCAGGTCGCGGTGAACGGCGGCTACTCGGATTCGCGGTTCATCGCCTCCTTCGTGGGCTTCGCCCCCGCCCAGGACCCGCGGCTGCTGGTGGCCGTGGTCGTCAACGCGCCGCAGGGCGGCAACTACTACGGCGGCACCGTGGCGGCGCCAGCGTTCGAGGAGATCGCGAAGTTCGCGCTCCCTTATCTCGAGATTCCGCCGGACCAGCACGGAACCTCCTCGACGGCGCCCTAGAATCGCCGCGATGGAGCTCCGCGAGCTGCTCGCCGGCGCCGACGTCGCCGAGATCGCCGGGGATCAGGGGGCTGAGATCGCCGGGCTCGCGTACGACAGCCGCCGGGTCAAGGCGGGGGACCTGTTCTTCTGCGTCCGCGGGGAGCGCTCGGATGGCCACGACTTCGCCGAGCGGGCGGTCGAGGCCGGAGCCGCCGCTCTCATAGTCGAGCGACATCTGGACCTTCGAGTGACGCAGGTCCGGGTTGCGAACGCACGGGCGGCGATGCCCCCGATCGCGGTTCGCTTCTGGGGCGACCCAACGGCGCGGTTGCGGGTCGCCGGGATCACCGGCACCAACGGGAAGACCACGACCGCGTTCCTCGTTCGCCACGTGCTGGAGGCGCAGGGAACCCAGACGGGCCTGCTCGGGACCGTCAAGCGCGTGGTCGGCGGAGCCGAGGAGGAGGTCGAGCGCACGACACCGGAGGCGATCGACCTCCAGGCGACCTTCCACCGCATGCTCGAGGCCGGCGACGGGGCATGCGCGATGGAGGTCAGCTCACATGCGCTGGCGCTCGAGCGGACGGCCGGCGTCCGGTTCACCGTCGCCGTGTTCACCAACCTGACCCAGGATCACTTGGACTTTCACCGCGACATGGAGGACTACTTCGGGGCCAAGCGGCAGCTGTTCCTGTCATCGCCAGGGGCCGCGGTCGTCAACGTGGACGATCCGTACGGTGCCCGGATGGCGACGGAACTGGCCGAGGCCGGTTCGCCCCCGCTGATCACATTCTCGCCCGGCGGCCGCGCGGCGGCCGACTTCCGGGCCCTCGACGTCTCCTTCGACGCGGCAGGCTCGCGCTTTCGGTGCCTCGGGCCGGACGGGGAGGTCGCCGTTCGCACCCCGCTCCCCGGCCACTTCAACGTCGAGAACTCGCTCGCGGCCGTGGCGGCATGCCACGCCCTGGGCGTGCCGAGCGATGCCGCCGCCGCGGCGCTCGCCGATGCGGGTCGCGTGCCCGGGCGCTTCGAGCCGGTCGACGCCGGGCAGCCGTTCGCGGTCCTGGTCGACTACGCGCACACGCCCGATTCGCTGGAGAACGTCCTGCGCGCCGCGCGCATGCTGACGGCGGGCAAGCTGATCGCGGTCTTCGGATGCGGCGGGGATCGCGACCGCGAGAAGCGTCCGCTGATGGGTGAGATCGCGGCTCGCCTCGCGGACTCCTGCGTCGTGACCTCCGACAACCCTCGCTCCGAGCGGCCGCAGTCGATCATCGACGAGATCCTGGCGGGCATCCCGGAGGGCGCCGACGCCGTCCGCGTCGAGCCCGACCGGCGCCTGGCCATCGCCCTCGCGCTCGAGGAGGCCGCCGCCGGCGACACGGTGGTGATCGCCGGCAAGGGTCACGAGCAGGGGCAGGAGTTCGAGGGTGGGCGGAAGATTCCCTTCGACGATCGCCAGGTCGCAATCGAGGAGCTCCACCGGCTCCGGAGCGGGTCCGAGGCTTGATCGAGCTCTCCCCCGATCGGATCGCGGCCGCTGCCGGGGCCGAGATCGTCCGCGTCGGCGAGGGTGGGCGCCCCTCGAGGGCGGTGGCCGACTCACGGCAGGTGCGGAGCGGTGACCTGTTCTTCGGCCTCCGCGGCGAGCGGGCCGAGGGGGGCGAGTACGCGGCGGCGGCGCTCGAGGCGGGGTCCTGGGGCGTGGTGGTCGAGCCGGAGTGGGCGCGCTCGGTGGCTCGCGGGGACGCCGGCTGGGTCCTGGCTGCGGAGAATCCGCTGGATGCCCTTCAGGCGCTCGCCCGCGCATGGCGGCGGGAGCTGGGGTGCCGCGTCGTGGGCATCACCGGCTCGGTGGGCAAGACCTCGGTCAAGGACATCTGCCACGCGATCCTGCCGATGCGGGTTCACGCCAGCCCAGAGAACTTCAACACCGAGATCGGGCTGCCCCTGGCCATCCTGGCCGCGCCGCCGGAGACCGAGGCGCTGGTGCTGGAGATGGCGATGCGGGGGCGGGGACAGATCGCCGAGCTATGCCGGATCGCGGAGCCGGACGTGGGGGCGATCACCAACATCGGGCCTGTGCACCTCGAGCTGCTCGGCACGCTGGAGGCGATCGTCGAGGCCAAGGCGGAGCTTCTGGCCGGGCTGTCCCGGGGCGGCCGCGCGGTCGTGCCCGCGGACGCCGAGGCGCTCGAACCTCACCTCCACAAGCGCCTGGTGACGATCACGTTCGGCGCGGGTGGCGACGTGTTCGCGCTGAAGCAGCGCCGCGACGGGCGCTCGCTCGAGGCGACGATCGGGACGCCCGACGGGGAGCGCGACTTTCGGTTTCCGTTCCTTGAGGCTCACAACCTCACGAATGCCCTGGCGGCCATCGCCGTGGGCGTGGCGCTCGAGGCGCCGGTCGATGAAATGGCGCGTCGCGCGCCCGGGATAACCTTCTCGCGCCTGCGCGGCGAGCTGATCGAGCTGACCGCCGGGATCCTCGTCGTGAACGACTCCTACAACGCCAATCCGGTCTCGATGCGCGCCGCGCTGGACCACCTCGTCTCGCTCCAGGCTGCGAGCCGCCACGTGGCGGTGCTCGGGGAGATGGCGGAGCTCGGCCCCGACGGCGCCGCCTACCACCGCGAGGCGGGAGCTCACGCGCGCCAGCTCGGCATCGCGCCGATCCTCGGGGTCGGGGAGCTCGCCCGCGACTACGCGCCGGACGCCTGGGCGCCCGACGCCCAGGCGGCCATTCCGCTCGCCGAGGCGATGATCCAGGCGGGCGACACGGTCCTCGTCAAAGGCTCCCGCTCCGTCGGCCTCGAGCTGGTCAGCGACGAGCTTCGAGCCCATCGCGGCACCCCGGGGCGATGAGCCCGCCCCTGGCCAGCGTGGCATCGGCGGCGGTCGACCGAGGCGAGATCCTGATCGCCGGAATGGCCGCGATGCTGATCACGATCTTCCTCGGGCCGCGTTTCATCGAGTTCCTGCGCGCGAGGGAATTCGGCCAACAGATTCGCGAGGAGGGCCCGCAGGAGCACCACGCCAAGGCGGGCACGCCGACGATGGGCGGGCTGATCCTCTTCGTCGCGATCGCCGTCCCGTACCTCGTGCTCGGGCCGCGAGACACGCAGAGCCTCGCGGTGTTCGGGGTCGCGCTGGGTGCCGCCGCGCTCGGCTTCGCCGACGACTACATCAAGGTCACCAAGCGCCGCTCCCTTGGCCTTCCCGCCCGGTGGAAGCTCCTGGTCCAGATCGGGCTCGCGGTGGCCCTGTGGTGGGTGGCCACCGAGCAGGTGGGGCTCGACCCGCGCTTGGACGTTCGCGTCTTCGACGCCCAGATCTACGTCGGCCCGGTGTTGTACGTGCTGTTCGTCTTCCTGGTGATCGCCGGGG
>JBOGZC010000141.1:0-5547 GCA_050697075.1 Solirubrobacterales bacterium | reverse complement strand
TCTCTCGGGCTCTGCGCCCGCTCTGGAAGGTAGGCGCGCAGAGCCCGAGAGATCTGCGCGTCGGACAAGCTTCGGTCGTTCACGCCTCAGCCTCCATCGCTCGCTCGAGCGCTTTTCGCGCCGAGTGCAGCCGCCACTTGGCCGTACCCACGGGAATGCCGAGGGATCGAGCGATCTCGGCGAGCGGCCGTTCGTCCACGTGATGAAGGGCCAGGATCATCCGGTCCTGCGGGCGCAGGCGACCGAACGCGCGTCCGATCGCATCGCCGTCGACGACGTCGTCTTGCGGCGTGCGTCCGTGTGGGTCCTGCCGCGGTTCGAGTTGCGGCTCCGCGTCGTCTGGGGAGAGGGGTCGCACTGACACCTCCCGAAGTCGGACCCGGTGCCGCCGCGCCATCAAAGCGGCGTTGGCCACGATCCGATTGAGCCATCCGTCGAAGGCCCCCGCGTCGCGCAGGCGCGGCAGCTGGCGCCAGGCTGCGACCAGCGCGTCCTGGGTCGCGTCTGCGGCATCGGCGTGGTTGGACAGGATCGACCACGCTAGTCGGTAGCAGCGATCGAGGCGGGTCGAGACCAACAGGTCGAAGGCCATCGCATCGCCGCTGCGAGCGCGGCGAAGGAGCGCGTCATCGGCCGACGTTGCTCCAGTCGCTGCCGTGGTCAGTGCGTTCACGTCGCCCTCGGGACCTCGATCCTACCGTCGCCTATGGCGTCGGCGCCGTCGTGCGGCCCTATTCGGAGGTCCAGATGCCGGCCGGGTCACGATGGTTGGGTCGGGTGGCGGGAGCCCGATGCGTTCTGTCGAGATGTCGGCGAGCTTTCAGGCGGTAGCGCCCAGAACCTCGCGCAGCTTCGCGGCGAAGGCCTCTGGCTCGCCCGTCTGGCCGTATTCGCCGCCGAGGAAGCCGGCGTGACCGCTCGGGAACATCACGGCCTTGGTGCCGAGGCGTTCGGCGACCGCGATGGCGCCCCGGTTCGCCAGCGTGCCCTCTTCCGTGCCGGCGGCGAGAACGATCCGGGTCGGTGCCGCCCGCAGGGCGTCGAAGTCGGGCTCGTAGCGAACGGTCGTGAGCACGCCCTGGCCGAGCATCGAGTCGGTCCGGGAGCCGTCATCCTCGGTCGGCATCCCGAACATCGCCGGATCCGGGGGAGGCTGCTTGGCGACCTCCGCCGTGAACGGCCCGCGGTGGCCGACCACGGCGATGAAGTGGGCCATCCCAGCGCCAAAGCCGTTGCGCATATAGCTGTCATGGATGGCCTGAGTCGCGGCAAAGGCATGTTGACGGTCCGGTAGCACCGACGCCAGGGGTGGCTCGTGCGCGACGAGCGTGCGAACGTCCCCGGGATGCCGCGCCACGAGCGCCAGGGCGGTGACCGCGCCACCACTGCTGGCGAACAGGTCGACCGGTCCGCCACCCAGCTCGGCGATGATGCGGTGGACGTCGTCGGCGTGGTCGTCGGGTGTCATCCTCGCGCCGGGCTCGGCCATCACGCTGCGCTCGGTCCCGCGCGGGTCATAGGTCACCACGGTGCGGTCGGCGAACAGGCCGGCGAGGGTGGCGAACCCGCCGGCGCCCATCGGCAGGCCGATCAGGAAGAGTGCCGGCTCGGTGCTGCGTTCGTTGGCTCGGACGTCGTAGGTCAGGGTGGCGCCGGGCGCCTCGATGGTGCGCGTCGTCGGCTCGGTCATCGTCGTCACGTTCGTCTCCTTCGCGTCAGGTCGCACTCGACACGGTGTCTTCGGCCAGGATGGCGTCGATCTGGCCGACCGCTTCGGTCAGGCCCGGCTCCATGCCCATGGCCAACAGCTGCTGCATCACGGCCGCGCTGGGGAAGATGCTCTCGATCGACATCCTGCTCCGTCCGCCCTCGATCGCGGTGATGACGACATGGACCCGGTGGGGGGCGATGTCGAGGTTCTGCGTGCCGTCGGCGTTGGCAAAGCCGTCCCGGAACACGAGTCGGTGCGGCGCCTCCGCCTCGAGGACCTCCCAATAGCCCCGCGGCTGGTCGCCTTCCGGGCCAGTCATGTGGTACTCGACCCGACCCCCAGGGCGCAGGTCGTGGGCGGTGACGGTCGCGGGGTACATCGGCGGGCCCCACCAGCGCTCGAGCTGGCGCGGGTCCGACCAGAGATGCCAGATCCGCTCGGGCGAGGCGTCGAACTCGGCCTCCAGGGTCAATGTCAGCTTCTCGGGGTCCTTGTTGATCGCGGTGACCGTCATCGCTCAGGCTCCTTCCAGTCAGCGCCAACGAGCTCGGTCATCCGACCGATCCGCCCGCGCCATAGCTCCTCGAAATGGTCGAGCAGGCGGCGCGTGGCACGCAGGCTCTCGATATTCGTCCGGACGACCTTGCGCCGGCCGATGCGCTCCTTGGTGATCAGGCCCGCCCGTTCGAGGACCGCGACGTGCTTCTGCACTGCCGCGAAGCTCATCGGAAAGTGGCTGGCCAGCTCCGCCACGCCTTCGTTGCCGCCGATTGCGCGGCGCACGATGTCGCGCCGGGTGGCGTCAGCCAGCGCGCCCAGCATGCGGTCGAAGTCGGGCGGAGCGATCTGCATTGATACAACTATACGGTTGTATGTGGGCGATGTCAATCCTGGAGGTCCGGCACCGCTGCCGTGGACGCTATCCGCACCCGCCAGGCGACGACGGCGAGGGTGGCCGCCAGCGGCAGGAGAGCGCCGTGCGGAAGGTATCGAATGACCACAACGCTCGGCAGGATTAGGGCCAGCCCGATGGCGAGCACGATCGCGTCCGTCCCCTTGGCCGCACTCCACAGGCCCGCCGCGACGACCCCGATACCGACGGCAGCAAGGAGCAGGCCGACGAGTTCAACGCCAAAGCCGGCCGACCAGAAGATCCCTTCGAGCGGGGTGCCATGCGACCAGTACGCGGCGAGGTCTGCCACGAACGCCACGGCCAGTCCCGCGCTTGCGAGGCGCCTGCCGCGGTCGATGGCCTGGCTGCGGCCCGCCGGACGTCCGATGGCGAGCACGCCTGCGAGCGCCCCCAGGTAGGCCGGAAAGAACAACCGTCCCCAGAACTCGTACGAGGTACCGAAGCCCGACCCGACCGCCCGATAGATCGAATCCCCGAACGCGACGATGGGCTGGAGCAACGTGACGGCGATCGGCGGTCCCTCCGACGCACCGGCGTTCCAAACGCTCGATTGGATCGGAGCGAGGAAGAGGCACCAGAAAACGCCAAGGGTTGCCAGCGAAGCTAGAGCGGCATTGGTCCGCGACATCGCGTCACTCTACGTCCCCGACTGCGCGGGCTTCGCCAAACACCTCTGCTGGATCTGCCGCCCGCCGCCTGGCTTTCGGTTCGGCCCAAGGCTGCCTCGTCGCCGTCTGTGCAGCTGCGCGAGGACCGCCTGGGCGACCGCGATCGCGTCGTTCTTGTGGTCCTTGCCGTCGTGGTCGGCGACCTCGACGTACAGAGCGCCGCGGTCCTTGGTCAGGATCACCTGGAGGTACGAGTCGTCGACGAACTGGGTCTGCAGATAGGCACCTTCGGCGAGGCCCGGGCTCGGCTCAAGGGTACGCTTGGACAGACACCACGCGGATGCATGAGGTGCGCGATGCCGACCGATCTCCTGTTCCTCTTCCCCCGAGACGGCGACGTCGGGGCCGTTGACGAATTCCTCGCCGGACAACTCATCCCGTCGCTGACTGCGGCGCCGGGTATGCGCTCGGTTCGTCTCAGCGAAGGCACGATCATGAGTCCGGGTGGCCCGCCGCCCTACGCGCGCGTCCTCGAGGCGTCGTTCGATTCGTTCGCCGAAGTGATGGCTGTCGTCGACGAATCGAAGCGCCACCCGGTCGAGCGGGAGCGTCTCGCAGATCTCGGTCCGCTGATCTTGCTGTTCGACATCAGCGACCGATCCTGAGCAGCACCGAGGCTCGCCCTCGCGCCCACAGAGCTCAGCGCTGGCGGCCGTCGCCCAGCGGACTACGAAACGTGCGCCTCGACCGGTCTCGCCTGCGCGAGGGCCTCCTCCGGCGTCACCTCAAGGCCGTGGGCTTCGTGAGCGTGCTCCTGGATCCGCGCGATCAGCTCCTGCTCCTGGCCACGGGCAGACCAGCCGCAATCACAGCGCACCAACCACTCGTGTTCCACGCAGCGACCCTACCACTCGTTCCATCCGGACGGCACCCAGATCGTAACCTCCGGTGATCCGTCGAACAGATCGGCGAAGAACTGGCTGATCTGCGGGCTGCTCGCGAACGCGGCGACCGCTTCGGCGGACCTCCACTCGTCGACTCCGAGGAAGTCCAACGGGTCGGCTGGATTGAGGAAGACCCGATGGGAAACATCGCCCGCCGCGACCGCCATTTCGCGCGTCGCGCCGGTCACCGAGTCGTGAAGTTGCTGGGCGGTTGCACGGTCGCCCTTGAGGCGCGCGCGGATCGTCACGGTCACCGCTGCTCCGGGTCGTTCGTTGTCGTTCACCTTGGCTTCCTCCTTTCGTGCTGAAGGCGGCCGATACTAGGCGGCGTGGTTGGCGAAACGTTGGAGCCCGGTGCGCCATCGGCGCCTGCGCTGCGCATCTACCTCGCCGGTGGCATAGCCCTCCGTGGATCGAATGGTGTGACGATCACCGAACGCGACCTTGCCGGCCGGCAAGGCAGGCGACTCCTGGTCCGGCTGGCCGCGATCCACGAGGCGGTGCCGCACGTGGAGCTCGCGGACGACCTCTGGGGGACGGACTGGCCTGCCGCTTGGGATGTCGCAGTCCGCGCGCTGGTCAGCAAGCTGCGATCGACGCTGGTGCGAGTTGGCGCGCCGGGCGTCCTGACGAGCGGTGGCGGCGCCTACGCGATGCACATGCCGGCCGGCAGCTGGTTGGACCTCGACGCCGCCTCGGAGTCCATCCATCGATCGGAGACGGCGCTCGCGGCGGGCGACCACTCCGGCGCCGGAGCGGACGCGCTCGCGGCGCGCGCGATCGCCTCGCGGCCGTTGCTGCCCGGCGAAGAAAGCCCCTGGCTGGACGTGCTCCGGGGTCGACTCGACGATGTCCGATTGCGCGCCCTCGAGTGCCTGGCGGAGATCTGGATCGAGCGAGGCGACCCCGCGCTCGGTGCGCGAGACGCGGCCGAGGCGATCCGGATCGATCCCTACCGGGAGTCCGCGCATCGACTCCTGATCCGGGCACACCTCGCGACCGGGGACCATGGAGCGGCCGCGCGCGCGTATGAGGCATGCAAGCGGCTGCTCCACGACGAACTCGGTGTTGCTCCGAGCGAAGCGACCGAGGCCCTCGTGGCTTCGGTTCTCCGGAGAAGCGAGCAGGGCTGACCCGCGTCTCGAGCCACGTGTACCGGGGTACTTCCGAGCGGGCGAAGGGCAGCTGTCGGAGAGCTTCACCTATACTCCCGGTCCGGGCCGACATAGCTCAGCGGTAGAGCAGCTGTTTCGTAAACAGCAGGTCCTCGGTTCAAATCCGAGTGTCGGCTCCAGCCCCTCTTGTGCTGGCTGAGCGACGTACGCTCGCGGTAGCGGTAGGCCCCGCCTTCGCGGGTCACCGGTCCACCCC
>JBOGZC010000140.1:0-5580 GCA_050697075.1 Solirubrobacterales bacterium | reverse complement strand
TGGCGCAGTTGCGATCGCGGGGTATCCGCGCTGACCTCCGACGCGATGACCTCGTATTCGACCTCCGGCTCGAGGCGCGTGAGGACCCGGACGCGGTGGTCGCCGAGGCACTTGATCGTGTTTGGCCTGCCTGGCGGGAATGCGTGACGGAGTAGCCGCCTGACATAGCGCGAGATACTGCGCGGGCGATGTCGCAGGAGAACGTGGAGATCGTGCGGACCTTGTTGGAGGGGTTCGCGCACCGCCAGCATGAGCGGGCGTTCGAGCTCTATGACCCGGAGATCGAATGGGATGCGTCGCGAATGGCGAGAGAGCTGCCCGACGACGTCGCCGGCGTCTACCACGGGCACGAGGGCGTAAGGGCTTACCGGCGGAACTGGCTTTTCGGCGTGGAGCGACCTCGACTTCGAGCTTCAGGATGTGGTCGACGCGGGTGATGAGGCGGTGGCGCTGATCCGAAACCAACGCCAGTGGGGACGGCATAGCGGGATAGTCACCGAGATGCCGCCGTATGGCCTGGTGTTCACGATTCGCGGCGGGAAGGTCGTTCGATGGTGTGCCTATCCCGACCAGGAATCGGCCCTCGAAGCCGCCGGACTGACGGAGTAATCGATGTCACAGGAGAACGTGGAGATCGTCCGTCGTGGTTATGAGCATTTCGGCACGACCGGGGACTTTCAAGAAGAGATCTTTGACCCGGACTTCGTGTGGGACATGTCGACCTTCTCCTGGCCGGGGCAGCAGGTCTATCCCGGCATCGAGGGGGCAAGAAGCTTCATGGCCGACTGGCTCGACACCTGGGAGGACTGGGAGATCGAGCTCGAGCAACTGGTGGACGCCGGAGACGATGTGGTCGCCGTTGTGCGGCAGCGGGGTCGCTCGAAGGCGACGGGGTTGCCCGTTGACATGCACTTCGCTCAGCGGTGGACGCTCCGCGACGGAATGCAGATCCGGATGCGGATGTACGCCAATCCACAGGAAGCCCTCGAAGCCGCCGGGCTGCGGGAGTAGTTGGTTTTGAGGGAAGGACGTCCGTCGGTGTTGGACGGTTGTTCGTCATGGACCTAGGTATCCGGCCCTTGCAGGTGGGATAGGGCGCCGCATAGGGTCTGACTCGCCCGTCTTGCCTGGAGCGTTGCGGTGGTGCGCGTAGGTCCGTATTCGCAATGGCAGGACGGGGGAAGGGCGCCTCAGGGGTGGGGTGCCTTTCCTGCTGAAGGTCCAAGCAGGGAGCGGGCTGCCGGAGGGCAGCCCCTCCTGCGCTCCCTCGAAACGACCGTGACGCGTCGGAGTACTCCAGAGCCCCGCGAAGCAGGCCTGAATCCCTACGGCTCGGAGCTCTCTCGGCTGAACAGGGTGATCGACCTGCCCTTGCCGGCCACGACATAAACCGATCGGCCGTCGCGGCTGACGGCGACGCCGGTCGCAAGGCCTAGCGAGTCGTGAAGGGGGAACCGGCATCCGCGACCACCGTGGTTTGCAACGCAGTCGACATCCGTCAGCGCACCATCCGGAGCGCGTCTGAAGGCCGTGACCGAACTGGCGACTATCGAGGCCACATAGACAGACTCGCTGTCGCGGCTAATGGCTAAGTCATTGGGGTAGCGCAGGGAGTTGTGGATGGGCGGCGCGCATCCGTTGTCACCCTTGTTGGCGAAGCAGCCTCGGTAGGTGAGGGCGCCGTTCCCGGATCGGCCAAAGGTCGTAAGGGCCCCGTTCGAGGCGACGTAGAGTGAACTGCCGTCAGGGGTGACGGCGACGTCTCTCGACCTGCGCAGCGAGTCGAGGGTCGCCACTTGGCACCCGTGGTGGCCCTGGTTGGCGAAGCAGCCTCGGTAGGTGAGGGCGCCGTTCCCGGATCTCTTGAATGCGGTGATCCCGGTGGCCGAAGCAACATAGACAGACTCGCCGTCGGGACTGACCGTGACGCCCGATAACCCGTAGAGCGAGTTGTGTGCCGGCTGCCTGCAACCGTGGCTGCCGTTGTTGGCGATGCAGCCGCCGTAGCTGATCGCACCGTTCGAGTGGCGCTTGAAGCGAGTGATCGAGTTTCCACCCAGCTGGCCGCGAGTTGGGAAGCCCGAATGCCCGCCAGAGGCGACGTAGACCGACCTCCCGTCGCGGCTAACGGCGACCCCGGAGGCATCGCCGAGGGAATTGCGAGGAGGCCCCTTGCAGCCGTGAGCACCGCGGTTCGCAAAGCATCCTTTGTATGTGAGGGCACCGTTCGGGTGGCGCCTGAAACGGGTGATCGACTTGCTCAGCAACCCGACGGCGTAAACCGACTTCCCATCGCGGCTAACGGCCAGGTCGGGTACCTCGAAGAGCGATCGGTGGCGGGTCCTCTCGCACCGATGCAGGCCGTCCTGCGCGATGCAGCCCTTGAAGACGAGGGCGCCGCTCGATCTGCGCTTGAACCACGTGACCGCGTTGGCTGACGCGACGTAAACCGACTTGCCGTCCCGGCTGACCTCGACGTCGTTCGCTCCGTCGAGCGAGGTGTGTGGAGCCTGCTCGCAGCCGTTAAGGCCCCTGTTCGCGATGCAGCCCACGTAGGTGAGGTCGCCGATCGTGGCGAGGGAGGGGGCCGGCGCGAGGAGGGCGGCCAGAACCGCCACCGTGCACGTGACGAACGCCGGGCTTGTCTTCACCGTCGCGATCCTCGAAGGCCAGCAGTCATCTGTGTCGGGGGTAGCCGATGAAGCGGGCGAGCAGGAAGTGGGTGTGCCCGCCCGCGACGTAGATCCGGTCCTGGGAATCGATCGCCGCGTCGCGGGCGCCGCCGTGGTACCCGTGCCCAAACGAGGAGACCACCTTGCCTTCCTTGCCGAACGTGGGGTCAAGTCCCCCGTTCCTCTTGTACCGCGCGAGCTTGAAAGCCCCGCCGGCGGCGACCACCCGTCCCCTGGAGTCCACCGCAACCGAGGTGGCGGTGGCGCGGTCGTGATGCCGGGGGCCAAAGCTCGTCGTCAGCTTGCCGTCGCGCGAGAACGAGTGGTCGAGCTTTCCGTTCGGTCTGTAGCGCACGAGCGCAAACCGTCCGTCGCTGCCCCCGGCGGCCACGATTCGCCCGCCGGGGCGAAGCGCCACCTCGGATGCGCCTCCACCCCGACCGAACTCGGTGGTGGTGATGCCACCGCTGCCGAACGAGTCGTCGAGTTCGCCGTCGCTCTCGAAGCGTGCGACGCCGAAAACGCCGCCGTTGTCGCCCGCGGCGACGATCCGGCCCTCGGAATCGATCGCCACCGAAGCGACAAAGAAGCGCGTCGTCACCTGGCCGCCATCCCCGAACGATCCGTCGACGTTCCCGTCGACGTCGTAGCGTGTGAGGGTGGATCGGTTGCCGTTGCTGCTCGCGAGGACGATCCGGTCCTGAGAGTCGATCGCAACCGACTCGCCGTAGCAGCTCCCGGGGCACCCGTCCTCGAGGGTGCCGCCATCGCCGAATGATTCGTCGGTGGAGCCGTCGGGGTTGTGCCGGGTGAGGGCGATCTCGCACCCGGTCAGCTCGTAGTGGTCGGAGTCCTCGTAGTAGCACTGGCTGCCGGCGAGGACGATCCGCCTCTGCGAGTCGATGGCCATCGACCTCGCATATCCGCTGACGTACCCCTCGGCCGGAGGGGGAAATGCGGTGCTCGCGAACCCGTCGTCGCCGAACGAGCGATCAAGCGCGCCACTCGGCCAGTATCGGACCATGTGGAAGGAGCCCCCGGCGAGGACGATCCGTCCCCGGCCGCCGATCCTCAGCGCGTTCGCGGACGCATAGGTGGCGGCCTTCACCCTCCCGTCCTTGCCGAACGAGCGGTCCAGATCGCCGGGCTTGACGGCATTGGCTAGCGCCGGAGTCAGGAGCACGATCAGGAGCGCCAGCGCAAACGAGGACGGCGCGCCATTCGAAGGCGGCCTTGGGCGCCACCCCCGGAATCCGTGTCCTTGCTCCCTCACAAGCCCATGGTGACCACCGCGCGGCGAGGTGACAATCCCCCTAGGTGTAAGCCGGCGACACCTAGTCTGGGCGACCGGCCAATGGCCCGAGCTCGATAGCGAGGCGCCTTCGGCGATGCGAGCGCAGGTGTCGCCGCTCTAGCCCTTGGGGTATTGCCGATGTACGCAACTGACGAGATGCTCTGCGCGATGAAACGCCTGATCATCGCCGTGGCGGTCGTGATGGTCTTCGCAGCGGCGATGACCTACGCCGCCGTCACCCCGATCCCGCCTCCGTACCCGCCGAGCTGCGATGTGAACGGGAAAGCCTTGCAGGGAGATGCAGCACCTAACCATCTGCGCGGAACGCCGCTGCGCGACCTCCTGCGCGGCGGCGGCCAGACCGACGAGCTGAGCGGACTCGACGCCCACGACTGCCTTTTCGGCCAGGCCGGCCACGATGACCTGGACGGCGGCGCGGCACTCGACATTCTGCGCGGCGGTGCCGGCATGGACCATCTCCGAGGAGGTCCTGGCCCCGACCGGATCAGTGGCGGCGAAGGCGCCGATCGGATCCGTGACCTGCGGGGCCAGAACACGATCGACTGCGGCCCAGGGAGATTCGAGAGAGTGACGACCAACGAAAAGTCGGAGGTCGCCGAGAACTGCGAGCACGTGCTCCGCAGGTAGGCGATGACGAAGCGCCTGATCACCGTGGTCGTGCTTCTGACAGCGTTCGCAGCAGCGACGGCCTACGCCGCCGTGACCACGATCCCGCCCAGCGAGTACCCGCGCGGGTGCCACCCGAATGGCCAGGCTCTGCAAGGCGACGCAGAGGGCAACTTGACCGTCGGCACACCACAGCGCGATCTTGAGCGCGGTGGCGGGGGCTATGACACGCTCACTGGGCACCAAGAGGCGGACTGCCTGTTCGGGGAGAAGGGTGAAGACACCGTCGACGGTGGGGGCGGCAGCGACCGGCTCAAGGGGGGCGCTGGACAGGACCTCATCCTGGCGGCGTCCAGCGCCGACGTGGTCCAGGGTGGCCGGGGGTATGACATCCTCGATGGCTTCGGTGGCCACGACTCCATATACGGCGGACCCGGCCCCGACCACATCGTCGCAGGGAGGAACGACGACCAGATCGTGGACGTCAAGGCCCACAACTCCATCAACTGCGGCAAGGGGATCGACACGGTGGTGACCAACAAGCGGTCCCAAGTCGAGAAGTGCGAACACGTCACCCGAAGGTAGGCGATGCCGAGGCGCCTGCTCATCACCCTTGCAGCCGTGATGGTCTTCCCGGTTGCGTCGGCCTTCGCGACCGTCATTCCGCCGGATCGCTACCCGGTGGGTTGCGATAGGCCATCCCACTTCCCGCCGAACGGGAAGGCCATTCAGGCCGGATCGGGTGACGACACGATCAACGGCACGCCTCGGCGGGACCTCCTGCGAGGCGGGGGCGGCAATGACATCCTCCTCGGGAGGAAGGCCCGGGATTGCCTCTACGGGCAGCGCGGATACGACGTCGTTCTCGGCAGCCTCGGCAGGGACCAGCTGGTCGGCGGGACGCGCGCCGATCGCCTCGCGGGCGCCTCGGGCCGTGACGCGATCAAGGGGGGTGATGGAGACGATGAGATCAGTGGGGGCCAGGGT
>JBOGZC010000139.1:0-5673 GCA_050697075.1 Solirubrobacterales bacterium | reverse complement strand
GGCGTCGCTTCCGCGGGGTCGAGCGCGGATGCGCAAGAACACCACGATCCGATCGCCGTGGTCGAACCACTCGTCAGGCTCAACCATCACCTCCTCGAATGGCTCGCGCATGTCCTCCATGAACCGCCTGACCTCCTCATGGCCGCGATGCCTGCCGGTGCGGGTCGTCTTCCATTCGATGTCTCGATGCATCCTGCTGAGGGCGCCGGTCCAGTCTCCGCGGTTGTAAGCCTCATAAACGAGCCGAAGCGTCTCACGGTCTTCGTGCGACATTGCCTACTCCCGCAGCCCGGCGGCTTCGAGGGCCTCCGCCCGGCTAGCAAAGCCCTGGCCGCGAACGAACTTGGTGTTCTGGACCGTCCACACTTGCCAGAAGGTGAACTTCGCCTGTGCGCCACTTTGCCGCCCGCGTCCGCGAAGGGTCGATCCCACTACGACCTGGTCGCCAGCGTCGATCAACTCGTCGACTTCGGCCTGAGCGTCGTCGAACTCGCTTCGCAAGCTAGCCCACGAACTCCTTGTATCCCTCGGGTCCGTGAAAGACACCGGTGCGGTCGGGGATTATCCCGGCGGCGGTATACCGGCAGTCTGGGGCAAAGTCAGAGACCGCCCCATCGATGTCTCCCCGGCTGTAAGCCTCGAAGCCCCTGCGCAGCATCTCAACGTTCTCCTGCGACATCGCCTACGCAGTATCTCGCGGGGGGTCAGATCGAGTGAAGTCCCGGGGGCGCGTGTCCCGGGCTGACCTCTAGCCTCTGGGGCCTAGGGACGAGAGTGGCACGGCGAACCAACGAATGAAAGGAGTCTCGTGATGCTCTATGGCCAGGAGCATGTCGATCGCTATCGAGAGACCGACGGCGAAGAAGGACACGACTGGAATGGGACGCAAACTCTGCTGCTGACCACGACGGGGCGTAAGTCCCGAGAGCCGCGCACCGCGCCCCTGATCTACGCGCCTCATGGCGAGGCCTATACCGTCGTCGCCTCGAAGGGCGGGGCGGACGACCCCCCCGCCTGGTATCTAAACCTCACCGAGAACCCCGAGATCGAGGTTCAGGTAAAGGGCGACCGCTTCAAGGGGAAGGCTCGCACGGCGACCCCGGAGGAGAAACCGGAGATGTGGCAGGCGATGGTCCGCCAATGGCCCGCCTACGACGACTACCAGCAGAAGACCGACCGGGTGATCCCGGTGGTGGTGCTGGAGCGCACCTGATGCCTCCTCGCGCACCCGGCCCGCTGCTCGGGTGAATCGCAGCCGACGCTCGCTACGCAGGCGCGATCGGGTAGCCGCCTTCTACTCCCCTAGCCCGGCGGCCTCGAGGGCCTCGTCCCGCGACAAGTAGGACTCGAGCCTCACCAGCTTCCCATGCCGGATGGTCCACGACTGGAAGATTCGGAACTCGCCCTGTATGCCGCTGGCCCGTCCAGCCGCGTGGAGCTTCAGTGCCACGAAGAGGTGGTCTCCGGCGTCGTCGATCTGCTCAGCTTCCCAGTGAACTGCCTCAAGCGCCTCACCGACCTTGGCGAACCAGGCTCGGACCCCATCGTGGCCGTGGAAATCCTCGGCATCCGGAAGGAATCCCGGTATCGCTATCCACTCAACGTCTGGATCACAGAGGTCGATCACCGCATCGACTCCACCCCGATTCAGCGCGTCGAGCCCCCTCCGAGCCAGCTCCACGTTCTCCTGCGACATCGCCTACCCAGTATCGCGCGAGGGAGAGGCGAACCTCAAACGTCTACGGACACCCGTGCCCCCCCGAGGGGCCGCAGCGGAAGGTGATCCCGTCGAGCGATTGAAGATCGGGGTCAAGGCTCTTCACCCGCCCTGCGGGCGTCACCTGCACTATGCTGGCGCCTGAGAATCCGAGGTCGGTCATGGATTCAAGCTTGGCGGGCCGAAACCCTGGCGGGAGCATGAAGATTGTCTCACCGGCCCCGTTGCACGTCGACACGATGCCGCGGAGATGGACGAACCCAAAGGGGTCTCGAGCGTAGGCGGCCCTGTTGGTCAACGTGGGGAAGTTGTTGACCCAAATGCCAGGGCTGCAAAGGCTCCGGACTCCCGCGTCTTTGAACCGCACCGGCACCCCGAGGTCCTTGGTCTTCACCTGTCCGTTGACGATGTTCCCTGACCGGACGCTGTTCTTCGGCAGATGGAAGGCGGCGTACGCGCCTCCTCCGAGGACGAGGAAGACCGCGATCGTCGCCATCACGTTGGCGTACGTGAGGTGACGGCGGATGCGGCGCATCACTCCTCCCTAAGTTGGGCTGCTGAGCCGACCCTATACCCGCGGACCCTTGCGGATCGTGGCGCTAGTCAGGCGCGGTCAAGCACTCCGACCAGGCGGGCCAGGCGGAGTCGAGAACCTCGGCGGCCCGGGCATCCCCGTCTTGGTTTGGCTCAAGCGCCAGGCCCAGCTCGAAGAAGCCGTCCTCAAACTTCGCCTGCACGCCTCGTTCCCGAAGCTTTTCGACGGCCCCCTGCGCTTG
This sequence comes from Solirubrobacterales bacterium, assembly GCA_050697075.1. Lineage (GTDB taxonomy): Bacteria > Actinomycetota > Thermoleophilia > Solirubrobacterales > 70-9 > AC-56. The sequence goes on along the minus strand of JBOGZC010000139.1, from coordinate 3,180 downwards.
GCTCATGCAGCTGGGGATGACTCGGCGTCGCCACTCAAAGAGGTCGGGGGTCATTGCTCTGTGACCCTATACCTGCCCACCCTGGCGCCCTACCCCCGCAGCCCGGCGGCTTCGAGGGCCTCTTCGCGGTCGACGAAGATTCGGATGCGCTCGATCTTGCCGCCGGCGAGGTCATAGACGTTCGCGGTGCGCGCATCCTGTGGGATACTACTGGCACGCCCAGTGGCCGTCACGAGCATGAACGCCAGGACCCGATCCGGGCCGATTGCCTCCACCCGTTCAATCGTGAGTTGGAAGTCGGGACCAGTGTCGGCTACGTCGGCGAAGAAGCGGCGGATGCCATCGGGCCCCTCGTACACGCCGGCGACCTCGGCAAGGGGGGTGGATAACTGGACGTCCTTGGTGCAGCAGGAGAGGTAGGCGTCAACGTCCCGCTCATTGACGGCGGCAATTGCTCTCTTGACGATCTCCACGTTCTCCTGCGACATCGCCTACTCCCGCAGCCCGGCGACTTCGAGCGCTTGCTCCTGGTCCATGAAGCCCTGCATGCGAGTCACCTTTCCGTCACGAAGCTCGAAGAGGACTGCGGTTTCGGACTCGACCTCCACGCCGCTACCGCGGCCGCGTCGGAGTTCGTGTTGAAGAACGACGACCTGGTCGCCGGCGTCGATGAACTCTTGGGGGCTCAGCCGAATCTCCTCCCAGACCTCCTCGTCCCACCCCTCGAACATCTCTCTGACAGCGGCGATGCCACGGGCGACGCTTCCTTCCGAAAGGCCGCCGCTGGTGCCACGAAGCTCGATGTCTGGGCTGACGAGCTGCGTCACGCGGTCCAGGTCGCCGCTCTGGAAAGCCTCGTAGATCCGACCCACGATCTCCACGTTCTCCGGCGACATCGTCCGCGCAGTATCTCGCGGCGAGGCTTCGTTTCGGGGCGAACTATTGGCTGAAGATCAAAGACCGGCGCACTGATCGACCTTTCGGCCGCTGACGACATTCGGCTGGCCCTCCGAATCGCCCACCTGAGGAGCAGGGGAGTTGCCGTGACAGACAAGGCTGCCCTTGATCGTGTTGGTGACGAACTCGTTCGCGTCCGGGTCTTGCATGTCGTTGTTGTTGAGCTTCACGGTGCCGTGGACCTTGTTGCGGATGAAGCCGAGCCAGAACCCCGAGTAGCCGTTGATCGTCGCGCCGCCGTGGATCACGTTGTCCTCAACGGTGGAGAAGAACCCGTTGCCGCCGCGCATCCTCAGGCCGCCGTTGATGTGAGCGAAGTGCACTTGGAGGGAGGCGGGAGCCTTTGCGCGGATCCCTCCGCGGATCGTCCCGGTGTCCGTGCCGAGCTCCTCGCTTCCGAGGATGAAGGTGGCTCCCTCGCCAACCCGAACCCCGCCACGGACATGGATGTTTGCCTCGGTCCCGTCGCAGGTAGCGCCGGCGGGCACAACAAGCTTGTGGTACTTGCCCGATGCGAGCGTCCCCGTGCACGTCGACCCCGCATGGGCGGCGAGGGCCGTCGAGAGCCCGACGACGAGCGCCGTGGTTGTGAGGGTCCCCACGATCAGCAGTCCGAGCTTGCGCATTGCGTCCCCTTCCGGCATCGGTTCCCGATCCAGAGCCAGGGTTCTAGCAGTCGAAGGCCCTCTGCCACAGAGGCGTGTTCCATTCGGCCTAGTCCACATGGGAAGCGGTCTCGACCCGACGTCTTTCGCCTGTCACGCCTACTCCGAAAGCCCGGCGGCTTCGAGGGCTTCGTGCCTCGTCTGGTAAAGCGTGAGCGAGGTCTGCACGCCGTTCCGAATCGTGATCAGCCACGCGCTTCGAGCCTGAACTTCGATGCCGTCACGTCCCCGCATGTAGGTGACGTTCTCGGCGATCAAGAGATCGTCCTCGACCTCTACTGGGCCATAAACGATCTCTATGCGAACTTCGTCCCAACTCGCGAAGAACTCCTCCATGAACGCCCGGATCTCGCCGTGGCCCCGATAGACGCCTGCATCGAACGAGCGAGCGTTGGACCAGTCCAACATCGCGTCCTGCGCCCAACTCTCCAAGATCCCGTCGAGGTCACGGCGGTTGTACGCATCGGTAGACCGCCGCACGATCTCCACGTTCTCCTGCGACATCGTCCGCGCAGTATCTCGCGCGAGACGCTGGGCTCGAGCCTCGGGTGCCGCTTCGCTCCGGATCCTTTCTGAGGCGACTGGCCTCGGCTACGCTGCGAAAGGTGGCGGGTCAGGGGATTCCAGCGGCGAGATGGTCGGCCCCCGGCGACGGGGAGCGGCTCTGGTTCCTTGGCACGCTGGCCACCATCAAGCTGCCGGGTGAGGCATCCGACGGACGCTTCGCCCTGATCGAGTTCCTGTTTCCGCACCACGCGTCGCCGCCACTTCACACCCATCCCCAGGACGAGAGCTACATCGTGTTGGAGGGACGGCTCACGATTCAGGCTGGCGAGCATCGGTTCGAGCTTGAGGCAGGCGGCGCCGCCACGGTCCCGATGCGGGTGGCCCACACCTTCCGGGTGGACAGCGAGACGGCGAGGGTACTTGTGCTCAGCACGCCGGCGGGACTTGAGCGCATGGTGCGGGACTGCGCAGTGCCGGCGAGCACCCCGACGCTGCCACCCGCGGACGCGCCGCGACCTGCGCCCGAGGAGCTCGAGCGGGTCTTCGAGGCCCACGGCCAGGTGAACCTCGGCCCGCCGCTCGGCTCGCTGGACTAGAGGTTCTCGCCCACTGTCTCGGCGGAGCAGGAACTAAGCGCCCCGCGCCACACGACTCCAGGAATACCGGTTCGGGGTCTCCGTGAAACCCTGCCGGGCTCACCCAGCCGGTCCCGCCGTGCAAAGGTGGCGGGGCAAACTCCAACTGGAGGAGGAACACATGGCAGATAGCGTCTATCGCGTCACCGAAGTAGTCGGCGTCAGTTCGGATTCGTGGGAGCAGGCGGCGAAGAGTGCCGTCGAGACAGTCGGCCAGTCCGTGCGCGATTTGCGGATTGCCGAGGTCATCCGGCAGGACGTGACGATCGAGGACGGCAAGATTTCCGGATTCCGGATCCGTCTCGGAGTCTCGTTCAAGTACGAAAGGGAGTAGAAGGCCGCTCGGGAAACGACTCGGCAAACTCGGCGGGGGAGCCCCGAAGAGCGAGCGCCCGACCTTTCGTAGGCGACGGCCC
>JBOGZC010000138.1:0-5800 GCA_050697075.1 Solirubrobacterales bacterium | reverse complement strand
GGCCGGGATTGGCCTCCGCGGGCGCTGCGCCGATCACCTTGACTTCATGCAGGCGCCCGTCGACCTCAACCCTGTAGTCGCGCACCTGGAGCGATGGCTGTTCGTCGGCGGCCCCATCCGGCGCGGCCGCGGACGGCTCGGTCGGCGCAAGCGACTTCAGCCACTTCTTGTCGGCCAAGAGGTCCCGGCAGGTCTCGGCCCTGCGCCACTGCTCGGTCGCCAGGATGGCCCGGTGGAAGGGGATCAGAGTGGTGAGCCCGCCGATCTCGTACTCATCGAGGGCGCGGAGCATGCGCGCGGTGGCGCGCTCGCGATCGCTGTCCCAGACGATCAGCTTGGCGATCATCGGGTCGTAGAGAGGGGTCACCTCCGATCCGGCCCGAACGCCCGAGTCGACCCGGACCCCGGGGCCCGCCGGCTCCGTGTACGTGTCGATCCGGCCGGGGGCCGGCGCGAACCCCTTGTGGGCCGCCTCGGCGTTGATCCGGCACTCAATCGCGTGGCCGCGGAGCCCGACGTCGTCCTGGGCCACCGACAGCTTCTCGCCGGCGGCGATCTGCACCTGCTCGCGGACGATGTCGATTCCGGTGGCCATCTCGGTGACGCAGTGCTCGACCTGCACGCGAGTGTTCATCTCTAAGAAGAAGTAGTCCTCGCCCTCCTGCAGGCCCTCGACCGTCCCTGCCGACCGGTAGCCGACCGCGGCGGCGGCCTCGGTCGCGATCCCGCCGATCCGCTCTCGCATCGCGTCGTCTACATGAGGCGCGGGCGCCTCTTCGATCAGCTTCTGGTGGCGGCGCTGGATCGAGCAATCACGCTCGCCCAGGTGCACGACGTTGCCGTGCGAATCGGCCAGCACCTGGACCTCCACGTGGCGAGGGTCCTCGAGGTAACGCTCGAGGTAGACGGTGGGATCAGAGAAGAACTTCTCGCCCTCTCGCGCGGCCCCCTCAAAGGCCTCCTCCAGATCGTCCTCGGAGTTGGCCACCCGAAATCCCTTGCCTCCGCCTCCGCCGGCGGCCTTGCAGGCGACCGGGTAGCCGATCTCCTTCGCCTCCTCAAGCGCGTCCGCGACGCTCTCCACGGGGGCAGTGGTGCCCGGCACGATCGGCACACCGGCGGCCGCCATCAGCTCCCGCGCGCGCGTCTTCGAGCCCATCGCCTCGATTGCGCTCGCCGGGGGGCCGATGAACGTGATCCCCGCCTCGTCGCAGGCGGCGGCGAACCCTGCGTTCTCGGCGAGGAACCCATATCCGGGGTGGATCGCCTGGACGCCCGCCTTGCTCGCCGCATCGAGCAGCCGCTCGACGCTCAGGTAGCTCTCGGCGGGCACCGGCGGGCCGATCAGATGGGCCTCGTCGGCCTTGCCGACGTGGGGGGCATCGCGGTCGGCCTCGGAGTAGACGGCTACCGAGCCGATCCCCATCTCCTCCAGGGTCCGGATGACGCGGATCGCGATTTCGCCCCGGTTGGCGACCAGGACCTTCTCGAACATGGCGGGTGAGTCTATGCCGCCCGCAGGTGGCGTTCTGCCTCGCCCATCCAGATCACCTGGTCGCGACCGGGGCCGACCCCGACGAGGCGGATCGGGGCGCCGGCGTGGTCGCCGATGAACTCGAGGTAATCCCGCGCCTCACGGGGCAGCTCGGATTCGCTCCGGCAACCTCCGATGTCCTGGTCGAAGCCCGGGAGCTCCTCGTACTGGGCTTCGGCCGCGTGCAGAACTGATTGGTGGTACGGGAGCTCGTCGAGCAGGGCTCCCTCGCTGGAGCGGTAACGGACCGCGACCCGCAGCGGATCGATGCCAGAGAGCACGTCGAGCTTGGTGATCGCCAGCGCCGAGAGGCGGTTGAGCCGAGCCGCGTAGCGAAGCGCGACGAGGTCGAGCCAGCCGGTGCGGCGATCCCGTCCGGTGGTCGTCCCGCGCTCGCCACCCCGCTCGCGAATATGGGCCCCGAGGTCGTCGTCGAGCTCCGTGGGGAACGGGCCGGCGCCCACCCGGGTCGCGTACGCCTTGGCCACGCCCCAGACCTCGTCGATGTCGGCGGGCCCGACCCCCGCGCCAACGCAGGCCGCGCCCGCGATCGGGTTCGACGAGGTGACGAACGGGTAGGTGCCGTGGTCGAGGTCGAGCAGCGTGCCCTGGGCGCCCTCGAAGATCACGGTGCCGCCCGAATCCAGGGCGTCCCAGCACAGATGGGCGGTGTCCGCGATGAAGGGCTCGATCCGGTGGCCGTAGCGCAGGTACTCCTCGGTCATCGCGTGCAGGTCGAGCTTCGGATCGCGAACGAAGGGACGAAGCATCTGCTTCTTGGGCTCCAGCGCGGCCATGATCTTCTTGCGCAGGATCTTGGCGTCGAGCAGATCCTGGACGCGGATCCCGAGGCGCGCGGCCTTGTCCGCGTAGCAGGGGCCGATGCCGCGCTTCGTCGTCCCGATCTCGAGCTTGCCGAGCCTCGCCTCGCCGGCCGTGTCGAGCATCACGTGGTAGGGCATGATCAGGTGGGCGTTGGCGGAGATCCGCAGGCCGGCGTGATCGATCCCCCTGCGCCGCAGACCGTCGAGCTCGCCGATCAGCACCGCGGGGTCGATCACCACCCCGTTGCCGACCACGCAGGTCTTGCCCGGATAGAGGATCCCGGAGGGGATCAGGTGGAATTTGAACTCCTCGCCGTCCCGGACGATGGTGTGTCCCGCGTTGTTACCGCCCTGGAAGCGCACGACGACGTCGGCCTGCTCCGCGAGCAGGTCGGTCAGCTTCCCCTTTCCTTCGTCGCCCCATTGGGCGCCGACGATGACGATTCCGGGCATTGCTCGCGTGATTATGGAGTGCGCCAGGGACGCGCGCGCTCGCTGTCCTTATGGCTGGACCGTCAGGCCGTCCGGTCGACCGTCACCTCGCCGTGCGCCGCCTCGACCCGCTCGACCTCGATATCGGCCAGCTCGTCGCGCACGAACTCGGTCGCGAGCTCGGTCGACCGCTCAACCGCCGCGGCGTTCTCTCCCAGCGTCACCGTGATCACGATGCCGTGGGTGGCGTCAACCACGTAGTAGCCACCGAATCCCGGAATTCCCGAGAGCCGTGGGACGAAAGTGTCCTCGATCCGCCGCGAGAGCTGATCGATCTGGGTTTCGTCCACCTTGTACTTCCGCACGCTTGCATGCATGGCTCCTCCTCTCCGCTGGACGCCCGCAAACCTATTGCAGCCTCTCCACGCCCGTCGATCAGGCGACCCGGTACCTGAGGTCCTCGCCGAACAGGGGAAGCGGGTCCCCGCAGATCTCCACCAGGCGCGAGACCGTGCGGGGGCCGATCTGGTCCTCGAGCGCCGCCTGGTCGAGGTTTGTCGTCACGACCATCGAGCGCTGCGCCTCGTAGCGCTCGTTGACGATCGCGTAGAGCTGCTCCAGCACCCAATCGCTGCGCTTCTCGACGCCGAGATCGTCGATGTGGAGGAGATCGACCGACGTCAGGCGCTCGAAGAAGCCAAGGTAGGACTGCTCGCCGGCCTCGGCGTCGTAGGTGCGCCGGATCCGCGCCAGGAGGCGCGGAAGCGAGTAGATGGCCACGGTCCGTTCGGCCTCGACCGCGGCTTTCGAGACGAGCATCGCCAGCGTCGTCTTGCCTGTGCCCACGTCGCCCATGAGCCAGATTCCCGCCCCCTCGTCGAGCCGCTCGTCGATCGCCTGGACGAACTCCTTGACGGCGTCATGGACCGGGGCGCGTCCCGGCTGGCGCGCCATGTCGGAGACCGGCGGCCGGTCCAGGCTGACGCCCTGATACTTGCGGGGGATCGCGGAGGCAACGCCCCGCGCCCGGCGCCGCGCGTTCCGGCGGGCTCGGCACTCGCAGGGCCTGGCCACGTCCTCTGGGCCCAGGATCCAGCCCGAGCCGTCGCAGACGCCCAGCGGACAGGCTGGCTGGCCGTCGCCCGCTCCCGCCAGCCGCACCGGTTTCGGCGGGATGCTCACGCCTCTTCGGCCAGGTCGATCAGGGGCGGCCCCTCACCCGGCCTCTGCTCCACCGGGCGGTCCGAGCCGGCGGCGCGATCCACGAATCGCGGGTATTGCTCCAGGAACACCACTGGCACGTCCCCGGTCGGGCCGTTGCGGTGCTTGGAGACGATCAGGTCGGCCTCGCTGGGATCGGCGTCCTCGTCGTACTTGGACGCCCGGTAGATGAAGATCACGACGTCGGCGTCCTGCTCGATGCCGCCGGACTCGCGGAGGTCGGACAGCATCGGCCGCCCGCCGGGCCGTTGCTCGGGGGCGCGGGACAGCTGCGAGATGCCGATCACGGGGACCTCGAGCTCCCGCGCGAGGATCTTCAGGCCCCGGCTGAACTGGCTCACCTGCTCCACTCGGTTGGAGCGCGGGTCCTCGGCACGCATCAGCTGGAGGTAGTCGACGATCACGAGCCCCAGCCCGCTCTGGCTCGACGCGAGCCGACGCGCCTTGGCCCGGAGCTCGAGCAGGCTCAGATCCGAGGAGTCGTCGAGCCACAGGGGCACCTCCTCGAGCTCGTTGCAGGCCCGCACGACGCGGGGCCAGTCGCGGGAGGCGACATTTCCCTTGCGCAGCTTGTCGTTCGGGATCCGCGACCGACACGCGATGAACCGGTGGGCGAGCTCCGCCTCGGACATCTCCAGGGAGAAGAAGGCGACGGGCTTTCCGTGCTTGGAGGCGACGTTCTCGGCGATGTTGCACACGAGGGCGGACTTACCGAGCGACGGCCGAGCGGCGATCACGATCAAGTTCCCCGGCTGGAAGCCGCCGAGCTTCGCGTCGAGGTCGCGAAAGCCCGACGGCGTCCCGGTCACGTCGCGATCGCCCTTCGACAGGGCCTCCAGGCGGTCGATCTCGTCGTGGAGGACATCCGCCACGCTGCGGAAATCGCGGGCGCGCTCCTCGTGGGCGACCTTGAACAGAAGCGTCTCGGCTCGCTCGACCAGCTGCTCGGGCTCGCCCTCGCGGTCGTGCACGGACTTCTGGATCTGCTGGGAGGTCCCAAGCAGCCTTCGCAGGAGCGAGTTCTGTTTGACGATCTGCGCGTAGTGGCGCGCGTTTCCAGGCACCGGAACGGTCGACGCCAGCTCGGAGATCGAGTCCTTGCCGCCGGCCTCCGCCAGCTCGCCACGCTGGGTGAGCTGCTCGGAGACGGTCAGGGCGTCGACCGGCTCACCCTGCTCGTAGAGGCCGGTGATCGCGCGGAACACGATCCGGTGGCGCTCGCGGTAGAAGTCCTCGTCCTTGAGGCGCACGTCCAGGACCACCGGCGCGATCGCTCCCTCGGAGACCATCATCGCTCCGAGCACGGAGGCCTCGGCCTCGAGGTTCTGGGGTGGGACGTGGGTCTCGGCGGTCGGCATGTTGCGTTCTTCGGGCTGGGCGGGGCGCATCGGCTCCGTCTATTAGAGGCCCCGAGGCGGCGGATTTCGCCCCGTCCCGGCCCGGGTCGCGAGGAAATCACACGCGCCGGCCACCCGTGACGCGCGTTCCCGCAAACTGGCGCTAATGCGTTCCGCTGCCCGTCCGGTTACTTCTCTTCGGCAACGATCGTCTTGATCCGCGCCGTGGTGCTGCCGACCTCGACCTCGACCATGTAGGTGCCGACCTCACGGATCGGGCTCTCCAGCCGAATCTTCTTGCGGTCCACCTTGAGGCCCCTCGCCTCGGCGATCGCCTCGGCGATCTCCTTGGAGGTCACCGAGCCGTAGAGCTTCCCGTCCTCGCCGGCCCGATGCTGGATCGTCAACACGGTCTTCGAGAGCAGCGCGGTGGTCTCCTCGGCGCGCTCGGA
>JBOGZC010000137.1:0-6199 GCA_050697075.1 Solirubrobacterales bacterium | reverse complement strand
GCCATGATCTCCGCCGGGTCCCCGGTCTGGACGAAATCGACCTCCGCGAAGCGGCCACGGGCGCCCGGCTCCAGCGAGCGCGGAAACCGATGCAGACCCGGATCGACCGGCAGCGCATTCGCCCACCTTCGCCGCGGGCCGAGCGCCTGGCCCCAGTGGCCGCCCACCCGGCGCAGGACAGCGAGCTCATCCTCGTTCAGGCCCGCAACCGTTGAACCCGGCCCAATGTCGGTCATCTCCTCAGCGGAGATGCCTCCCTCGTAGTCGCTGTGTCTGCCGATTCGTGGCATCGGACGTGTTCTCCGCTACAGCGCGATGAATGGTGCAGGACAACCGCAGTCGACGTTCGCCCGTGACGCGCAGATCAGCCGCCCATGACCTCTACACGATCTGGGCCCGCAACGTCCGTGCCTGGCCGGTTCCGGCACTCGCCACGCGCACCCGCGGAACCCATCTCAAGCCCCTAACTCCGGTCCACCAGGCTCAGAAACTCTCCCCGAGTCCTCGAGTCTTCCTTCACCGAGCCTCGCAGGGCCGAGGTGACGGTCCGTGAGCCGGCCTTCTGCGCTCCGCGCAGGGACATGCAGAGATGTTCGGCTTCGATGATCACGCCGACCCCTCGAGGCGCCAACTCGGTGTCGAGCCAGTCGGCCACCTGCGTGGTGAGTCGCTCTTGGACCTGGAGGTCGTGGGCGAAGAGGTCGACGACGCGGCCGAGCTTGGACAGTCCGATGATTCGATCGCCCGGTAGATATCCGACGTGGGCGATCCCGTGGAACGGGAGCATGTGGTGCATGCACAGCGATTGGAATGGAATGTCGCGCACCACTACCAGCTCGTCGTAGCCCTCGTCATTCGGGAAGGTGGTGGCGTTGAAGGGCATCGGGGTCAGGAGTTCCGCGTACGCGTAGGCGATGCGTCGCGGCGTCTCTCGAAGCCCTGCCGCCTCGAGGTCGGCGCCGAGAGCGACCAGCAGGTTGCGTGCGGCGGCTTCCGCCGCCTCGAGATCCACCGGCGCTCGCTCCGGCAGCGCGTGCAGGTGACGCTCAGCTGCATCCGAAACGGCAAGCGGAGCTCGACCGGCGCTCATGATCCCGTCCGTTCACCGGCGAATGCGTCAGAAGCCTCCGTTGTCAAGGCCGCGATCCGCTCCTCGATCGAGCGCAGGAGCTGGTCATAGGAGTCGCGAAAGGCCTCGACCCCCCGGCGTTCGAGCCCATCGGTGAGGGCGGCGAAGTCGATACCCGCCGCCGCGAGCTCGTCGATCAGCTGCTCGGCGACGCCGGCATCCATGCCAAGAGAGCCGCCCACGTCCCCGTGGGTCGCAAAGGCACTCAGCGTCTTCGGTGGCATCGTGCTGATGACGTCGGGCGCGATCAGCTCCTGGACGTAGCGAACGTCGGAGTAGGAATCGTCCTTGGTCCCGACGCTGGCCCAAAGCGGCCGCTGCGGCCGGGCCCCGAGCGCCTCGAGCCGCTTCCAGCGCGGTGCCTCGAGCATCCCCCGATAGCGAGCGTAAGCTCGTTGGGCGTTGGCGATCGCGATCCGTCCGCGCAGAGGCGAGTCCGACGCGAGCTCCTGGTCAACCGCAGCGTCGACCCGTGAGACGAAGAACGACGCCACGGAGGAGATGCCGGCAAGCGGCTCCCCGCCCCCCACCCGCCGGTCCAGGCCATCGAGATAGGCACCGATTGCCTGCTCGTAACGCGACAGCGAGAACAGCAGCGTCACGTTGACGCTCACGCCGCGAGCGGTGAGCTCCTCGATTGCCTCGATCCCGGCATCCGTTGCCGCCACCTTGATCATCACATTTGGCACCTCGAGCCGACTCCGGACGTCGAGCGCCTGCTCGACCGTGGACTCGGCGTCATCCGCAAGGTCGGGAGTGCACTCGAACGAGACGAAGCCGTCACGCCCCTCGCTGGCCTCGTAGACGGGGCGCAGAAGATCGGCCGCACGCCGAACGTCATCCAGGGCGAGCTCGAAGAAGATCTCCTGCAGCTCTCGGGTGCCGGATGCGAGCACAGCTTGCAGCTGGTCGTCGTAGCGGTCAGAGCCCGCGATCGCGTTGGCGAAGATCGTCGGATTCGAGGTCGCCCCCGTGACTACGAATTCCTTTATCAGGCGCCTGAACTCGCCGCTCTCCAGCAGCTCGCGCGATAGGTCATCGAGCCAAATCGACACACCGGCGTCGTGAAGGTGTCGGAGCGGGTTCAAAGCGCACCCCCCTCTGACGCCCAGGTGCTCAAGGCCTCTGTGCCGTCCCTTGCGCGCTCGGCTTCAGCGAGCTGCGAAAGCGGAACCGCGGGGTCGGCAAGGTCACGGCGATCGAGCGCTCGACGCGAGCGAATCAGCTCGCGGATCGGATCGCTGGCGTCCCAGACGTTCATGTTCAGCCCTGCGACCAACCGCTGGTCCTTGAGCCAAAAGGCAACGAACTCGTGCATGGCGACCTCGCCCCGGAAGACCACCTCGTCCCACTGGGTCGCATAGCCGCTGTACTCCATGCTGGCCTCGTACTGGTCGGAGAAGAAGTAGGGGACCTCGTCGTAGGTGGCCGACTTTCCGAGCATCGCCCTGGCGGCGACTGGCCCCTGCTTGAGCGCATTCGCCCAATGCTCCACCCGAAGGTGGCGACCGTAGAACGGATGGTGGGCGTTGGCGACGTCCCCGGCGGCGAAGACTCCCGGCACGCTCGCCTCGAGGTGCTCGTCGACGAGGACGCCGTTGTCGACCCGAACGCCGGCCGTCTCGACCAGGCCGGCGCGAGGGGCGACCCCGATGCCGACGACCACGAAGTCGGTCTCGATCGAGGACCCGTCATGGGTCACCACGCGTTCCACCGAGCCCTTGCCCTCGAAGCGGTCAACCGTGGTCTCCGGCAGGAACTCGACGCCGTGGCCGCGGTGAAGGTCGACGTAGATCTCCCCGAGCTCGGGGCCGAGAACCCGCTCCAAGGGAAGTGAGGCCATCTCGATCATCGTCACTTCGCAGCCCTTCTGGCGAGCCGAAGCGGCAACCTCGGCGCCGATCCAGCCCGAGCCGACGACCAATAGGCGCTGACCCCGGTCGATCCGCTCGCCGATTCGCTCCGAGTCGGCGAGGGTGCGCAGGTAGTGGATGCCGTCAAGCTCGGCACCCGCCACGTCCAGACGGCGGGGCACGGCGCCGGTGGCAACCAGGAGGCTGTCGTAGCTCAGGCGCTGGTCCCCCTCCAGCCAGAGCTCGCGCAGCTTCGCGTCGATGCCGCTGACTCTGGTCGAGGTCCACAGCTCGATCTCGTTGTCGGGATAGAAGCGCTCGGCGTGGACATAAGGTCTTTCCGCGCTCTCACCACGCAGGTAGTCCTTTGAGAGCGGAGGACGCTCGTAGGGGCGCTCGGGCTCATCACCGATCACGATCAGCCGGCCATCGAACCCCTCATGGCGCAACGCTTCCGCCGCCTTGGCCCCGGCCAGGCCGGCGCCGACGATGACGAACGTCTTTGGGGTTGTGGCCATTCTTCCTCCTCGGATCGAGCTGGTGCGCCTCATTGGCCCTCACCTCTCTGCGTCGCCATCGATCGGCTTCTTACCAGTGGTCGGCGTGGTCGAGATCTTGGCGACATCGGCGCACACGTTGCACCTCGTGGCGATCAACGGCTGGAATAGGCTGGCGGCCGGCGTGCGGACGCCCGTCGGCGACTACGTCTCGCCGTTCCGCCGCGAACGCGAGCGTCCCCGCGTGAGCCTGAAGTTTCTCTGCTTGCTCAGCTCGGATTGGCCGGCGCCTGAAAGTTGGCGAGCTCGGGTAGCTCCGCACCAGCCGCGGCGGGAGAACCGACCTCGATCTTGTCATCTCGTACCCGGGCATCGAGGCGCGGCTGAACGAACACGGCTGGCCCTGCGACGACCGCGCCGGTGCGAAGGTCGAAGCGCGAGCCGTGCCACGGGCACGTGACCGTGTCGCCCTCGCGCGAGCCCTCGGCGAGCGGTCCGCCCAGATGGGTGCAGGTATTGGCGAGCGCGCACACCTCGCCGGCGCGGGTGCGGGCGAGCAGCACCGGCACGCCATCGACGTCCACACGGCGGAACTCGTCGCCCTGCAGTTCGGACGCTTCGAGTACGGGAACGAACGAGCCGGGTACGCTCTGTCCGACGGTGCGGTTGACCCTGATCCCGAGCGCGAAGCTGAGCTTGCCCCCCAGGTGGGCGGCAGTCGAGCTGGTCAGGTAGCCCAGGCCGCTCAGCCCGCGCGCAAGTCCGCGCCGTCCCTTTCGGCGGTAGGCGAGCGAGGTAGCGCTCAGCGTCAGGCCGAGCACGTTCACGAGGGCGTGCACCATGGCGATCCGCCTGCCCTGGCCGATCAGGTCGCGCATGTCGTTCAGCCCGGTCACGGCCGCCGGCACGGCAGCGATCGTCCCCACGGCGAGCGCGCGGTCGGCGGCGGCGGCGAGGGACTTGTCCCCGCTCAACACGGAGCTGCCGTCGAGCAGCAGGGCGGTGGTCCAGGCGCCCACCGGGACGTCGGTAAGCGCGGGGTGCAACGGCGCTCCCAGCCAGACTCCGTCCAGGAAGTTGCGTACGGGAGGCGGGCTGACCGCGCGCTTGATCAGCGGCTGGAGCCATGTCGCGAGCGGGTCGGCCCAGCGTTGGGCGGCGGCGAAGCGGCTGGCAAACGTCAAGGGCATCGGGGCGCTCCTTTGTCGGACGGTCGAACCGCGACCAACGGTAGCGTCGATCAGGTTCTGCCCGAGGTTCGGCGGCGTGCGGGGCTACGTCCGGCTGGTTGCGCTGGCGCCTCGCCCGCGCTGAGCTCGCGGATCGGAAGGCTGATCGGGTGGCCTGCGGTGACGGTGATTGCCTGGTCATGGTGGGCGATCTCCAGCGGCGGTCCTTGCCGCAGTGAGTAGCTGGCCTGCTCGTGGCTGAGCTCGACACGCAGGCGCCGCTCGCGAAAGCTGATGCCGAAGGCTAGGCGGGTCAGTCGCTCCGGCAGCCGGGGAGCGAAGCTGAGGGCGCCGTCGTGGTCGCGCATGCCGCCGAATCCGGCGACGGCGACGATCCAGGCGCCCGCCAAAGAGGCAATGTGCAGACCGTCGCGGCTGTTGTGCTCGACGTCGTCGAGGTCCATCAGCGCGGCCTCGGCGAAGTAGTCGTAGGCCAGCTCGAGGTGGCCCATCTCGGCTGCGATGACCGCCTGCGTGCAGGCTGACAGCGAGGAGTCGCGTACGGTCAGCGCCTCGTAGTAAGCGAAGTTCCGGGCCTTCTCTTCGGGTGTGAACGCGTCCCCACGCAGGTGCAGGGCGAGCACGAGGTCGGCCTGCTTGACGACCTGCTTGCGGTAGAGATCGACGTAGGGGAAGTGCAGGAGCAGCGGGTACTGATCGGGCTCGGTGCGCTCGAAGTCCCACAGTTCGTGTTGGGTGAAGCCCTCGGCCTGGGAGTGGACGCCAAGCTGCTCGTCGAACGGGACGGCCATCGCGTCCGCCGCCTTACGCCACGCGGCCACCTCGTCTGGCTCGACCCGCAGCTCGGCGGCCCGGTCGGGGTGGCGCTCCACGGAGTCGGCCGCCAGACGCAGGTTTCGCTGCGCCATCAGGTTGGTGTAGACGTTGTTATCGGCCACGGCACTGTATTCGTCGGGGCCGGTCACCCCGTCGAGGCAGAAGCGCCCGCGGGCGTTGTAATGACCCAGCGAGCGCCATAGCCGCGACGTCTCGACCAGCAGCTCGAGCCCGGCCTCGCGCTCGAACGCCTGATCGTCGCTGGCGGCCTGGTAGCGCCCGACGGCGTCGGCGATGTCCGCGTTGATGTGAAAGGCGGCCGTGCCCGCCGGCCAGTATCCCGAGCATTCCTGCCCATCGATCGTCCGCCAGGGAAACGCCGCGCCCTCCAATCCCAAGAGCTTGGCCCGGTCTCGGGCCAAGGTGAGTGTCCCGTGGCGCCAGCGCAGCGCGTCGCAGGCAGCATGCGGCGCGGTGTAGGTGAGCGCGGGTAGCACGAAGCTCTCCGTGTCCCAGAAGCTGTGCCCGTCATAGCCCGGGCCGGTCAGGCCCTTAGCGGCGATCGCGCGCCGCTCGCCCCGCGCGCTCGCCTGGAGCGTGTGAAAGAGCGCGAAGCGCACCGCCTGCTGGAGCTCCGCGTCGCCCCCGAGCTCAACGTCGCCGCGATCCCAGAAGTCGTCGAGGTAGTCGCGCTGGCCGGCGAGCAGCCCCTCC
>JBOGZC010000136.1:0-6366 GCA_050697075.1 Solirubrobacterales bacterium | reverse complement strand
TGGCCGAGGTGACCCGGGTCCGCGAGGCCGCCGAGCGCGCGGCCGG
Source organism: Solirubrobacterales bacterium (assembly GCA_050697075.1). Classification (GTDB taxonomy): domain Bacteria; phylum Actinomycetota; class Thermoleophilia; order Solirubrobacterales; family 70-9; genus AC-56. The sequence continues at coordinate 6,320 of JBOGZC010000136.1, read as the reverse complement.
TGGCGCCCGGCGTGTGGAGGCCCTGCTCGGAGAGCATCGCCAGGGCTCGCTCGAGGACCGGATCGCCGCCGCGACGGAGCTTCTTGGACGCCTCGACGCGCTGCTGGCCGCGGCCGTCGCCGCACGCGACGCCGTCGGAGAGCGCTCGAACGAACTGGAGGCACGGATGCTCGCCGACCGCGACGAGGACGACGTCGCGAGCCAGCTTCGCGCCTGCTCGCGGGCCGAGGCCGAGCTGCAGGCGAAGCTCCTCGCGAGCGGGGACTCGGTGACCGAGGCGGAGGTCAAGGCGACACAACTTCGGGATCGACGCGACGAGGTGCGTGGCGAGCTCGAGCGGATCGCCAGCCAGCTTGGCCGGGAGATCGGGCCGGCCGCCGAGCCGCTCGGCGCCGAAGAGCGCGAGGAGGTCGAGCGTAAGCTGGAGCGCCTCGCCCGTCGCCGGGAGGCGCTCGGACCCGTCAACCCGCTCGCCGAGCAGGAGTACGGCGAGGCGCTCGAGCATGTGGGCGAGCTCGAGGAGCAGCGGCGGGACCTCGAGTCGGCGCTCGCGGAGCTCGCCGGACTGATCCGCGAAACCGACCGCAAGATCCGGTCCGCCTTCGAGGAGACGCTCGAGGCGACCCAGCGGAACTTCGAGGAGCTGATCGAGCACCTCTTCCCCGGCGGCCGCGGCCGGCTGCGCCTGGTCAAGGAGTCCGCCCCTCGCCTGGTGCTAGGCGGCGAGGCCGAGGGTGACGACGCCCAGGGTGGGCATCCTGCCGGCGACCCCGCCGAAGCGGACGCGAGAGCAGATGAAGGAAGCCCGAGCGATGAGCGAGGGCAAGGTGATCTGGCGGAAGCGGAGCATTCGGCGGGCAGTGGTTCCGAGCAGTCGGCGGGCGTTGAGATCGAGGTCACGCCCGCCGGCAAGGCGACGCGACGGCTGTCGCTGCTCTCGGGCGGCGAGAAGGCCCTGGTCGCGCTCGCCTTCGTGTTCGCCGTCTTCCTGGCGCGCCCGTCGCCGTTCTACATCCTCGACGAGGTCGAGGCGGCGCTCGACGACGCCAACATCGATCGCTTCCTCCAGCTCGTCCGACGCTTCTCCGACCGCGCACAGTTCGTGATCGTCACCCACCAGAAGCGGACCATGGACGCGGGCGACGTGCTGTACGGCGTCAGCATGGGCGAGGGCGGGGTCACCAAGGTGATCTCCCGCCGCCTCTCTCACGCGGACGAGACGGAGGCCGAGGCGGAGGCCGCCTAGCTCCAGCTCGTAACCTCCCGCGCCATGGCGAGGAGCTGGCGCGACGCATTCGAGCTGGGCGAGCCCGCGGAGGACGGGGCCGCCAGCGGAACGGCCGAACCGGACGCCGGGCGCGGGTTGTTCCGGCGGCTTCGCCAGAGCCTCTCGAAGAGCCGCGAAGCGCTTCAGGCCGAGCTCGGCGCGAGCCTGTTCGAGCAGCTCGACGACGAGGCATGGGAGCGGATCGAGGAGGCGCTGATCCTCGCGGACGTGGGAGCGCGGACCACCGCGGAGGTTGTCGGGAGGCTGGAAGCGGAGGTGGAGGGGGGGACCCTCAGTGGCGCCGACGCGGTGCGCGAGCGCCTCGTGGAGCTCCTCGCCGAGGCCGCCGGAGGCGACGCCGAGCGGATCGATCTCAGGGCCCGTCCGGCGGTGATCATGGTGGTCGGGGTTAACGGCACCGGCAAGACGACCACGATCGGCAAGCTCGCCTGGCACGTGCGCAACGAGCTGGGCCGCTCGGTGATCGTGGCGGCCGCCGACACCTACCGCGCCGCGGCGATCGAGCAGCTCGAGCAGTGGTCAGAGCGCGCCGGCGTGGAGATCGTTCGCGGCAGCCCGGGCGGTGACCCCGGAGCCGTGGTGTTCGACGCGATCGCGGCGGCGGAATCGCGCGGCATCGATGTGGTGATCGCGGATACTGCGGGACGCCTTCACACCCACTCGAACCTGATGGCCGAGCTGGCGAAGGTGCGGCGGGTGGCGGCGAAGCGGCTCGATGGGGCGCCGCACGAGTCGCTGATCGTGATCGACGCGACCACGGGGCAGAACGGCCTGCGCCAAGCCCGCGCGTTCGCGGATGCGGTCGACCTGACCGGGGTCGTCCTCACCAAGCTCGATGGGACCGCGAAGGGCGGCATCGCGCTCGCGATCTGCTCCGAGCTCGAGCTTCCCGTGAAGCTGATCGGCGTGGGGGAGGGGCTCGAGGACCTGCGCCCGTTCGACGCTCGCGACTTCGCCGCCGCGCTGCTCGCCGAGTAGCGCGACCGCCGCGTAAGCTGGACGCACCCATGTTCGATCAACTATCCGATCGCCTCCAGGAGACGCTCTCCGGCGTTCGCTCGCGTGGCAAGCTGACCGAGGCCGACGTCGATCGCGCCATGCGGGAGATCCGCCTGGCCCTGCTCGAGGCGGACGTGAACTTCAAGGTCGTCAAGTCGTTCACCTCGCAGGTGCGTGAGCGCTGCCTCGGCGCGGGCGTCCTCGACAGCCTGAACCCGGGTCAGCAGGTGGTGAAGATCGTCAACGAGGAGCTCGCCGAGCTGATGGGGGGCGCGAGCCGGGACCTCGCCTTCGCCGGCTCGGGCCCGACAGTGATCCTCATGGCGGGCCTTCAGGGATCGGGCAAGACGACCGCCTGCGCGAAGCTCGCCAAGCTGCTCGCGGGGCAGGGGAAGAGCGTCGCCCTCGCCGCCTGTGACACGCAGCGCCCCGCTGCGGTGGATCAGCTCGTCACGGTCGGCCGGCAGGCCGGCGCCAAGGTGTACGAGCAGGGCACCGAGCGCGACCCGACCGAGATCGCCGATTGGGCGCTTGGCCAGGCCAAGGCCGCGAGCGACGACGTGCTGATCGTGGACACGGCGGGCCGCCTGCACATCGACGAGGGGCTGATGGATGAGCTTGCGGCGATCCGCAAGCGGACCAAGCCCCACGACATCCTCCTGGTCCTGGACGCGATGACCGGCCAGGACGCGGTCAACGTTGCCCAGGCATTTGCCGAGCGGGTGGACTTCGACGGCGTCCTGCTGACCAAGCTCGATGGCGACGCCCGTGGTGGCGCGGCCCTGTCCGTAAAGGCGGTCACCGGCAAGCCGATCCTGTACGCCTCGGTCGGCGAGAAGCTCGACGAGCTCGAGCGCTTCCATCCGGAGCGGATGGCGGGCCGGATCCTCGGGATGGGCGACGTGATGTCCCTGATCGAGAAGGCCGAGCAGGTGTCGGACAAGAAGCAGGCGGAGGATCTCGAGCGAAAGATTCGCCGCCAGGGGTTCACGCTCGAGGACTTCCTTCAGCAGATGCGCCAGGTCCGGCGCATGGGCCCGCTTGGCAACGTGCTGGGAATGATGCCCGGGATGGGCAAGGCGATGAAGCAGATGCGCCAGGCGGACCTCGACGATCGGGAGCTCGATCGCCTCGAGGCGATCATCCTCTCCATGACCCCGGAGGAGCGGGCGCGGCCACAGCTCATCGACGGCTCCAGGCGAAAGCGGATCGCGCGCGGCTCCGGCACCACCGTGCAGGCCGTCAACCAGCTCGTCAAGCAGTTCGGCCAGATGCGCAAGCTGATGGCGCAGATCGCCAAGGGAAAGATGCCCGACCCGCAGCAGCTCGGCCTGCGCTAGCCGACCTGTAACCTCCGCGACCGCAGATGGCCGTACGAATCAGACTCAGAAGGGTGGGTTCCAGAAAGAACCCGATCTGGCGGATCGTGGTCGCCGACCGCAGCTCGCCGAGAGATGGCCGGACGATCGAGACGATCGGCCACTACAACCCGCAGACCGATCCGTCCACGATCGAGATCGACACCGAGCGCGCCCAGCACTGGCTCGTCCATGGCGCCCTGCCGACTCGAACCGTGGCCGGTCTGCTCCGGATCAAGGGCATCGAGACAGCCGGCTCCTGATGCGGGAGCTGGTTGAGTTCCTCGCCCGGGCGCTGGTGGAGGATCCCGACTCCGTCCAGGTCGACGAGGTCGAGGAGAACGGCGACCTCGTGCTCGAGGTCACGGTGGGGCCCGACGATCTCGGGCGGCTGATCGGCAAGGGCGGCCGCGTGGCCAACGCGATCCGCACCCTCGCGAAGGCGGCGTCGACCGGCTCGGACAAGCGGGTCCTGGTCGAGTTCATTGAAGATTGACGTCTTTACGCTGTTCCCCGAATGGTTCGACTGGTTCGGGACGCAGCGTCATGTGCGTAACGTGTTCGAGCGGGGCTCGGAGCTTCGCTTCTTCAACTACCGGGACACGACGCCGGTCGGGGGCGGGCAGGTTGACGATGCCCCCTACGGCGGCGGCGCAGGGATGGTCCTGCGCGTGGATGTCGTGGATGCGTCCCTGAACGCTGCGTACTCGGACGGCAGGGAGCCGAGCCGCGTCGTCCTGCTCGCCCCATCGGGCCGCCAGTTCGACGATTCGATGGCGCGGCAGCTCGCCGCGGAGCCGCACCTCGCGCTCCTCTGCGGCCGCTACGAGGGGGTCGACGAGCGGATCCGCGACCACCTCGCCACCGACGCCGTGTCGGTGGGGCCGTACGTGCTCTCCGGGGGCGAGCTGGCGGCGATGGTGGTGATCGACGCGGTGATCAGGAAGCTTCCCGGCGCCCTCGGGCACTCCGAGAGCGCGGTCGAGGAGTCGTTCTCCGAGGCGCTCGGAGGGGCGCCCGAATATCCGCACTACACGCGTCCCGCGTCCTACCGAGGCTGGGACGTGCCCGAGGTCCTCGTCTCGGGCGACCATGCCCGCGTGCGGGAGTGGAGGTTGGAGCAGAGCCGCCAGCGGGCCGCTGGCGCCCGGGAGAGCTGAGGGCCGTTCGCTAATATGCCCCGGCTGCGCGGCCCGCGGGCCCGCGTTTTCTTCGGCCCAGCCCCATACGGCCCAATCCGGGGGCGGCAGATGCCCAGCCGTCCGCCCCGATCGAGAGCCCATGAGCACGATCATCGAGAGCATCGAGCAGCGCCAGCTGAAGCGGGTGCCGCGGTTTTCCCCCGGGGATCGCGTGCGCGTCCACTTCCAGGTGGTAGAGGGCAATCGAAAGCGCACGCAGGTCTTCGAGGGCGTCGTGATCGCCCGCCGCGGCGCCGCCGCTCGCGAGACGTTCACGGTACGAAAGCAGTCGTTCGGGGTCGGCGTCGAGCGGACCTTCCCCGTGCACTCGCCCAAGATCGAGCGGCTCGAGGTGATCGCCAAAGGCGAGGTGCGACGCGCGAAGCTCTACTACCTGCGGGGGCGCGTGGGCAAGCGCGCCAGGGTAGCCGAGCGGCGCTGGGGGATCGAGGACGACCTGGTGATCGCCGAGCCCGAGGCGGACGCGGTCGACTCCGAGGGCATGGCGCAGAGCGAGGCCGAGTCGATGCCCGCCGCCGAAGGGGAAGAGGAGGAGGCGGCGGAAGCCCAGGCAGGTGAAGCGGCGGAGGCCGAGGCACCTTCAGGGGAAGGGGCCGAGGTCGAAGCCGCGGAGGAGAGCCCGCCCGACGATGGCGGCGCCGAGGAGTCCGAGGCTCCGGCTGAGGAATCCGAGGACTCCGAACCCGAGGCAAAGGCCGAGGGTTCGGAGGAAGCCTCCTGATCTCGAGGCCCACAAACCTGGTCCCGAAGCCCACGACCGGGCGCGGGGCATTCCTCGAGCTGGTGGTGATCGTCGCGCTGGCGATCGGGCTGGCGCTGCTGATCCAGGCCTTCATCGTCAAGCCGTACCAGATCCCCTCGGGCTCGATGGAGCCCACCCTGGACCCGGGGCAGCGGGTTCTCGTCAACCGCATGATCTACCACTTCCGCGATCCGGAGATCGGCGACATCGTCGTGTTCCACCCGCCCGTGGGTGCCGACCGCGAGCAGTGCGGCGTGAGCCAGCCCTCGGGCGAGCCGTGTCCCCAGCCGACTTCGAAGGCCTCCGACACCAACTTCATCAAGCGAATCGTGGCGGGACCCGGCGACCGGCTGACGATCCACGACGGCCACCCGGTGGTCAACGGCATCGAGGCCAAGGAGGACTTCATCAAGCCCTGTCGCAGCGGCAACGGCTGCAATCTGCCTCACGCGATCACGATCCCCGACGACCACTACTTCATGATGGGCGACAACCGCGGCGCGAGCGACGACAGCCGCTTCTGGGGGCCGGTCCCGCGCAGCTGGATCATCGGCGAGGCATTCTTCACGTACTGGCCGCCCGACAGGATCGGGCTGCTGTAGACGCCGGCCGCACGTAGCGGGATTCTGCGAAGCCCGCACCCGGGGGGACGCGCGAGTCCACCCGGCCCCTCGGTCATGATTGCGCCGTGGCGAGGGCCGACACATCTGCGCGTGAGGCGTCCGCGGAGG
>JBOGZC010000135.1:0-6480 GCA_050697075.1 Solirubrobacterales bacterium | reverse complement strand
GCCGCGCCCTGAACGCGCCGGCGGGGGCGCGGCGGGAGGTGGGGCCGGCGAGACGCTCGTCTCCCCGATCCAGGGGTCGGTCCTCAAAGTGGCGGTGAGCCAGGGCGATGAGGTCGAGGAGGGGACGCTCATCTGCATCGTCGAGGCGATGAAGATGGAGAATGAGATAACCGCCCACCGGGCCGGCAAGGTGGCGGAGCTCGGCGTCGCCGAGGGGGGCTCGGTGGCCGCGGGCGACATGATCGCCCGGATTGAGTAGAGGCGCTTACGGCCTGCCGCCACGCAACAGGCCCTAACCCGCCGCCCCCGGACGCGGGAGCACATGGCAATCGCCCGAGCCGAGGGCGAGGGCAAGGGATTTGAGCGGGAGCGGAGGAGGTGGCGGAGTTATTCCCTGGAGAGGGCCTGGCCCCGGACGCCCTGCCTTGCCGCTTCCCCCCGACAAGATGCCGATCCGGCGAGGCGGCCTGTGGCGAAAGCGCTGGCGGTACGTGGGCGCATTCTGCGACGAGCTGCTGTTGTGCGCCGCGCGGGTTCAGGTTGGACCGCTGGGACAGACCTTCTGGGTCGTATGGGACCGCGAGGGGCGGCGGATGTGGGAGCGCACGAAGACGCTCCTTCCGGGCGCCCGCGGCGAGGTCTGGACCGAGGGCGCCGAAGGCGACGACCTCGTCGATCACGCGGGGGACGGTGGCTCGGTGGTCCGGATCGAGGGCCATCACCCCGAGGCCGCCCAAGTGCGGGCGAGGCTTCGCGTCGGAGGGGGAAAGTGGGTGGAGGCCGCGTGCCCGAACGAGGGGGGCGAGTACGTCTGGACCAGAAAGCGGGTCGACGTTCCGGTCGACTGCGACGTGCGGATCGGCGACCAGCGCTGGCGGGTGGCGGCGCGTGGCATGGAGGACGAGTCGGCCGGGTACCACCCGCGCCACACGGTCTGGAGCTGGTCCGCTGGCGTGGGGAGGACGAGCGACGGACGCCGCGTGGGCTGGAACCTGGTCAGTGGCATCAATGATCCGGACGAGCGCTCAGAGCGGGGGATCTGGGTCGCCGGCGAGCCGTTCGAGCCGGGGCCGGTCGACTTCGAGGATCTTCGAGCAATCGCCTTCGACGACGGGGCGCGGCTCGAGTTCGCGGCCGAATGCGAGCGAAGCAGGGAGGAGAACCGGATCGTCGTTCGCTACGCGTACAGGCAGCCGTTCGGCAGCTTCAGCGGCACGCTCCCCGGCGGCCTCGAGCTCGAGCGAGGCCTTGGGGTCATGGAGCACCACGACGCCCGTTGGTGACCGCTGCCCAGGTCGCGTTCGCCGCCAACTGGCTGCTCATGAGCCGCTTGTCGAGGAGCGCGCCCGGCGAGCCGACGGGCCATCTGGCCGCCATCGGGCGCCCTCGGTTTGTGACGACGGTCGTGCGGCTGCCCGCCGATGTTGCCGAACGCCTCGCTGAGGCCGCGTCCCGGCCCGACCGTATCCAGCCAGGTCACTACCTCTACCCGCCCGACAGCATCCATCTCACCGTCCTCGGCCTGGCCGACTCGCCCGACGCCGGGCGGGAGGTCGAGGTCGCTGTTCGAAGACATCGCCGGTTCCCGATCGAGGTTCGCGGGCTGAACCTGACCCGCGACACGGTGTTCGCGGAGCTTCAACCCAGGGCCCCCGAGCTGTTGGCCCTGCGGAACGACCTCCGGGCGGTCGAGTCCCACGAGCACGGGTTGATCTCGCGGTGGATCAGGCGACGACTCGCCCACGCCAACCTGCTCCGGTTCGCGGCGCCGGTCGACCGGCGGTTGGTGGCGGAGGTAGGGAAACTCAGGCGGGCGAGGTTTGGAGGGTTCGAGGTCGAGGAGGTTGAGCTGGTCCACACCGACAAGGTCATGTCCGGCGCGCGCACGCGAACCTTGGCGCGCTACCGGCTGGGTTGAGGTGGCGCCCTCCTGGTCTCACCCCGGGTAGACGCCCCCGACGCGCCAGCGCCAGGGTGGCTCCTCGCGCGCTGGGAAGTCGTAGTGGTTTCGACCGGCGAGCGTCTCGAGGGGCATCAGGCGAGGGTTCGTGGTCTCGAGCAGCGGCGTGGATGCCGTCTCCACGACCTCGGCTGACTTCGCGATGCGGAGCACGCGAGCCCACCCGATCGCCGGGCGGTAAAGCCAGTAGGTCACCTCGACGCTGCCCCGCGCCCGGCGATGGTCCTCGACCGAGGTGAAGGCGGTGACGCGCCGGTTGGAGGTCGTGAGGCCGACCCGTCCGGATGGGACTGCGCAGCTCGGTCGGCGGCAGTATCGAAAGTCGACCGGCACGAGGGGCTGACCCGTCGGGCCCGGCACGGCGCCCGGTGTGGGAGCGAGCGCCCGAACCAGACCCGCGAGCGGCCTGCCGTAGGCCTCCGTGAGCGGATCGCGCCAGCATGGTCCGGGCAGCCGTGGCGCGCAGCGAAGCTTTCGCGCGAGGGCCGAGCCGAGCTGTGGCCCGGCCTCGTCCGGTCCCCTCGCCGCGATCGCCGAGATCGCCGCCACGAGCAGCAGCGCGATCAGCAGGACGAGTCCCGCCTGCTCGACCGACGCCGCGCCATGCGGGTGGCGCAATCGCATGCGCGCGAATCTAGGTTGCTCCGGCACGCGCGAGGCGCGCGCATGGTGACGAACTCGGGACCGCTCGGCGTCTTAGGAGAGCCCCTCGCGAGCCTCGCGGACCAGGGTGACGGCCTCCGGGAACACGATCCGGATCGCGTCGCGCACCTGAACCGCCTGCTCGTCGCTCCCACCGGTGAGGTCGAGGCGCTTGATCGCCGCCACGGTCATGTCGACCGCCAGCTTGATCGCGTTGTCGGCCCAGGCGACCCGCTGGGCCCCCTGCATCTGGTCGGCCAGCTCGCCGAGGCGCTCCCGGAGCTCGTCCGGGTCGCCGAAGATATTGAAGCCCTCGCTTCCTTCCACGACACCGATCTTAGTGATCCCGGGTGCCCGTCCCGGCGGCGTTCCACTTCCAGGCGGCTGGCGCTGAGGTAGCCTGGGGCCCGTGGCGCTCCCCGCTCCTTCCGAGTCCGCAACCGCGCTTGTGACGGGCGCGTCGTCGGGGATCGGCGAGGCCATCGCCCGCCAGCTCGCATCGAGGGGCCATGGCCTCACGCTCGTGGCGAGGCGTGAGGACAGGCTGCGGGAGCTGGCGAGCGACCTGGCGCGCAAGCACGGGGTGCGCGCCGAAGTGATCGGCGCCGATCTCGGCGATCAGGCCGCCCGCGACCGGCTCGCCGGCCAGATCACCGAGACTGGCCTCGAGGTCGAGATCCTCGTCAACAACGCCGGCTTCGGCGGCACGGGTGACCGCGAGCGACTGGTCGCGATGGTGGAGCTCAACTGCGTCGCGCTGCTGGATCTCCAGGAGCGCTACCTGCGCCCGATGGTCGAGCGCGGCCGAGGGGCGGTGATCAACGTTGCCTCCACCGCCGCCTTCCAGCCGCTGCCCGGAACCGCCACATACGCCGCCACGAAAGCGTTCGTGCTCAGCCTCAGCGAGGCCGTGCACGAGGAGCTCAAGGGAACCGGCGTGACCATGACCGCGGTCTGTCCAGGGCCGGTGAAGACGGAGTTCATGGCGGCGGCGGGCATCGAGGCGGCCGAGGACCAGGTGCCCGGCCTCTTTTGGATGGCGGCCGACGACGTCGCCAAGGCGGCGGTCGAGGCGGCGGAGAAGGGAAAGCGCGCGATTGTCCCCGGCCTTCTCAACCGCGCCGGCGCGATCACCGGCCAGCACACGCCCCGGACGCTGGTGCTGCCGCTCGCCAAGCGGGTCTGGAGGCAGGCGGTATAGAGGGCCGATGCAGCTCCGCGAGATCATGACCTCGGGGGTGGTGACGGCGGCGCTCGACGCCCAGGTGCTCGAGGTCGCCCAGCTGATGCGCGATCACAACGTCGGCTCCGTGGTTCTATGCGATCCCGAGGGTGAGCCGATGGCGATGATCACGGACCGCGACCTGGCGATGCGAGCCCTCGCCGCCGAGCGTCAAGGCACGGAGCCCGTCCGTGATCTCGCCTCGCGGCCTCTGGTGACAGGCGAGCCGGACATGGACCTGGAGGAGGCGGCCGCCCGGATGGTGCAACATCGGGTGCGGCGGCTCCCCGTGGTCGACAGCGGTAGCCTCGCCGGGATCGTGACCCTCGACGACATCGCGGTGCGCACCGGAAACCTGGAGGTGGCGCAGAAGATGACCCAGGAAGTGATCGAGGGCGCCCTCCCCGAGTTCTTCTTCCACGAGCGCGGATAGGGGACAAGATGGGATCGACACCCCAGCAACGGATCTGGCGGGATCGCGTTGAGGCGCTGATCGCGCTTGCGGCGCCCGCGCTCGACCTGGTGCTGAGCGCCGGCGACCGCGTCTCTCGTGTGCTCGCTCCAGAGGATCGCGACTACTACCCGATCCGTCCTCCCGGCGAGGCCTTCGAGCTCGACGCGGCGCGGCCCCGCCGGTCAGAGCCGGTCGACTAGCGGGTCTCTTCCCGGCGAGAGTCCGCGTATACCCGGCGACGGAAGACGTCGTCCACCAGCGACTCGACGCGATCGAGGAACAGGAGGCCGTCGAGGTGGTCGATCTCATGCTGGACGCAGCGCGCCTCGAACCCCCGCGATTCAACGGTGCCCCGTGCGTGCTCGACGACGACTCGCGTCGCGCGACGCACGTTCGCCGTCAAATCGGGAATGGACAGGCAGCCTTCCCGAGCGACCTCCGATCCCTGGGCCTCGACGATCCGCGGATTGGCCAGCAGCAACAGCCCGTTGTTGTCCGCGTCGGCCTTCGGATGCTCGCTGACATCGACCGCGATCACCCGGCACAACTCGCCGATCTGGGGGGCGGCCAGGCCGACGCATCGCCCGAATGAGCTCATCGTGTCGAGCAGGTCCCGCCCCACGGGCTCGGCGTCGTCGAGCTGAACCGGCGCCGCGACCTGCTTCAGCATCGGATGGGGATAGACGAGGACCTCTCGGGCCGCCAACTGGTGCGACTCGCTTCTAGAGCGCCTCGGCCTCGAGGGGCCGGACGCTGACTTCGAGACCAGCCTCGCTCGCGACCTCCGCAAGGGCCGCCTTCGCCTCGTCCTCGGTTGCGTCGGCGAGCGACACCTCCATCGTCATCACGTAGATGCGGGAGTCCTGGTCGCCCGCCAGTCGCGTCTCGAGGCCGATGATGTTGATCCCTCGGTCGGCCAGGGCGGTCGCCACGGCGTGGACGATTCCCGGGTGATCGGCCCCGTAGACGCTGATCACGTGCGAGGGACGTGGGGCGCGGGCGCCGAGATCCTCGATCGCGTTGACCGCGATCGCGTCCAGGCCGAGCTCACCTCCAACGAGATCGAGGCGACCTTGGAGCACGTGCTCGTCGCCCGGCGCCGGCACGCTCACGATCAGCGTCACGGCGAAGTGACCGCCGAGGATCGCCATCTGTGAGTCCTCGATGTTGCCCTCGAGCTCTAGCAGGGCGCCGCTGATCGCCGCGACGATCCCGGGGCGGTCGCGGCCGATGGCGGTCACGGCGAACTCGGGCACGCATCTAAGATACGGCGCTTCGTGGGCGCCCAGCAGATCATCGAGCGCGAGCGTCGCTGGGCGACTCCCGCGGCGACCGCCGCCGTGCTCACGTTTGCGCTCTACGTGGCGTCGTTCGTCGTCGACCGCACAGCGAGCCTCTACACAGGCGCAAGCGACGCCCAGCAGCTCCAGTCGCTGCACGATCACGCCGGGACGATCCTCTTGGCCTCGGTGATCAGGGCGGCCGCCTTCCTGGCTCTCCCGATTCCCCTCCTCTACCTCTTCCGCGCTGCGCAGGCCCGCAACCCGCGGATCCAGTCGACGATGGTGGCGTTCATCTTCATCGGGCCGATTCTGTTCGCGGCCCAGGGGGTCGTCCAGGCGGTCGGCGCGGGCCAGGCGGCCTCGGACTTCGTGGGCTTGCCGACCGAGCAGAAGCAAACTTATGCGCAGTTCCAAGCCGAGCTGAAGCGAGACCCCAGCTCAATCGAGAAGGTCACCATCTACACCGTCCACAACCAACTCGAGGTCCAGCGCAACAACAACACCTTCTACGAGGTCATCGACTTCGGCAAGAGCGATCCGCAAAAGACCGTCAGCGACCTGCCCGGGAAGTTGGAGAGCGCCAGCCCGAGCGTGGCCCACGACACCGACACCGACACCGAGGCTCAAGCGGGCGATGCCCGCGCCACCCATACGACCGACAACTCAAGCACCCTCCAGGTATCCCAGGCGTTGCTCTTCCCGGCGGTGCTCGGTCTCGTGGTGATGATGATCTACGTGCCGCTTCAAGCCCAGCGCGTGGGCCTGCTCTCGCGATTCTTCGGCAGCTTCGGGATGGCGCTGGGGGCTTCGATGATCCTCATCCTGCCGGTGGCGCTCCTGGGCGTCCTCGTGTGGGTCGGCTACCTCGGTCTGCTGTTCGCCGGCCGGGCGCCCGGCGGTCGCCCGCCGGCCTGGGAGG
>JBOGZC010000134.1:0-6708 GCA_050697075.1 Solirubrobacterales bacterium | reverse complement strand
CTTCAGGGTCTCGCGCGTCACGGCGGCGCCGGCCTCGAGCTCGGTCGCCGGGATCTCACCGCTCGGCAGCGGGCCCTCCCGAACCAGCGCCGCGAGCGCGTCGCGCTGGCGGCGTCCGAGTCGGGTACCGTCGTCCAGGGCCGCGCGCCCGGCCTCGGTCGGGGCGACCATGAGCTCGAGCCGCGGGCCGACGCCTTGCCCGTCCCTGCCGATCCCGGGCGGCAGGACCAGCTCGAGCCCCCGGGCCGGGGTCGAGCAGTACTCCCGCGCCACCCAGAGCCCGAGCCTCACCAGCTCGGGCGTGGCCCCCGCCTCCAGGGCGCGAAGGGGCTCCGCGAGGCGCTCCGGGGCGAGCTCGCTCGACTCGGCGACCTCGACCACGACGCCGAGCACTCGGCGGCGCCCGAACGGGACGAGCAGGACGCTCCCGACCCCGACGCCGGCGAGCCGCTCGGGCAGCAGATAGTCGAACGGGCCGCGCAGCGTCCGGGCGGTGGTCAGCGGCTCGACCTTCGCGATCGCCATGGCGACGAACCTAGGGATGCGGGCGGACAGCGCACCCGTTGCCAGCGCTTATCCTGTGGCCGTGGCGCCGAGGCTCGCACCGGGGGAGCAGGTGATGTTCCAGGGCCATCCCTCGTGGCGGGCGATCATCGGCTTCTACGTGAAGGGGCTGCTGCTCGTGATCGCGATTTGCGTCGTGGTCCGGCTGATCAAGAACGATGCCGGCCTCGTGACGCTGGTCGCCGTCCTCGGGGTCGCCGTCGTGGTGCTGGCCGGCTTGATCAAGCGGATCACCGTCCACTACACGATCACCACGCGGCGGCTGCACATCAAGCGCGGGATCATCTCGAGGGAGATCCAGGAGACGCGCCTGGAGCGCGTCCAGAACGTGAACTATGAGCAGTCGATGCTGCAGCGCATGCTTCAGGTCGGCGACGTCGACTTCGACACGGCCGCCGGCGATGACTACAACTTCGTCTTCGCCGGCGTTGCGAACCCCGATGAGGTGGTCGAGCAGGTCGATCGGGCGACGCACGCGGCGGCGCCCTCGGGCCTCGGGGACGAGCCCACAGCCACGCAGCCGGGCGCCGGCATCCAGTAACCCCCGAGGCTGAAAGCCGCTAGGAGACGTCCGCTGTGGCGCCGGTCCCCGCTGCAGCGCCGTCGAGCCCGGCCGCGGCCCGCAGCGCCTCCACCCGGTCGGTGCGCTCCCACGTGAAGTCGTGGTCCGAGCGACCGAAGTGACCGTACGCGGCCGTCTTCTGGAAGATCGGCCGGCGCAGGTCGAGGTCGCGGACGATCGCACCGGGGCGCAGGTCGAATTCCTCCCGGATGATGCGGGTCAGGTCGCCGGCGGGCACCCTGCTGGTGCCGAAGGTCTCGATCATCAGGGAGACGGGGTGGGCCACGCCGATCGCGTAGGCCACCTGGATCTCGCAGCGATCGGCGAGCCCGGCAGCGACGACATTCTTGGCGACGTAGCGGGCGGCGTAGGCGGCCGACCGGTCCACCTTCGAAGGGTCCTTGCCCGAGAAGCAGCCGCCGCCATGGCGCGCCGCGCCCCCGTAGGTATCGACGATCACCTTGCGGCCGGTGAGCCCGGAATCGCCCATCGGGCCCCCGATCTCGAACTTACCGGTGGGGTTGACCATGAAGCTGTCGTAGAGCTCCCGGTCCGTGAACAGCTCCTTGTACTCCTCGTGCAGCACCGGCTCCACGACGTGCTCCCAGAGGTCCGGCTTGATGAGCGTCTCGCCGTCGATGTCCGGCATGTGCTGGGTGGAGATCAGGAGCTTCACGATCTCAACGGGGCGGTCGTTCTCGTAGCGCACGGTGACCTGGGTCTTGCCGTCCGGGCGCAGGTAAGGGACGACGTCGGCCTTGCGGACCTCGGCCAGCCGGTGGGCGAGCGTGTGCGCGATCTGGATCGGCATCGGCATCAGCGCTCGCGTCTCCCGGCTCGCGTAGCCGAACATCATCCCCTGGTCGCCGGCACCGATCCGATCAAGCTCGTCGCCGTCATTTGGGTCGGTGCGCGCCTCGTAAGCCGTCTCGACTCCCTGGGCGATGTCCGGCGATTGCTCGTCGATCGCCGTGATCACGGCGCAGGTGTCGGCGTCGAACCCGTACTTGGCCCGGTCGTAGCCGATCCGGTGCAGGCTGGCGCGGACGATCTTGGGAATGTCGACGTACGTCTGCGTGGAGATCTCTCCCGCCACGACGACCAGGCCCGTGTTGACGAGGCACTCACACGCCACGCGTCCCCCCGGGTCGTCGGACATCACCGCGTCGAGCACGCCGTCTGAGATCTGATCGCAGATCTTGTCGGGGTGCCCCTCGGTGACGGATTCCGAGGTAAACAGGAACTCGTTCTCGGGCAGGCTCTCGACCTTCATGGGGGCCGAGGGTATCGGACGCGGTGATGGCATCACGGCCTCTCAGTCGGACGGACTGCCCCCGGAGCCTGCGGCCTCCTGACCCACGACCAGGCGGGCGTCGGTCGCCAGCTCGTCGGAGGAGCCGTTGACAGCGACACCAAGCGCCTGCAGCCTGCGGAGCTCCGGTGCGAACGTCTGATAGGCCGGATTCGCCGCCAGGCCCGCCTGCTCCCCAAGTGAGATCAGCCCGCCGAGGTTCAGGTAGCCGAGCGCCGACACATCGCTGGGGAGCCCGGCGGTCGCCGCCTTGAAGGGATCGGCATCGTCGAGGCTGGATTCGTCGCCCGTCACCGCCCGTACACCGGCGGGGTCCGTGGCGACCACCAGGGTCGAATCCACGAGCGCATACGTCACCTCGACCGTCGGGGAAACGCGCAGGCTGTACGCGGTCGCGTCGCCGATCCGCCGCTTCTTGAACGCCGCGGCGTGTCCCGAGGGATCGAGGGCCTTCGCCAACGGCCCCTGCAGAACGGCGAGCGCCTTGCCGGCGCGGGACTCGTCGACCCCAGAGGCGACGAAGGTAAGGACCGGCGCCTTGGAGCCATGGCCCGGCGCGGGAGCGACGGCGATCGCCGCCTCGGTGCCAAGCGAAGGGAGCAGGTCCCGTTGGAGATCGACGGTCGCGAGTCCCTTGAGGCGCTCGGCGAGCTTGCCGAGCGCGGCGACCAACCCTGGCTCAGACGCGCTCGCCCGTTGCAGGAGCGCCTCGATCGTCCGGCCCGGTTCGCCGATGCCGACGTAGCCGAGCGAGTCGGACGGGAGCGAGCCTGCCAGGGTGGGCCCGAACGAGGGAAGCGTCGAGAACACCCCTGGGTGCTTAGAGGCCCGTTCGGGATCGAGGATGGAGCGGATCTCGAGCTCGAGCCCGTCCTCGCCGGCGACCAGCGCCGCCGCAGCTCCGGTGCTCGCGCCCGGATCCACCACCGACGCCAGGCCTGCGAGCGGGGCGCGTGGCTCGGCGACCAACCTCGCGATGCCGTCCTTGGAGACGTAGAGGTCGGCCACCCGGTCTTCCGAGAGCGCGCCACGCGCCTTGCCGGCGCTGGGATCGTCCGCCAGCGACCGCGCGCCGCCGGCGCCGTTTCGTGCGTCGACCACCTTGCGCACCCCACTCCTCGTCCCGATCGCGAGAAACCCACCGGCGAGCGCCGTGGCCACCCCCCTGGGGTCGACCTGCACCTTGACGCCGTCCTGGCTGACGGTTCGCGGATGCCCCGTGGTCAGCGAGTCGGCGAACTCGCTCGCGCCATGCTCGTCCGCCACCTCGAGCAACTCCACCTCCTGGGCGGCCTGGCCGCCCGCCGGAAGAATCGCGAGCGCCGCCTCGCCGCCGAACCATGGCCCGACGTCTCGCCCGAAGTCGAGCGTGCGGCCGTGAGGGCCGGGCAGTGTCGCGGTCAGGCGACCGATCGCCTGCTGAGCGAGCGTCGGCAGCTGCGCCGCGATGTCCTGCGCCGCCTGGTAGGAATCGCTGCCTCCGTCCAGGTTGAAATGGGCGTAGGCGAGCGCGTCGTCGGGCACCAGGTCGATCGCGTGGTCCGTGGGGGCGCACGCGTCCCCGCCAGGCGCTCCGCAGGGCAGGGCGGGCACGGCCGCGAACCAGACCAGGGCGATCACGGCGAGCACCCCCGCCGCCACCCCAAGCCGGCGGCGGGTGTAGATCGAGAGGTCGAGCCAGCGCTCCCACGCTTCGCGCCCGGCCTCCACCGGCGCTCGCGCCACCTCGAGAACGCCCTCGGGCACCCGCGGCGGCGCCGGGAGCCGGGGACGCGGCAACCGCGGCAGTCGGGGACGTGGGAGTCTTGGCACCATCTACCTCCGCACCTACCGCGACTTCGTCGCTAGCCCCGGCCGGGGGCGCGCGCGGCGGGAGTGGGGTACGAAGTCGATCACGATCGGGACGCCCTCGAGCCCGTAGGCCTCCCGGAGCCGGTTCTCGAGGTGAAACGCCCACTCGCGGCGGATGAGGCGGCGGTCGTTGACCTGGATCGCGAACCGGGGCGGACTGCGGTCCACCTGGGCGGCGTAATAGATGCGAAGGCGCCTGTTGGCCTTCGACGGAGGCGGCCGGCTCGCGACGAGGTCGCCGATGAACCGGTTCAGCTCGGACGTGCCGATCCGCGAAGCTCGCCGGTCGGCGAGCTGGACGGCTCGTTCGAGCAGCCTCGACACGTTGCGCCCGGTGAGCGCCGAGCACGCGATCACCGGGGGACGCTGGCGCAGGCGCTTCTCGAGCCTCGCGGTCGCGTCGTCGAGGTCCGTCTCCCCGACGTCCCACTTGTTGAGCGCGACCAGAGTGGCGCACCCGGACTTCATCGCGAGCTCGGCGACTCGCAGGTCCTCGGAGGTCACCCCCTCCGACGCGTCGCAGACGACCAGCGCCACGTCCGCCCGCCTCGCCGCCCGTTCGGAGCGCAGCTGGGCGTAGTAGGCCACGGTCCCCGCCACCTTCGTCCGGCGGCGCAGTCCGGCCGTGTCCACCAGCACAAGCCCTCGTCCCGCGAGCTCGAGCTCGGTGTCGATCGCGTCGCGGGTCGTTCCCGCCCGCTCGGAGACGATCACCCGCTCGGACCCGAGAAAGGCGTTGACCAGGGACGACTTGCCGACGTTGGGGCGGCCGATCACGCAGACGTAAACGGGGTCCTCCGGAATAACTCCGCCGAGATCCTCCGGAATAACTCCGCCGACATCCTCCGAGGGAGCCGAAGGCGACCGGTGATCCGAGCTTGCTCGGATTCGTCCGGTGTCGGCGGGTTCGGGCTCCGGCGTGGCGGCAGGCACCTCCGCATCTACCGCGGCTTCGCCGCTAGCCCGAGCGGCGACGCCCTTGGCCAGCGTGGTGATTCGGTCCAGGAGGTCGCCCGTGCCGTGGCCGTGGGCGGCGGAGACGGGGAGGGGTTCCCCGAGCCCGAGCGCGTGGAACTCGGCGGCGAGGTAGGCGTCGCGGGGCTCGTCGATCTTGTTGGCCACCACGACGGTCGGGGTGCCGGCGCGCCGCAGGATGTCGGCGAGCTCGGCGTCGCCGGGGCGCAGCCCCGCACGTGCGTCGACCACCAGCGCCGCGAGGTCGGCGGTGGAGATCGCCTCCCTGGCCTGGCGCTGAACCGCCTGCGCCAGTGAGTCCTCGGCGGCCAGATCGACGCCGCCGGTGTCGATCAGCCGGAATTCGAGGCCGTTCCATTCGCAGTCGAGCACCTTGCGGTCTCGCGTCACGCCCGCCTCGCGATGGACAACGGCCTCGCGCCCCCCGGCGAGCCGGTTGACGAGCGTGGACTTGCCGACGTTCGGAAAGCCGACGACGGCGACCTGAGGCGGGCGGTCGGTCACCGTTCCACCAGGCCGCGCTGATCGGCGATGGCGACGATCCGATCCACAACCTGCTGCACGTCGAGCCCCGTGGTGTCGATCTCGGTCGAATCGGCAGCGCGGCGAAGCGCGCCATGCTCGCGCCGGCGGTCGCGATCGTCCCGCGAAGCCTGCGCCGCCCGTACCCGCTCCAGCGGCTCATCGGTCTCCGCCGCGCGCCGCCGGGCGCGCTCGGAGTCGCTCGCGGTCAGGAAGACCTTCACGGCGGCGTCCGGGCTGACCACGGTGCCGATGTCCCGCCCCTCGACGACGTAGTCGCCGTCGGCTATGAGCCCGCGCTGCCGCTTTACCATCGCCTCTCGCACTCCCTGGTGAACCGAGACCCGCGAGGCAGCGGCCGACACCTCCGGCGTTCGAATCGCATCCGTCACGTCCTCCCCGTTCAGCAGGACATGACCCGCGGTCGGCGCGATCTCGAGGCCCCGGGCGAGGCGAGCGAGCGCGTCCCCCTCGTCGAGCGGCGTCCCTGCGCGCAGCGCCGCGAGCGCCACGCACCTGTACATCGCCCCCGAGTCGAGGAACGTGAGGCCGAGCCGCTCAGCGAGCGCCCTGGCCACGGTCGACTTGCCGGCCCCCGCCGGGCCATCGATGGCAATCAGCATGCCGCTGAGGATAAAGTTGGGCCGGGCCGCACCCAAACCAGCCATGCGAACCTGGAAGATCCCCCAACTCGACGTTGAGCCGCGCCAGCCGGAGGTGCTCGACTCCGAGGCCGAGGGGCGCGCGATCGTGATCGAGCTTCCGGCGGGGGAGCAGCTCTCCGAGCACCAGGTGCACGAGCGCGCCTGGCTGGTGGTCGTGTCCGGGGCCATCGAGGTGGACGGCGCCGACCAGGTCAGCGGCGGGCCCGGGCTTCTGGCCGAGTTCGACCCCAACGAGCGCCGCGAGGTCCGGGCCACCG
>JBOGZC010000133.1:0-6730 GCA_050697075.1 Solirubrobacterales bacterium | reverse complement strand
CCGCCCGACCTCCTCGCCGCCGCCACGGCCCGCCCGCGCCGCCGCGCCGCCCTGCTTCGCTGAGACCGCCCCCGGGGCAGGTGCGGATTGTCTCAAAGGCCCGTTCTGGCCGGTATTGGTCCCGGTACCCTGCTGGGCATGGAGTCAGGCACGGGCACGACTGCGACGCCCGGGGCGCCGCCGGCTGGGCGCGGGCGGCGCGATCCGGGTGATTCGGCGTCCCAGGCGCCGCTGGGCGCGCTGCCGAACCTGATCGTGATCGGGGCCCAGAAGTGCGGCACCAGCGGTCTCCACTACTACCTGAGCCTCCATCCCGAGACGTCGATGTCGAAGCCCAAGGAGCTCAACTTCTTCATCGCCGAGCGGAGCTTCCCGCGGGGGCTCGACTGGTACCGGGCCCACTTCGACGCCCGCGCGACCGTGCGGGGCGAGGCGTCGCCCAACTACACGGCCTACCCCCAGCACGTCGGGGTTCCCGAGCGGATGCACTCGGTCGTCCCGGACGCGAAGCTCCTGTACATGGTCCGCGACCCGATCGACCGGATCGCCGCGCACTGGATCCACAACTACGCCAAGCGCCGCGAGAAGGGCGATCTGCGCACCACGCTGATGCACCCGAACACCTCGTATCTGGCCCGCAGCCTCTACTACACCCAGCTTCAGCAGTTCCTGCGCGTCTACCCGCTCGAGCGGATCCTCCTGGTCGAGCAGGAGGAGCTCCGGACGAACCGGATCGAGACCCTTCGACGCGTCTTCGAGTTCATCGGGGTCGACCCCGGCTTCTCGCACGCCCGCTTCTCCGACGAGCGCCACAAGACGTCGCGAAAGACCCGGGCGACCCCGCTCGCGATGCGTCTCGAGCGGATCGGCGAGACGCCGCGCGGCCGGGCGATCCCGCCGACCTTCTGGCGCGCGGTCGGCGGCCTGTTCCCGTTTCGGCGCACGATCGAGGTGCCCGAGGTTCGCGAGGCGCTGCCCGACGAGGCGCTTCGCTCGCTGCGCGAGGACGCCGAGCGTCTGCGCGAATTGACCGGTCGCGAGTTCGCGACCTGGTCGATCTGGACCTGATGGCCGACCAGCCAGGCAAGAAGCGAAAGCCAAAGCCGCGGGGCAAGGGGTCCGGCGCCAAGAAGCCCGACGAGCCGCCGCAGCACGAGCACACCCACCCCGGTGGAGCCGGCGCGCTGCTCGGGGCCCAGCTGGCGCGGTTCTCCGGGATGCAGGGGCTGTCGCTGCTCCTCACCAACATCCTCCACTACGGCTCGATCGCGGTCGTGGCGAACCTGCTCGGCCCCGGCAAGCTCGGCGCCTACGCGCTGCTCTTCTTCCTGACCGGGCTGGTCACCCAGATCATCCACATGCTCTCCAAGCCGGGGACCATGATGAGGACCTTCGGCGTCTCCGACGACGATGACGACGACGTCGAGGGCGACGACGAGTCCAAGGAGCAGGCGTCGGTGCTCCCGACCTACACGCTCGGGGTCGGGGTGGTGTGGACGACGTTCCTCGCCGTGGTCGCGATCACCACGGTGTTCATCTTCCGCACCCAGATCGCCTCGTTCCTGCTCCAGGACCCCGGCCAGGCCGACGCGGTCGTCTTCGCGACGATCACCGGCTCGGTCTGGGCGCTGTTCAAGCTCGCCGAGATGGTCGTCTGGTTCGAGGGCAGGGGGCTCACCTACGCGATCATCGAGGCGGCGCGCCCGACCTTCAACCTGATCGCGATCATCGTCATCGTCTCGGCCGGGGCGGGGGTGAAGGGCGCGATCATCGGCCAGACGATCGGCACCACGCTCGCGACCGTGATCTGCGTGGCCCTGATCTGGAAGAGCTTCGTGGTCGGGTTCTCGTTCGGCGAGCTCAAGGAGATCCTCAACCGGGGCTGGATCCGCGCCCCGATCGCCTCGTCGATGTGGGTGGTGCAGAACGCCGACTCGTTCATCCTCTCGCGGTTCGTTGACCACAAGGACATCGGCCTCTACAACCTCGCCTCGCGGACCGGGTTCATGGTCGCCTTCCTGCCGCAGGGGTTCCGCATCGCGCTTCGGCCGGTCCGAAAGACGGCCAGCTACGAGGCGTTCATGCGCCAGTACGGGGTGGCGGTGGCGAACGGCCAGATGCTCTCCTACTTCTGGCTCCTCACCCTGACCGCGGTGCTTGCGATGGTGCTCGGCGGCGAGATCCTGATCCAGATCGGGGGGCACAAGTTCGCCTCGGCGGCGCCCCTGATCCCGCTGACCGCCGGCGCGATGTCGATGCCTGCGCTCTACCGGAGCGTCAGCCAGTACGCGGTCTATCCGAACAAGCGCCGCAACTTCGTGATGGCGACGATCCTCGTGGCGGTCTCCTACATCGCCTTCATGCTGCTGCTCCTGAACGGCACCAATCTCGGCATCTACGCGGCGCCGATCTCGATGCTGGTCGCGTTCATGATCCCGATCGTGATCATGTTCACGTACTCGCAGCGCGGCTCGAGAGCGCTCGACTTCCCGTACATGTCGATGTCGCTTGCGACCCTCGTGGCGGCGACGATCGCGATCGGATTCCATTTCCTGCACCCGGCCGGAAAGCTCGAGAAGCTGCCGGTGATCGCGGCGCTGATGCTGATCTGGTTCGGGCTGCTCTTCGTGCTGCGGATAATTCCCCGCTACCACTGGGAGCCGCTCAGCCACATCACGAAGTCGGCGCTCCGCCGGGGCTCGGCGCTCAAGTTCAGCCCGAAGGCCGGCCTCCGGACCCTGAAGCCGGGGGATCGAAAGGCGCTGCGGACGGCCATCGTCGATCGCATCCCGCCCGAGGTCCTGGCGCCCCCGGAGGCGGTGCCGACGGCGCAGGCCGGGAGCGAGGACCCGCCCCCCGACGGCGAGGACCCGCCCGCGGGCGTGGACCCGCCCCCCGACGGCGAGGAGGAGGAGGTCGGCAAGCTGGGCGACACCGAGGGGGCCCGGCTGGTTCGCCTGTTGCGGGACACCGGCCGCTCCGGCGGCGTCCACGTCGATGAGCGAAGCGACCTCGACGGCGACATCTCGCTCTATCTGTTCTCGAGCGAGCCGGTCGCGGTGCGGCTTCGCAAGATGCGCCAGCTCCTGACCGCCGGCGCGGACGCCCACGAGCTCCGGATTCTCGAGGGGCTCCGAGACGACCTCGCGAAGCTCCCCGAGGAGGGTTGGCGCACCCGCCGCAGCGGCAACGGGCGGGAGCGGCCGCGCGGCGGGGACGGAAAGGGACCCAAGGGCGACGGCGACGGGGCGAAGCGCGACGGCGAGGAGGCGAAGCGCGAGGGCGGCCAGCGAAGCGGTGAGGGGCGGGAAGCTCCGCTCAGGAACGCTTGATGACGATCCGGTCCGGCTCGATCGTCACCTCGACCGGCCGATGGCCGGCCCAGTGCTCGGTGTAGACCGGGTCCTCCTCGACCGCGGGGTCGAGCCAGAGGCCGAACCCCTCGTCCTTGCCGTGGTCGAAGGTGCCCTGCATCGCCGCCCCGGCCCGCGGTGCCCCGCTTCGCCTGCGCCGCCGTCTGCGACGCCGCCGGCCGCTGGCCGGGGCCTCGTCGCCGTCGGCCGCTGAGCCCTCGTCGTCGGGCTCACGCTCACCCTCGTCCTCGTCATGGCGCTCACCCTCGTCCTCGTCCTCGTCATCGCGGTCGCCGCCGCCGTCCGCGTCGTCGGCCGGCTCATCCTCTTCGGGCTCGTCATCCTCGTCGGGCTCGTCATCCTCGTCGGGCTCGTCGTCGCCGAGCGTCGCCTCGATCTCGGCCTCGATCTCGTCACGCAGCTCTACCTCACCGCCCTCGGCCTCCGGCGCCAACTCGTGGCGACGGCGAAACTCGCGCAGCTCGGAGGTCGGGATGTCGAGCTGGTGGGCGATCCAGGCGTCGGTTCGCCCCTGGCGGACCCAGGCACGGATCTGGTTGAGCTGTGAGCGGAGCGGCTTTCTGGCCATGAGGTGCCCGTCCCGTCAGGCGCGGGTGATGCTAACGAACGGTTGTGGGTGGCGTACCTGGGTTCCAGTAGCTACCCTGATTCGCCCGGGCCGTGGACCGTCGGGAGGCCCGATCCAAGGAGGCACGATGCTGGTCCTGACGCGCAAGCTGAATGAGAGCATCATGATCGGAGACGAGGTCGAGGTCTCCGTGCTCGCCGTGTCGCGCGACAAGATCCGGCTCGGGATCAGCGCCCCGCGTGAGATTCCCGTGTTTCGCAAGGAGGTCTACATCTCCATCCAGGAGGAGAAGGCCGGCGACGCCCGGCACGCCCACTCGCAAAACGGTGGCTCGGCCGACAGGGTCGAGGAAGCGCTCGACGAACTCTCCAAGGACTGAGCCGACGCGACGCCGGGCCGAGCCCGGCGTCAACCCATCAGCCAGGCGAGCGACTCGAACATCACCACGGCCACGGTGACAACGGTGATGCTGAGCGCCACGATCAGGACGCCGAAGGCGACGTTTCCCCGCTGCTCGGTCTGTTGAATGCTGCGAGCCCGCGAGCGGTTCGCGGCGCGCTGGCGAAGCTGCTTGCGGCGGTTCCGCTCCACAGCCGCCTCCTGCTCGAAGGCGAGCTCGAACGACTCGATGCTCTCTTGCATTCTCATCAGCGGGGTACCTCGGGGAGCTGCTCGTCGTGGGGAAACTGAGGGGCCGCGTGGCGAAGCGACCCTGACACGACGGCTTTGAACCTAGCAAACCGGGTGGCATCCCTGCCGCGCTTCGCGTGCCGATCGTCACTAGGGGCCTCGTCTCAGCAGCGCCCCCACAGCCCCCGCCCAGCCTGGCCGGCACGCCCCGCGAGGCGGTCGAACAGCGAAGCGTGGGCGGTGTTCGGCGCGATCGTCAGGGTCCTTGCGTAGCCGTCACGCACCAGCGTCGCGTTGACGAATCGCGAGCCGGCGAAGACGTAGGCGAGCAGCCGCCCGTAGACGTCGCGCCGCTCCTGATCGAAGACGAGGCGAACGGTGTGCCCGTCGACCAGCCGATGGTTCTCGGCGCTCGCCCGCTCGCCGAAGCACTGGACGGGCGTCCCCGGCTTGACCGTCTCCGGAGTGTCGATCCCGATGTAGCGGACGTACTGATCGGCCCCCTCGACCGACGCGACGATCGTGTCCCCGTCCACGACCCGGACCACCTGTGCCTCGACCGACCCAGCCGTGGGCGTCGGATCCGACGAGTCGCCGCCGCCACAGCCGGCCAGCGCGACCATGCCCGCGAGCACCATCAGAACCCCGACTCTCATGCCTCTCCCAAGCCAACCCGACCCTACCGCGCCCCCCGCCCGAACCTCGCACCGAATGTCACCGATCCGCGACCTCTTCGGCGAAAGCCCCGACGAAAACGGCTCTGCGGAGCCGCCCAGGGGCTGGGTAGGGGAGCGTTGAAAGAGGCGCAGCCGCCCAACCCGGACATTGCGCCGGCCAGATCGGACATTGCGCACTTTGGGCGGCCACAGACCCCCCAACCCTTCAAAGTCCGAATCGCCGATCCGAAACCACGGCGAACCAAGCCGATCCCACCCTCACCAGCCCCTTCTCCCACACCATCGCGGCCGGCTACCCCTCACCAGCCCCTTCCCGAACCCATCGCGGACCGCGACCGCCCCTTCATCAGCCCCGTCTCCGAACCCATCGCGAACGACCGACATTTCCGCGGCCTCAAATACGCCCTTCGCGTAAAGAGGTCCGCCTCTCGTCTGATTCGTTAAGCCCGCGTGGGGCGATGGACCCACAGATGGCACTAAGGGCGCGGTCTTGGGAGCGGCCTGGGACTCAATCGCCTCGAGCAGGGAACTAGCGGCTTTGTCGAGCCGACCCCATGTCGGCGATTCGCGATGGGTTCCGAAAAGCTCTGCCGAGCTCGAACCTTCTCCCAGCTCGAACCCCGCCGAGCTCGCTAACCCCTCCCAGCCCGCTCTTTGAAGGGTTGTGGGGTCTATGGGCGCCACAAGTGAGCAAAGAACGTGGATCGGGGGCTGATCGGCCACGGATCGGCCTCGGATCGGGGCGGGATGTCGGTGCTTCGCGATGGTTGGGGGCAGAGCCGTGACGTTTGCGGCTCCGCGGAGCCGCGATATGGCTGGGTAGGGGGGAACGGGCGGCGCGGGGTCGTTCCCCTAACCAGCCCTTGGAACGCGGGCGTTGCGGGTGGCCGACGGGTGAACGGCCGGCGCGGGACGCCGGGTGCGGCGCGGACCTGGCGCTAGGGGATGCGCGTGACGCTCGAGAGCATGATCTCCTTGATCTGCTCGATGATCTCGAGCGCCGCGGAGCGCTCGCGCTGCCAGACGTTTCGGCCGTAGATAACGCCCGAGCCGCCGGACTCCATGATCTCGCGGGTCTGCTTCAGAAGCTCGTCGTCGTTGATCTTCGAGCCGCCTGAGAGGACGACCAGCGAGCGGCCGGCCGAGGCGACGACCTGCTGGACGGCCTCCTCCTCGGAGGGCTCGAGCGTGTTGTAGGGCGCGGGGGCGCCCTTGTCCTTCTCCGGGTTGATCTGCGGGCGGTTCAGCTTCACGACGTCGGCGCCCATCTCCATCGCGAGCCGCGCGCCGTAGTCGATCGCGTAGAACGACACGTGGCCGCCCTTCTTGTCGATCGCGGCGCCGCGCGGGTAGGACCAGACGATCAGCGGCATCCCGTAGCGGTCGCAGTCCTCGCGGACGCCCTTGAGCTGGTGCAGGTCGGCGTCCTGGCGCGGCGAGCCGACGTAGAGCGTGTAGCCGACCGCGTCGGCGCCGAGCCG
>JBOGZC010000132.1:0-6746 GCA_050697075.1 Solirubrobacterales bacterium | reverse complement strand
CTCGGGACCGGCCCCACCGCGTTCCCGGAAGCTGGACTCACGGACCTTCGATCTGGGGTAGGCTCTTCGTCGCGCATGGGAATGGCAAGGAGGGTCAAGGCGGGAGGCACGACGCATCTCGCGATCGCGCTCACGGGACTCGCGCTGTTGGCTTTCGGCGTCCCCGCTGCCCAGGCGGCGCGCTCGGAGTTCTATGGGATCACCGAGGGGCAGGGGCTCAACGGCCAGGACATCCTGGGGATGAGTCTCGCGAAGGTCCATACCGACCGTTTCCCGATCCAGTGGAATCTGGTGGAGCCCCACCAGAACACCTTCAGCTGGGCTAGGACCGACGAGCTGGTCGGAAGCATGGCCTTCAACGGCATCCGCGCGGCGCCGTTCGTGTGGGGGTCGCCGGGATGGGCCGGAACGGGGGGCCTGCCGCGGCCGCCGGCCAGTACCGCCGCGCGAGCCGCGTGGCAGACGTTCCTGAAGACGGCGGTCGCGCGCTACGGGCCGGGGGGCACCTTCTGGTCGACCGGCTATCGCCAGCGGTTCGGATCCGGAGCGACGCCCCTGCCGGTTCAGTCGTGGCAGATCTGGAACGAGCCGAACCTCAAGTACTCCTATCCGGGCACCACGTACAAGGTGAAGGCCCAGAAGTACGGGCAGCTGGTGCAGATCTCCCATGCCGCGATCAAGGCCAAGGACCCGACGGCCAAGATCGTGCTCGCCGGGATCGCGACCCAGAAGGATCCGGACGCGTTCAACTTCCTCGGCAGCCTCTACTCCGTCCGCGGCATCAAGGAAGACTTCGACGCCGCCGCGCAGCATCCGTACGCCTCCACTGACGCCAAGATCAAGACGGCGATCCAGCGTTTCCGAAACGTGATGGTGAGCCACGGCGACAAGGCGACGCCCCTTTGGATCACCGAGTTCGCCTGGGGATCGGGCCCCCCGGACGGCATCGGCATCAACAAGGGCCTCTCGGGTCAGGCGACAGCCCTGACCAACTCCTACAAGATGCTGCTCGCCAACCGGACGGCCTGGAACCTGCAGCACCTTTTCTGGTTCTTGTGGCGCGACCCCGCGCCCGGGTCCGACGCCGCGAGCGGGTGCAGCTTCTGCGGCACGGCCGGGTTGTTGAAGAACGACCGGACGCAGAAGCCCGCCATGAGTGCCTTCAAGGCGTTCACGACTGATTCCACGGCGCCTCAGGCGACGATCACCGCGGGGCCGGCCCCAGGAAGCAGCACGAGCGACTCGACGCCGACCTTCTCGTTCACGTCGAGCGAAGCCGGCTCCACCTTCCAGTGCCGCTTCGACGCCAAGCCGTTCGCGCCGTGCGCCACGCCGTACACGGCACAGCCGCTCACCAAGGGCACGCACACGTTCAACGTCAAGGCGATCGACGCCGCCGGAAACGAGAGCACGATTAAGTCTCGGTCCTTCAAGGTCGTCTGACGGGCGGCGCCGGATGAGCGCTGTTTTCGGCGTCCGGGACCGCAAGCGCCGAGACGAGGACACCGTTGTTTCGCATAGGAGGCAGGCAATGGTGTTCCGCCCGCACAGGTTCATTCCCCGCCGCGCCCCGGCGTGGGCTCTCGCCGGCGCGCTAGCCGCCGCCATCCTCGCCGGCGCCTTCAGCTCCGCAGCCGCCGGCGCCACCACCCCGCCCGGGTTCAGGGAGTCCACCGTCTTCAGCGGCCTCAACTTGCCGACGAACTTGCGCTTCGCGCCCGACGGCCGGATCTTCGTGGCCGAGAAGAGCGGCCTGATCAAGGTGTTCGACAGCGTTCACGACAAAACGCCCACTGTCTTCGCCGACCTGCGCACCGAGGTCTACAACTACTGGGACCGCGGGCTCCTGGGAATCGCCCTCGATCCCAGGTTCCCCGCCAAGCCCTATGTGTACGTCCTCTACACCTACGATGCGCCCATTGGGGGCCACGCCCCGGTCTGGGGCACTCCCGGCGCTTCCGACGACGACTGCCCCACGCCGCCCGGCCCGACGACCGACGGCTGCCTGGTCAGCGGACGCCTCTCGCGACTGACCGCCAAGGGAGACAAGGCGACCGGGTCCGAACAGGTGCTGATTAACGACTGGTGCCAGCAGTACCCAAGCCACTCGATTGGCGACTTGGCATTCGGCCCGGGCGCCTCGCACCCGCTGTACGTCAGCGGCGGCGACGGCGCGAGCTTCAACACGACCGACTACGGGCAGCTCGCCGGCAACCCCTGCGGTGATCCTCCCGACGGCGTCGGGGGCGCCGAGAGCCCGCCCGGCGCCGAGGGCGGCTCGTTGCGCAGCCAGAGCCCGCGACGACCCGCCGGTGAACCCAGGACGCTCGACGGCACGATCCTGCGGGTCGATCCCAGAACCGGCGACGGGCTGGCCGGCAACCCGTTCGCGGACAGCTCGGACGCCAATGCCCGCCGGATCATCGCCTACGGGTTTCGCAATCCCTTCCGCTTCGCGCTGCGGTACGGCGAGCTCTGGGTGGGGGATGTGGGCTGGTCGACGATCGAGGAGATCGACCGGATCGTGAACCCTGGCTCCGGGCCGGCACCCAACTTCGGCTGGCCCTGCTTTGAGGGAGCATTCCCCCAGCCCTCGTACCGGGCCGCCGGTTTGGACGCCTGCCAGTCCCTCTATCAGACGCCCGGGGCGGTCACTGCTCCCTACTACAGCTACCGGCACACCGCCAAGGTCGTTCCCGGCGAGACCTGTTCCAAGGGCAGCTCGTCAACCAGCGGTCTTGCCTTCTATCCGGACGGCGGGCCGTATCCGGCGAGCTACCGTGGGGCGCTGTTCTTCGCCGACTACTCGCGAAACTGCATCTGGGTGATGGAGAAGGGCAGCGCGAACCTCCCCGGCCCCAACCATGTCAAGACGTTCGACGCCGGCGCGGCGCATCCCGTGGATCTCCAGGTCGGCCCCGACGGGAATCTCTACTACGTCGACCTCACGGATGGGAAGGTCATGCGGATCGGCTACGCGGCCGGGAATCAGACCCCGACGGCCGTCGCCAAGGCGACGCCGACCTCTGGGTCCCTGCCCCTGACGGTTCACTTCGACGCGAGCGGCTCGAGCGATCCCGACCCGGGCGACACACTGACGTATGCGTGGGACCTCGACGGCGACGGCGCCTACGACGACTCGACCCAGCAAAAGCCAAGCTTCACCTACACCACGGCTGGCGTATATCAGGTGGGCTTGAAGGTGACCGATCCGGACGGGGCGTCAACCACCGACACGGTCGCGATCTCGGCCGGCAACACGGCGCCCGTGCCGACCATCACTGCGCCACTGTCGAGTCGCAAGTGGGGCGTTGGCGATCAGATCGCGTTCCGGGGCTCGGCGACCGATGCCCAAGACGGGACGTTGCCCGCCTCGGCGCTGTCGTGGTCGGTGCTGCTCCACCACTGCCCGTCCAACTGCCACATACACCACATCCGGGACTTCGACGGGGTCGCCAGCGGCTCGTTCAACGGCCCCGACCATGAGTACCCCTCATATCTCGAGCTCCGGCTCACCGCCACCGACTCCGGTGGGCTCAAGCGGACCCAGAGCGTGCGCCTGGACCCGAAGACGGCCGACCTCACTTTGGCTTCCAGCCCGCCCGGCCTCTCACTGGCGCTCGACGACTTCAAGGCGCCAGCCCCGTTCACGCGAACCGTGATCCTCAACTCACAGAACACGATCAGCGCGCCCACGCCGCAGGCCTTGAACGGGAAGACCTACGACTTCCAGTCCTGGTCCGTCGGGGGGGCGGCAACGCACTCGATCACCGCCACGGGCTCCGCCACCATCACGGCGAACTACAAGGCCCGCTGACGGGCACCTGGCCGGTTCCTCGGGGCGGGTCCCCGGGCAGGGGCTGGCCGCCGGGAACTAGCCCTCGAAGCCGTGCAGGCGGAGCTCCGGGCCGATCTCTTTGGTGAACAGCTCGGCGACGGCCGGATCGAGCTCGTCCTTCCACCGCCCGATCGAGCTTTCGGGGCTTCCGGCGCTGCCGTGGCGGTTGAACTCCCGGTCTCGCTCGCGCGTCTTTCCAGTGTCGAGGGACACGCCAAGCCATCGCTCGATCCGATCCGCCACGGCGGGCAGGTCGCGCACGAGGTCCTCGTAGCGGACGACGGGGTGATCCTCGCTTTCGAGCAGCTCCGCGATCCAACGCAGGCGCACGCGCTGCCTGGCGATCTGGTAGCGAAGGAGGTCGTCGTGGCTGAGCGTCCCGCCGACGCGGAAGTCAGCCAGGTCTCCCTTCTTGCGCTCGAAGGCCCGCACCGATACCCACACGTCGCGGGGATCTCTCAGCAGCACGAGCAGCTTCACGGGCGGGAGCTCCTCGAGCTTGAGGTTCCACGTGTCGAGGTGCTTCTCGGCGTAGTACCGGGCCTCGACCGCTCCCCGGCGGTGGTAGACGCGGGTCCGTTCCCCGGCCCGACGCGAGAACTCTCGCCACGTAAGCTCGAAGCAGCGGGAGGACATCGGCTCGCTGTCCTTCATCAGATCCCGCGGGAGCCAGGGTGGCGGGCCGAGCAGGGGCAGGTTCGCCTCCTGGGTGACCGAGCACACCTCGTTCGATCCCCAGACGTCATGCGGCCAGTTCGGGCGATCCAGCAGGCGTGACCAGCGCCAGAGGTAGGTGAAGTACCGATGCTCGTACGGATAACGGCTGCCGACGGCGATCTGCGGCGAGTTCGCGAGCAGGCGCATCATCAGTGTGCTGCCGTCACGGCCGAAGCAGTCGACCAGAATCGGGACGAGCCAGGCGTCACCGGAATGCGGATCCGGAGATCCGGGCCTTCCGGCCGCGTTGCGGCGGGGCAGAAGCGGGCGCTCGCGCAGCCATTCCCTTCCCTTCCACGAGAGCCGGGAGGGGGCTGCACGCGCTCTGGCGATCAACCGTCTGAGGGGCGATCGCCTAGTGCCTTCGACCTCCTCGCGGTGCCGATCCCTGATCAGCGCCGCCCAGCGGCCGACGACCGGAAGCTGTGCGTCTTGATCCTTTTCCTGGGCCTCGGTGCCCGGGCCTTGTGCCACGAACCTAGTCTACGGGCGGCCGTGAGCCTAGGCCTCCGCGGATTCGGGCCGCGACACGGTCGCCGTTGATCCGTTTCCGGTTCCTTGACGCAGTGCCGGTTACGTGGGAAGGGAGGAATGGATCAGCCACTGGAGTTCCTCGATCTGCACTTCCGGGCTCCCGCGCAAGAGTCCCGCCAGCACTGAGAAAGGAGTGCCAGGAAGATGCAGATAAAGCCACGCCGACGTCTCGCGGTCGTGGTTGCCGCGGTGGCAGCCGGGGCGATCGCAGTTCCCCTCGGGTTCGGCTCGAGCCACCGTGAGGCGCCCAACATCGCCCTCGATCCAGCGGCCGACAATACGGACGTCTACGCATTCAAAGCCAACGACGCGCCGAAGGCGCTGACGATCGCGGCGGATTGGATCCCGGGTCAGGTTCCGGCGAACGGTCCGAACTTCTTCCGGTTCGACGACCGGGCCAGGTACTACGTGAACGTCGATAACACCGGCGACGGCGTTGCCGACATCAGGTACCTGTTCAAGTTCAAGACCAACGTCAGGAACCCGAACTCGTTCCTCTACGCCGGTCCGGGGACGCAGGACTTCAACGACCCCGGCCTCAACGTGATCCAGCGCTACGACCTGGTTCGCGAGACGCTCAAGCACGGGAAGGTCCAGCGCGCGAAGACGATCGCGCACAAGCTCCCCGTCGCACCGCCGAACATCGGGCCGAAGACGTTCCCCAACTACCAGAACTTCGTCAACCAGTCGACCAAGACTCTCGGCGACGGAACGAAGCTGTTCGTGGGGGAGCGCGACGATCCGTTCTTCGTCGACCTCGGGGCCGCCTTCGACGCGATCAACGTACGCGTCGGGACCGGCAACCAGGGTGGGGGGAAGGACGACCTCTCGGGCTATTCGACGTCGTCCACCGTTCTCCAGATCCCGGAACGCCTCGTGACCAGGAACGGGAAGCAGGTCTCCGGACCCAAGGCACGGAACGCCGTGGTCGGCGTTTGGTCGAGCACCGACCGGCGACGGCTCCAGGTGACGAACGCCAACGCGGCCGGCGGCTATGGCAAGAGCCAGAGGCACCGGAACCGGTACGTGCAGGTGTCGCGGCTGGGCAACCCCCTCGTGAACGAGGTGGTGATCCCGCTCGGGCAGAAGGACAGGTTCAACCGCACGACCCCGAACAATGACGCGGCCAACTACGGCAAGTTCGTCACCAAGCCGGAGCTGGCGGCGGTCCTGAACGCCCTGTTCGGCATCAACGCCCCGGAGACGGACCGGACGGACATCGTCCAGGCGCTGCTCCAGGGCATCCCGGGCCTCAACCAGCATTCCGGGCGCAACGCCGGCAAGCCGGTTGACACCCTGAAGATCAACCTGGGCGTGCCGCCGACGAAGTCAGCCCATAAGAGTGGCGCCGGACCGAGCCGCTTCGGCGTGATCGGCGGCGACAACGCCGGGTTCCCGAACGGCCGCCGGCTCGGTGACGACGTCGTCGACATCGAGTTCCAGGTCATCGCCGGATACCTGGTCGGGAACAAGGTGCCGCTCGGGGACGGGGTGGACAAGAACGACAAGAAGTTCCTGTCCAAGTTCCCGTACCTGGCCGCGCCCGACTCAGGGTTCGACTCGAACCCCTCGCAGCGGTTCGAGCCCGCTCACCCGCCGACGCCGCCAGGTGGCCCGTAAGGAGGAGCGGCATCGGCATCGGTCGGAGGAGGGGCGG
>JBOGZC010000131.1:0-6786 GCA_050697075.1 Solirubrobacterales bacterium | reverse complement strand
ACCTGATCCGGGACGCCGCGGGGCGCGACGCGCGGGCCCTGGCCAACGCCACCATCGCCGCGATCGGCCCGAGCACCGCCGCCGAGCTCGCCGACCACGGCATTCGCGCCGACATCGTTCCCGAGAGATCGATCGCCGAGGCGCTCGTGGAGGCCCTGGGCAAGCTGGAGCTCGAGGGCCGTCCAGTTCTCGTCGCGCGCGCGGCCGAAGCGCGTGACGTGCTTCCCGAGGCGCTGCGCGAGCGTGGGGCCGAAGTCGATGTCGTTGCCCTGTACGAGACCGTCGCGGAGGATCCCGACCCGGAGGCGATCGAGGCGGCGCTGGACGCCGATTACGTCACCTTCACCTCGTCGTCGACGGTCAGGAACTTCGTCGCGGCTCTGGGGGGACGAGCCCCCCAGCAAGCCCGTGTCGTCACGATCGGGCCGGTGACCACTCAGTCCGCGCGCGATGCCGGGTTCCACGTTCACGTCGAGGCCGAGCGTCACGACGTCGACGGCCTGGTCGAGGCGCTCCTCGCGGACGCGGGCCGCCCGCCCGGTTGACAGCCAAGTGGGGTCGCCCGTAGGCTCGCGCAGCCGGAGAGGTTTCCGGCCATGAGCGAGGGGAAGACCATGGGCGCCGAGTGGATCATGAACGAGGATCGGGACGCCGGCGTCGGGTTCGACTTCGAGCGCGACCTCCTGTGCACGGCCGACGCGAACGGCTACTTCACCTCGCTGAACGGAGGGTGGGAGCGGCTCCTCGGCTGGACGGGCGAGGAGCTGCGATCCCGCCCGTTCGTGGACTTCGTGCACCCCGCGGATCGGGATCGCACCCTGGCCCAGACGGCCAAGGTCGCCAGGAACGGGCAGCAGGTCGTCCATTTCGAGAACCGCTACCGCGCCCGCGGAGGAGACTGGCGCTGGCTGCGCTGGAGCATGCGCTCCGACGGGGAGGCGTGGTTCGCGGTCGCGTTCGACATCACGGAGCGCAAGGAGACCGAGCAGCGCCTGCGGGGCCTCTTGACAGACGATCACCTGGTCGCCTACACACAGCCGATCCTCGACCAGCGCCGACGCACCGTGGCCCAGGAGGAGCTGCTGGTGCGCCTGCGGGATAGCGCCGACCCCGAGGGGGTCATCAGGCCGGCCGAGTTTCTCCCCGACGTCGAGCGCTGCGGGCTGATCGGCGTCATCGACCGCTGGATGGTCGCCCAGGGGGTCGCGCTGGCCAGCCGGGGCCGGCGCGCCGAGGTGAACCTGTCAGCGCGCTCGATCGGGGATCCGGAGCTGGCGGCGGAGCTCGAGGCCACCATCTCGCGCTCCGGGGTGCCCGCGGAGAACCTGATCTTCGAGATCACCGAAACGGCAGCGATCGAGAACCTGGACGCGGCGCGCGACTTCGCCGACCGGTTGACGGGGCTCGGCTGCCGCTTCGCCCTGGACGACTTCGGCACCGGCTTTGGCTCGCTGACCTATCTGCGCCGGCTTCCGGTCGGCTACCTCAAGATCGACACGAGCTTCGTCAGCGACCTCGCGACGAGCCACGAGGATCAGGCCATGGTCAGGGGAATCGTCGCGATCGCCCGAGAGCTGGGGGTGCTCACGGTCGCCGAGGGGATCGAGGACGAGACAACCATGGCGCTGGTCAGCGACTACGGCGTCGACTACGCCCAGGGCTATCTCATCGGCCGGCCCGTGCCGCTGGTCTGAGGCCCTCTAGGCTCAGGGCGTGGCGGCCCTGCCGATCACGTTCCTCTCCGACTACGGGTATGCGGACGAGTTCGCGGGTGTCTGCCGTGCCGTGATCGCGCGGATCGCACCCGATGCCGCCGTGATCGACCTGACGCACGGGATCCCCCGCCACGCCATCGAACAGGGCGCGGCCGTGCTGGCCAACGCGCTCCCGTTCACCCCGACCGGCGTGCACCTGGCGGTGATCGATCCCGAGGTCGGCACCTCGCGCCGAGGCGTTGCCGTTCGCGTGGCGGCCGAGGACCGGGTCCTGGTTGGCCCGGACAACGGGCTCCTGTGGCCTGCGATCGGCCGCCTGGGCGGAGCGGTTGCGGCTGTGGACGTCTCGCTCTCGCCGTTTCGGCTGGAGCCGATTTCGGCGACCTTCCACGGACGGGACGTCTTCGCCCCTGTTGCGGCCCACATGGCCCGGGGAGCCCGCCTCGCCGAGGTGGGCGAAGAGATCGATGTCGGCTCGCTGACCCGGCTGCGGCCCAGCGAGCCCTCGGTCGCCGCCGGACGGGCCGTGTCCCACGTGGTCTTGATCGACCGGTACGGGAACGCCATCCTCGACCTGGATGACAGCCATCTCCCGGAGACGGGGCTGAGGCTGGGCCGGCAGCTCACGGTGGAGTCCGGGGGGTCCGTGCACGAGGCCGTCTTCACCCCCACCTTCGCCGACGTCGACGCCGGGAACCTGATCCTCTACGAGGATTCCAACCGGCACCTCGCGCTGGCGGTGAACCGCGGCAGCGCAGCCGACGTCCTGCGGCTGGACCTCGGCGACGAGGTCACCCTTCGCCCGGCGAGCTGACGTGACGAGCTTCGGCCGCCCGCGCCGCCACTTCGCCAACACCGATTCCACCAACGAGCGCGCACGACAACTCGCGATCGAGGGGGCGCCGAGCGGGACCGTTGTGACAGCCAGTCTCCAGACGGCGGGACGGGGGCGACGCGGGCGGGCGTGGAGCGCGCCGGCTGGCAAGGCGTTGCTGTGCTCGGCGATCCTCGCGCCGCTGGAGCTCGAGCACTCCCTGCTCCCGCTGGCCGTCCCGCTCGCCGTCTGCGAGGCGGTGGAGTCGCTGGCGCCGCTGGAGTGCCTCGTCAAATGGCCCAACGACGTCTGGGTCGAGGGGCGCAAGCTTGCCGGAGTGCTGATCGAGGCGGAGCCGCCCGTGTGGGCGGTGATCGGGATCGGGCTCAACATGGCGATCGAGCCCGGCGAGTTTCCGCCCGACCTGCGCCAGCCGGCCACATCGATGGGCCAGGGCGTCCGCGTCGAAGACGCCCTGGTCGCGGTGTGCGAGCGACTGGAGATCTGGGTGGATGCCGCTCCGGAGCGCGTCCTCGACGAGTTCGCGAAGCGTGACGCGTTGGCTGGCCGCCCGGTGCGCTGGGTGGGCGCGGGCGGCGAGGCGGGAGCGGGGTCGGGAGTCGCCCAGGGCCTCGACGAGCGAGGCAACCTCAGGGTCGTCACCGAGGCAGGCGAGCTGCTCAGCCTCGGAGCTGGGGAGATCCAGCTCGTCGACTCAGGCTAGCCGCGTCGCTCGGCCGCTGGCTTGGCGCCGCCCCGCTTAGGAGCGCCGTTTTCCCGCGATCCGTCCTTCGACCGGCGCCGCCGACGACGCTTGCCGCCGGACTTCGGGAAGTTTCGCAACAGCTCGCGGGCCACAGCTGAGGGCTTGCGAGCCATTCGCATTCGGGCGCCGCGGAGCACCTCCTCGGCCTCCGGCGTGTGGGCCACCGCGGCGGCCAGGAGGGCGATCGCGAGGCGGCGATCCTGCTGGCGTGCAGCGTGAACGATCCGGCGGGCATTCCGACCGTGGGCTCGACCCGAGGAGTTCACGAACAGGCCCAGCAGGCGCTTGGTCTCGGGCCAGCGCTGGACCGCGTACTCCTCGTGAAGCTCGCGGGTGATCGCCGCCAGGCGCCAGACCCAGGCCTGTGCCTGGTCACGGCGACCAATCCGGCGCTCCGCAAGGGACTGGAGCAGGACCTTGGCGCCGGCTCGGCGCTCGTCCCGCGGCCAGGTAGCCACCACCTCCACCGAGTCGTCGAACGCGTCCGGGTCGCGGAGCGCGGCGACCTCGGCCAGCGCCTTGAGACGAAGCTGGTGGTTGCGGTTTCGCTGCACGCAGGTGAGCAGGAACCGCCGGCGGAGCTCCTTGGCCTGGTCGTGTTGAAGCATCGCCTTGGCGCGACGCCAGTTGTTGGCGGTGACCCGGGCGCCGGCGAGGGCCGCCCACGCGTGCTGCTCCGAGTAGTTGAGGTTCTCCACCGCGATCCGCCAGAGCTCGCGCTCGAGCACCGCGAGCCGGCGCTCGGGGTCGGCGGACACGGGCACCACTCGCCGCTCCACGCGCACCCGCCGGCCGCGCCCGCGGCGCACCGGGCCAACGACGATCGCGCCGCCACGGTAGACGTCGCGGTCGAGCAGGCTGTGGAGCGTGACGATGGTCTCGTCGCTGGTGGTCGCCGGGTGGACGAAGTCGATCACCAGCCCGGCCTCCTTCTCGGGGGCCCGCCGGGTTACCCGCCCGACGCGCTGCTGATAGACCCGCCGTGAGGCCGTGGGGGCCAGATGCATGCAGATCGTCGCCCGGGGGGAGTTCCAGCCCTCTGCGAGCAGCATCGCGTTGCAGAGGACGTCCACCTCGCCGCGCTCGAACGCCGCGAGGGTCTCCGCCAGCTCGCGCTTCGGGGTCTCGCCGGAGACCGCGCGGGCGTTGATGCCCGCGGCGCGGAACGACGCCGCGACGTTGTTCGCGTGCCGTACCCCGGCGGTGTAGATGACGCCAGGGGTCCGCCGGAAGCGCGATCGATACAGGTCGGCCACGGCGACGTTGAAGGGCTCCTGGTCCAGCAGCTTGGCCAGCTCGTCCTGGTCGAAGTCCTGGTCCACCTCGCCGCGTCGCAGGGGCACCTTGGCGATCGTCCTGACCCCGGGGCCGGGCGGGATGCGGATGCAGCGCAGGGGCGCGATCACGCCCCGCCTCGCGGCCTGCGCGAGGTCGAAGCGGGAGGTCTGGGTCGGGAACAGGTCGGCGACGTGGCGAGCGATCAGCGCCCCGGTGGCGGTCATCCCGATGAAGACCGGGCCGAGCCACTGCCGGATGCACGCGCTGGTCTTCTCCCCGAGCGCGGTGTGCGCCTCGTCGCAGATCACGATCGCGTACGCATCGGAGATGCGGTCCGCGTTGCGCACGAACCACTGGTAGGTCTCAACGGTGATCGGCCCGTACGGGTGATCGGATCCGTCGAGGAGCGGTGGCGCGAGCCGGTCCTTGTAACCGCGGTCGGAGATCTCGCCGATGAACTGGTCGACCAAGTTGCGCCGGTGGGTGAGGATCAGGACGCCGCCGGTCCGCGATCCCTCCACGAAGCCAAGCGCGGCCACCGTCTTGCCCGAGCCCGTCGCGTGCTCGAACCAAAAACGCCGGCTCGCGCCCGGGTCCTCAGGGATCTCCGGGACGGGCTCCTCCGCGGGCTCCTCCCAGTCCTGCGGCTCCTCGTCCGGCGCCAGGATCTCCTCGTCCGCCGCAATCGGCTCGCCCGCTCCGTTCGCCGCGTCCGCGCCGTTTGCGCCGGGTGTGCCCCGCCGCCGCGCCTGGTCGGCCCCGGCCGCACCCTCGGCGCCGTTGGAGCCCTCCGCCGCCACCGAGTCCTCGAGCTCGGCGGTGAGCGCCGCCAGCGTTCCGGACAGCACGTCGACCTGGTGCTCGGTCAGCTCGGCGCCGTCCGCCAGGTGCACTGGCTCGGTGGAGAGCAGCCGCTCGAGGCCGAGGAGGAGCGAGTAGCGCCGGCGCCACTCGGCCGACGGCGTCTCGCGACGGGCGTCGAGTTCGGCGATCGCGGCTTCCACGGCCCGGAAGCGGGCGCTCCCCGGGGCGAGGTCGTCCGCGGTCTCTCCGTCGAGCAGGATCGGTTCGCGCGCGAACTCGCGCACGCGGTCGAGTTGATCCGCTGGGATCGGCCGTGTTCGCGCTGCGGCGACTTCGACTGGTTTGGCCATCAGAGAAGTTGTTTGAGCTCCTCGCGCTCCCGAAATGGCGGCGGGCGCGCTGTAAGCTCGCCGGAGGCCGCCGGTCGCCGGTTGGTTCCCCTCGTGGCGAGTCGGCTGTTTCCCCCGCGGTCCGGATGACGCGTGGACCGAGTCCTAATTAAACCATCGCGCCCGACGTAATGTGGCGCAGACCCGCGCGAAGGCCGAAAAGACGCCCGTTCGCACGCCTGAGGCTCTCGTGCTCCTTGATGACCGCCGCCGCCCTGGCGCTGGCGGTCGGTGCCTGCGGGAGCGGCTCCGGCGGAGAGGCTCAAGGCAGGCCGCCCGACTACCAGCGGGCGCTGGCCGGGGCCTCCCCGCCGCTCGCGAGCCTCTACCGACAGGCGAACCGGCTCCTCCCCGGGGGCGTGGACGCATTCGACGCGCGGCTCAGCGCTCTTCGCGGGCACCCCGTGGTGGTCAACAAGTGGGCGTCGTGGTGCGGCCCCTGCCACGAGGAGTTCCCGTGGTTTCAGGACCTCTCCGCGAGACTCGGGAAGCGGGTCGCGTTCCTCGGGGTGGATTCCAACGACTCGAGCGCCGCCGCGAGGACCTTCCTCCGCGAGTTCCCGGTCCCGTATCCGAGCTACAGCGACCCGGGCCAGGAGATCGCCAGGGCCATCCGGGCCGCAATCGGCTTCCCGGGCACCTCCTTCTACGACCGCCGCGGCAAGCTCGTCTACGTCAGACAGGGCCAGTACCCGAGCGAGTCCGCGCTCGCCGCCGACATCCGGCGCTACGCGCGCTAGGCCCACCCCGATCCGGCGGCTTGGGCCTGGCCGTCGAGAGAGGGGCGCATAATTAGGGTATGAGGGGCCGCCGGCTCCGGATCCTGGTCTACACCGCGCTCGCGTTCGCGGGGGCGGCCACCGCGATCGCCCCGGCGCTCGTTGACTCCTCGCCGGCGCGGGGGTCGTCGACCGGGATCGCCTATTCCATCCAGCTCCAGGCGACGATCGACCCAGCGACGCAGAAGTGGATCTCCAGCGCCCTCGACGACGCCGCCAGCCAGAACGCCAAGCCCTGGGT
>JBOGZC010000130.1:0-7182 GCA_050697075.1 Solirubrobacterales bacterium | reverse complement strand
GGTCCGAGAGCAGCGTTAGCGTGAACCTTCATCCGGGTCCTCCTTAGGTCTGTGGCGTTGAACACCACAAGCCTCTGGGTGGGCCCGGATGGCCTTTCAGCTGTTCACAACGTGTGTGGGCGGGTCAACTAGCCGCAGGGATCCCCGCGCTTATGGGAAATCCCGCCTAGGTGCCTCAGGTCGGCGGTCCCGCGCCGAACATCTCGCCGAGGCGTCCTGCAAGCGCGAAGTCACCCTCGATCACCAGGGCGCCCTCGAGCAACAACTTGGGGGGAAACGCCTCGCGGGCGGCCATGCGCACGAAGTCTGGGACGCTGGCTCGCAGGGTGACCGCCGGCTCGGAGGCCGATCCGCGGCGGGCGATGGCGTGGCCGTCAGCGATCGTGACGGTCCAGCTCTGCGGCTCGACGCGGCCCCGCAGCTCGTAATGGATCTCGCCTGCAAAGCCCCTCGCCTTCTCGGGAAGGAACGAGCGCTCCATGCCCTTGAAGATCACCGGCAGCCCGGGGCCGCGGTCGAAGAGGCGGTGGAGCTGGGCGTCGGAGCGGTTTCGCACGAGCGCCGCCAGGCCGGCCTCGCCGGCGCGCCCGAGAAGCTCCTTGGCGCCGGTCCCGGCCGCGCCGCCGCCGTCGCCGCCGGATGTGGCCGCGATCACGTGCGCCGGGGCCGGCTCGCCGTCGGGCTTGACGACGTAGCCGGGGTCGCCTGCCCGCGCGGGCTCCCGGCGCGCCAGCGCTTGCTCGACCGCCCCCGCGAGGCGCTCGCGCTTCGCAGCCTCCCGCTCGTCCGCGCGCTCCGCGAAGCGTGGCATCACCTCGGCGGCGAACAGCTCGAGGCTCTCGCAGATGTGCTCGTGGCGGTTGTTGCCCGCCTGGGCGACGAAGATCACCTGATCGACCCCGGCCTGCTCGTAGCGGTCGATCAGGTCCGCGATCTGGCCCGGGGTCCCGATGGCTCCCCGCAGGCTCCCCAACCCCTCCTGGAGCAGCCGAACCCCGAGCGGGGAGGCGTCCGGGCTGATGATCTCGCGGGCGAACCCCACCTCGGCTCGACGCTCCGTGAACTCCCGCCAGAGGTTGGAGTGCCCCGGGCGGTGCTCGCCGAAGGCGTAGTAGTAGGCGAGGGAGAAGCCGAAGAAGTGCGCGCCGTCGATCCCACGGTCGATCGCCGTCTGCTCGTCGCCGTGACACATCAGCGGCAAGACGACGGCCACGTTCGGGTTGACGCTGAAGCCCGCGGGCACGCAGCGCTCCGAGGCCAGCGTCTCGTAGTAGGAGTCGACCCACTCCTTCGCGTCCTCGGGCTCGACGAACGCGAACGAAAGGGCGCCGAGCCCGCGCTCGGCGGCCGTCAGGATCGTCTCGCGCCGACTGCATGCGACCCATAGCGGCGGGTGCGGGCGCTGCTTCGGCTTCGGGATCACGTTTCGGGGCGGCATCGAGAGCCAGCGGCCGTCATAGCCCGCGAACGGCTCCTCCACGAACATCCGCGTGATCGCGTCGAGGGACTCCTCCCATTCCGCCCGCTTCAGCTCACGGTCAACTCCGAACCCGCCGAGCTCGATCTGCGAGCTCCCCTCTCCGGTCCCGAACTCAACCCGGCCTCCGGAGACCAGGTCGAGCGTCGCGACTCGCTCCGCGACCCGCGCCGGGTGATTGACCGCGGGCGGCAGCTGGACGATCCCGTGACCGAGGCGGACCCGGCTGGTGCGCTGGCTGGCGGCGGCGAGGAAGACCTCCGGGGCACTGGAGTGCGAGTACTCCTCGAGGAAGTGGTGCTCGACCTCCCAGACATAGTCGATCCCGAGTCGGTCGGCGAGCTCGACCTGCTCGAGAGCATCGGCCAGCAGCCGCTCCTCGTCCAGCTCCCCGTCGGAGCGAGGTAGCTGGTGCTCGTAGAAGAGGCCGAACCTCACGGCGCCCGAGCATAGTCACTGGGCGCCCCGCGCCGCCGTCGGTAAGGGTTCGCCGCCATGGCCTTCATCGTGGCGGCGATCATCGCGGCGACCGGCGCCGGCGTTTGGGCGGAGCTGCGATACGGAGGGCGGGCTGGGCTCGCCTCGCGCCGGGCCCTGCTGGTCGTGCTCTACGTCGTCCTCCCGCCGGTCACGTTCTTCAATCTCACCCGCGTCCACTTCGACGCGAACGTCGGCGCCGGCATCGGCCTTGCCTATCTGGCCCTGGCGGGGGGCGCCCTGCTCGCCTGGGTCGTCGCCACCCGCGTCCTGAGGCTGAGCCGCCCGGCCACCGGATCCGTGATCTGCTGCGTCCTGGTCGCCAACACCGGGTACCTGGGATACCCGCTCGTTGCCGCTCTGCTCGGCTTCCACCGCCTGTCCGAGGCGGTGGCATACGACGTGCTCG
The DNA here is from genome assembly GCA_050697075.1 of Solirubrobacterales bacterium. GTDB lineage: Bacteria > Actinomycetota > Thermoleophilia > Solirubrobacterales > 70-9 > AC-56. The sequence continues at coordinate 4,819 of JBOGZC010000130.1, read as the reverse complement.
TCTCTGGCCCGGCCCTGCTCCTTGGCGCCTTCTCGGTCGGGGCGGCGTTCGGCGACCGCGCCGGGGAGACGCTCGGCCAACGGCTGCGCGCGTTCTTCACCCGCAACCCTCCGCTCTACGCGGCGGCGCTCGCGCTGGTCGCTCCCAACGCCCTCGCCCCGGACGCCCTCGTGGACGCGTCCAGAATCGCTGTGGTGGCCATCCTCCCGCTCGGATTCTTCGCGGTGGGGACGGCGCTCACGGAGAAGTCGGCCGACGGAGCGGCGCCGATCCCGCCGGCGTTCGACCCGCCCGTGGCCGTGGCCGTGGCGACCAGGCTCATCGTCGCGCCGGCACTCCTCTACCTGCTCGCGCTGCCGCTGATCGACCTCCCCGGACCGTACCTGCTGCTCGCCGCGATGCCGTGCGGGATCAACACGATGGTGGTCACTCACGCCTACGGACTCGACCTCCGAATCTCCGCCGGTGCGGTCGCGTGGTCGACGGCGATCGCGGTCGCCGCGATCGTCCCGATCTCGATCCTGACCTGACGTGGGATGCTTACGACCATGCTCCACCACGTTTCGCTGGAGGTCGCGCCGGCCGAGGTCGAGCGCACGGTCGAGTTCTTCGAGCTGCTCGGGTTCACCGCGCTGCCGGCGCCCGACTCGATCGCGCCCTTCGTCAGCTGGCTGGAGTCGAACGGGACGCAGATTCACCTCATTCACACACCGGAGCCGACCACCCCTGCCCTTGGGCACCCGGCGATCGTTGCCCCGGAGTTCCAGGCCACCGTCAGCCACCTTCGCGAGGCCGGGTACCAAGTCGAGGACGCAGACGAGCTCTGGGGTGAGCCGCGCGCCTTCGCCGTCATGCCCGGCGGCGGGCGGGTCGAGCTGATGGCCGCTGCCCCCGCGCCCACGGTCCGATGACGGGCTTCCCAACCGTCCGCGTCGCGGCGATCCAGGCGACGCCGGTGATCCTCGACGCCGAGGCCACGATCGACAAGGCCTGCCGGCTGATGGGCGAGGCCGCCGAGCAGGGGGCGAAGCTGGCGGTCTTCCCGGAGACCTTCGTGCCGCTGTACCCGTCCAACAGCTGGGCGAAGGACGCGGCCTCGTTCGAGGGCTGGGACGAGTTCTGGGAGCGGCTGTGGGCCAACGCGGTGGACGTCCCCGGCCCCCACGTCGACCGCCTGGCCGCCGCCTGCGCGGAGCATGGGGTCCACTGCGCGATCGGCGTGAACGAGCGCGAGTCCGAGCGCCCAGGGTCGCTTTACAACGCTCTGGTCCTGGTCGGCCCGGACGGCCTCCTGGCCAAGCACCGGAAGCTGATGCCGACGATGCACGAGCGGGTCTTCCACGGGGTGGGCGCCGGGGACGATCTCATCGTCGTGAACACCCCGGCCGGGCGCCTGGGCGGCCTGGTGTGCTGGGAGAACATGATGCCGCTCGCCCGGTACGCGATCTATCGCGGCGGCCCGCAGATCTGGCTCGCGCCCACCGCTGACGACACCGACGGCTGGCTGGCGAGCATGCGCCACATCGCGCTCGAGTCGGGCGCCTTCGTCGTCTCGGTTCCCCAGTTCATCCCCGCGAGCGCCTTCCCCGCCGACTTCCCGGTGCCGCTCCCCGAGGGCAAAGAGATATTCGGCAGGGGCGGTGCCGCGATCTGCGAGCCGGACGGCGGAGAGGTGATCGCAGGGCCGCTGTACGGCGAGGAGGGGATGGTCGTGGCCGACTGCGACCTGCGGGTCACGCTGCACACGAAGCGCTGGTTCGATGCCGTCGGCCACTACAGCCGCGAGGACGCGCTGTCGGCCCGACTCGCGCCCCCTCACTTGGACGGCGGCCCCGCGCAGCCCGCGGTCCCCGAGGCCCAGGGCGGCGAGCGGGCCTGAGCTCACATTCCGACCGCTTGCCGGAGCCGCGTCATCGCGGGCGCCGCCGCGAATCCTAGGATTCACGGCCCGTGCGCTACCCGGTCGAGAGCTTCACATCGGAGGAGGAGAAGATCCTCCGCCCCCACTTCACGAACCTGGACCGGCCGGTGTTCTGCCTGGTCAACCTCCCCGAGACCGTGAAGGGCGCGCTGTTCGCCCGCTACTCGCGCTATCCGGGCACCTTGAGGCGCCTCTTCCTGGACGAGTTCGCCGGCGACGTGGCGCCGGGCGAGCGGCCATTCGACGGGATCGAGGGCGAGCGGGCCGCGGGCCTCTACGAGCGCGTCTTCATGGGGTACGGGGACGACTCGATCGCCCAGGTGGGGAGTGCCCACGTCGCCTGCGAGTGGGTCTCAAACGTCCTCACCAAGGTGCTCCAGCGCGGGCGCCTCGCCGCCTATCTGGAGCAGTCCACCCGGTACATCCCCTACGACCGGCCGATGCCGGACGACGCCGGCTACCGCTACTACTCGGACGAGCGTCTGGGGGAGCCCTACCAGAAGGCGATGGACGAGCTGTTCGAGATCTATTCCCGAAGCCTCGACTCGGTGACCTCGTGGGCGGCCGAGCGCTGGCCGCGAGGCGATGAGCCCGAGGCGGCCTGGAAGCGGTCGATCCGCGCCAAGGCCCTCGACCTGTTGCGCGGCGTTCTGCCCGCCGCCACCCTGAGCCACGTTGGGGTGTTCGCCTCAGGGCAGGCCTACGAGCAGCTGCTCCTGCGGCTCATGGCGTCCCCGCTCCCGGAGGCTCGCGAATTCGGCGGCATGATCCTCGAGGAGCTGGCCAAGGTGATCCCGAGCTTCGTCGCCCGGGTGGAGCGCCCGGACCGCGGCGGGGAATGGATCACCTACCTGCGCGAACGGCGGGCGTCCAGTGAGCGGGCGGCGGCCAGGCTAGGACTCGATCGCTCGAGCCTCGGCGACGCCCCGTCCGTGGAGCTGCTCCACGTCGACGGGAGCGAGGACGACCTGCTGGCCGCGTCGCTCTTCGAGTCCGCGGCGGTCGGCGAGGCCGAAATCAAGCGCCGGATCGACGCCCTGGACCCGCTCGAGCGAGCGGATTTGATCTCCGAGCTGGCCGGGGAGCGGCGCAACCGCCGCCACCGCCCGGGGCGGGGCTGGGAGGCGGTTCGCTACCGGTTCGAGATCGTCTCCGACTACGGCGGATTCAGGGACCTCCAGCGCCACCGGATGCTGACCTGCCAGTGGCAGCGCCTGGGGCCGGACCTCGGCGCCGGGATTCCGGAGGAGGTGAGGGACGCCGGGGCCGGCCCGGACTACGAGCGGGCGCTCGAGCTGTCGCGACGGGAGTTCCACCGGCTCGAGGACGAGGGCCTCCCGGATGCCGCCCCCTACGCGCTCTGCCTCGGCTACCGGATCCGCTACGTGCTCGACCTAAACGCCCGCGAGGCCATGCACCTGATCGAGCTTCGCTCCGGCCGCGAGGGGCATCCGACGTACCGCGCCGTGGCGCAGGCGATGTACGAGCGGATCGCGGCAGTTCACCCCGCGATCGCCCTGGCGATGACCCACGTCGACTCCTCCAGGGAGCCCCGCCTGGAGCGGATCCTCAGCGAGATTCGCACGCACCGCAAGGGCGCGGCCGCCACCCGCGGTTGAACCCGGCGGCCCCGCTGACCGTATGCTGGGGTGCGTGGGGTCCAGGGAGCTCCCATCTGGCTTCGCTCGCCCGAGGGTTCGAACCCTGGCGCTCAGCGCCGCGGTCCTGGGGGTCTCGCTGGCGCTTCCCGCGACTTTAGTCGCTGCCCAGCCGACGCCGCCCACCAACACCGACGTTCCGCCCGTAGAGGCCGGCCAGCCGGCGCCCTCGCCCTCGCCGGCCGACCCGGCGCCACCAGCCGATCCGGCCGACCACCCTCAGCAGCCCGGCCCGGGGACCGCCCCCGCCGGCGCCACGCCGGATGGAGCCGCCAGCGGCGCGGCCACCCCCGGGATCCCGGCCGAGCGCCCGGTCCTCGCGTCCTCCCGGGTGGCGGCCAAGTCGTCCTCGGTCTCGATCGTCGGCGCCCAGTTCTCCGCCTTCGCCTTCACTCCCAAGACGATCACTGTCCACGTCGGCGACACCGTCCGTTGGACCAACAAGAGCAGCGCCAGCGAGGGCCACACTGTCACCGGCCACGGCCTCGACTCGGGGACGCTGCACCAGGGCGACGACTATTCGTTCAAGTTCTCGAAGGCGGGCAGCTACTCCTACATCTGCGCGTTCCACTCGAACATGAAGGGCAAGGTGACGGTGCTTGCCTCCGGCTCTGGCGGCGGCAACGGCGGGGGGTCGTCGGGCGGGGGGTCGGGCGGCGGCTCAGGCTCCTCGAGCTCGAGCTCGGGGGCCGGGAGCAGCGGAACGTCGACCTCGGGCTTCGGCTCCTCTACAGGGGACCCGGGGAGCTCCGGGCAGCTTCCCGTCACGGGGCTTCCGCTGCTGCCCCTCGGGGTGGCCGGAGTGGCGTTCGTGGCGCTCGGGCTGCTCCTTCGCCGTCGCGCCGAGCTGGGCTAACCGGCCGCGACAGGCTCCTGGGTTCGCACCGATGGGCGAATTGCGCCGTCCTATACACGCCACCCGCCCATCGCGGGCCTGGGGCTAGGAGCGACGCTTGCGTTTGCGTTTGGCCGGCGCGCCCTGGCCCTCTGAGTCGGTTGCGGGCTCGCCGCCGCCCACCTCGCTGGCCTCGCCCTCGATTGCTCCCTCGCCGCCAGCCGCGGGGGAGGAGTCTCCCTCGCCCGGACGCAGCCATGGAACCGCCTCGCCCGCCTACCAGGCCGGCGGGCGACCGCCGGGCGCCCGGCCGGCGAACAGCAGACCGAGGTAGCCGACCCACACGAGGACGCCCAGGAGCGCCACCGGCAGGATGAGGATCATCGAAGCCCCCAGCGCCATCCC
>JBOGZC010000129.1:0-7484 GCA_050697075.1 Solirubrobacterales bacterium | reverse complement strand
TCCCAGTAGATGTCGAGGTTGGTGATGTTGCCCTGGACGAAGATCAGGTCCGGCGGCCCCTCGCCGAGCACCTTGTAGGCGATGTTGATGTCGCCGTTCTTCGCATACCGGATCGGGGCGCTCACGACGCGAGGGTGCTACGGGGCTCGGCTTCGGTCAAGCAGGGGGTGGTGATACGCCCGTCCCCCTTTGGCCCGAGGACGACGAAGCCAACGGTGAGCCGCGCCCGCTAGGTTCTGTCGCGAGTACTCCCGGGCGCGCCGGTCATCGACCGATCGAGCGGGATTGCCTGGATATCGTTGACGTGATATAACTTCGGTGGTATGTTGCGATGCCGTGGGACGTCGAAGGGACGGATCCATTCGCGGACTGGTACGGTCGCCTGTCCGACAGCGAACAGAAGGCCGTGGAAGCGGCCATCGAGAAACTGGAAGAGATGGGACCCGGCCTCGGCCGGCCGCTTGTCGGAGAAGTGCTGGGATCGCGGATCCCGCATCTCAAGGAACTGATCCCGCCAGGTGGCCATCTGAGGATCCTGTTCGTATTCGATCCGCGCCGCGCGGCCATCCTGTTGATCGGAGGCGACAAGACCGGCCAGTGGAAGGCGTGGTATCGGCGGGCCATCCCGATCGCAGAGCGGTTGTACGACGCGTATCTCGCGGAGCTTCGGCAGGAAGGCCTCCAAGCGGAGTGACCCCACGCAATGACGAGGTGGAGCCATGACGGGGCACCGACCTTGGCGCGACATCCGCAAGAACCGGGATCCGAACGATCCCGAGCTGGCGGCATTTCGGGATGCGATCGACGAGGCTCTCAAGATCGGCGAACTGCGCCAGCAGCGCGGGGTGACCCAGACTGACCTGGCGACGGCGCTTGGCGTGCGCCAGCCCAATGTCTCGCGCATCGAACGCCAGGAGGATCTCTTCGTCTCGACGCTGCGCGACTATGTCGAAGCGCTCGGTGGGGAGCTTGAGTTGTCGGCCGTGTTTGGCAAGGAACGTATCCCCCTTACGACCGGTCATAAGACGATCCCGGCGTAGGCGCCTTGACCGGCCTTGGCTCCCGCGTCGCGCCCCGAAGCGCGCCATTTCGCGGTCGAAGGTGACGACGGGCAGGGCGCCGGCGGCTCCGGCGCCGATGGCGATGAGGGCGTCCAGGATGGGCCGACCAGGCATGGCCCGGGCCCGCACGAGCGCGTCGACAAGGTCGTCGTGGCCCGTGCCCAGCACGTCGACGTTCTCACGGCGACGAGGTCAAGCAGCACGCCGATGATGTCTGAGCGGGCGACGCTGTATCCAGTGCGCAGGACGTGAGCGGTCTCGACAATCGAGACGAGTGAAACTCCCAGGTCCATGCGGTCTTCCATCGTGCCCGTCTCGACCCGGTCCGAGAGGCCCATGCCCCGTTTGTCGAACAGGATGAGCCGCGAGAACGCCGCCAGCCCTTCGCAGAACTCGCGATAGCGACGATCGTCCCAGTAGATGTCGAGGTTGGTGATGTTGCCCTGGACGAAGATCAGGTCCGGCGGCCCCTCGCCGAGCACCTTGTAGGCGATGTTGATGTCGCCGTTCTTCGCATACCGGATCGGGGCACTCATGACGCGAGGGTGATACGGGGCTCGGCTTCGGTCAAGCGCTGGGGCAGGTGCTGTTACAACTCGACGCAATCTTTGACTTTCAGCAACGTAAAGACGATCGCGGTCGCCGGTTTGCCATCGCGCGACATCGGGAGCGACCGGTGGCTCTCATACGCGAATACCCCTTGGAACTCTTGTAGGCCGCCGCTCTCGATGAAGACCCACAACTCGGGCGACCGTTCAACAATCATCGCGTTGCCTGCTGTCATGGTCATGTCCCCGGGGCCGGACCACTCGCCGAAGAACTGCAGCCGGTCATTGCCGATCCAGTGATCGTCGTAGCGCTTGTACTTCAGGCCAGCGACCAATTCTCCGAAGACACGGTTTCCCGTAGTGGTGGCCTTTCGCCAGGGCCGGGGTCTTCGCTGCTCGAGGGCCTGCAGCGCTTCATCGAGATCGGCGACCGCTGAATGCGTCAGCTGCTTTCGGTCGATTGAACGAAGGGTCTGCGCAGCTTCGTTCGCCTCGCCTGAATCACCGATCTTGCGGATGGTCCGGATCGCGAATGGCCCGAGATCGGGCTCCTCAGCAAGCTCTCGCAGCGCCAAGAGGGCGTCCCGACCGAAGGCAACAATTGCGTTTCGGTAGTCGACGCGGTCGACGGACGAGGCCATGCGCGCAGCCGCGATCAGTCGTCTAGAGAGTCTGCTTCTTCTACATCCGGGCCCTTGGAGTCTGCCCCAAGGCCAACCGCGAAGTGGGCAGGTAGCTCCCTAAATCCCGCTTCCAGCAAATGTCGGAACGTTTCATCGAGTACGGGGATCGGTGGAACGTAAATGACCGACCCATCCCTGCCCCGCGTTAGAAGGACTCGGTAGGCGTTGCGGCGAAGACCCAAGGCGTCATGAATGTCGTTGGGGCGCTGATATCGACGCGCAAAACGATCCGACCATTCGCCGTCAGTTCGAATGAAGTCGGTCCCCCAGGCGATCAGAGCGCCATCCAACTCGAGACCTTGGCAACCGAATTCCGTCACGCAATCGCGCAGCTGGCGGCCCGAACGTCCAAAGGGCTCCTGATCGCCGTCGCAAAACCACGGGCCCTTCCGAACTCGCAGAGTGGCATTCCAGTCATTCGCAACGCCGAATCGCGGCAGCTCTTTGTCCCGAGATGAGGCGATCAGCCCGTAGCGAGCGTCTGGGTTGTCGGCGTATCGGTCCCGGAAATACCCCTTGGCCGTATCGAGATCTCGCGTGATCCGGAGGTGGTAACTAGCCGCTTCGAGCAGCTCAGCGTCAGCCCTCAACCCCTCCGGAGCGGCCCTCGTCAGCACGCCATCCACGAACCCGTGGACGATCGACGCCGAGTGATAACGCAGCTCCTCCACCAGTCGGAGGGCCGGCTCAGTCCGGAATTGTCCGAAGCCTGCGAACACGTCATCAACGCCCGGCGGTGCAATTACCGTCCAATCCGATGGCGAGTCTGCTCCGTCGATGGCCGCTCGCCATTGACTCAGGCCGGCCTCTTCGCCGTCGTGGATCTCTTGCCCTGGGCCGATCAACCCGACGACCACGCACCAGTCGGGAATGCGATCAGCGAACGAGATGAGGTGCCCGGGCTCTGACCCGGGAGTCGACCCCCGATGTTCACGTGCGACCTTCGCCGCGTCCCACGCCCGTTGTGCTTCGTCAAACACGACAACATGTTCATCAGGCACCAGCGCGGGGTGGTCGAGATATCGCTCGACATAGGATTTGACGTCACGAACAAATACTTTGCCCCCGCCGCCGGCGCCGCGAAGCTCGTACTGCAAGACTTCAACGAGTGGCCCATTACCCGAAAGAAAGACAGCGGGCGACGTGGATCGCCCATTGCGACGGTCAACGGCCAGGTCGTCGAGAAACTTGGAGTGGACGAACTGCAAGCCGACTAGTGTCTTTCCTGTTCCTGGTGACCCCGTAACCAGAACGAGAAAACGTCGCTTCGCTCGAGCGGCCTCGTGAGCGACGCTCGTCAACACCTCAAGTGCCGGCTTGGTGGCCCCGGCTGCTTTCTTGATCCTCCGGAGGTCGCCCGTCTCGAACAATTCGCGGGCGGCTCGGATTAGTGAAGGTAATGGTCGGTAACGGTCGTAGCCGAGGAACGCGCGGGTGTCGAGTGGGGTCAGACCGGCGGATCCGCCGAGGTCCTCGACCAGGCCATCGAGAGCGTCAGGACCAATGATGTGGACGCCGGCCTGGCGGCCAATCCGACCGGACGCTCGAGTGAGCATCAGAATCGGATGGACTGGGATGAATTCGCAAAGCTCGTGGTATGCCGCCAGATCTCGCGCATAAGCTGAGACTTGGTCCAGGTCCGCCTGAGACGCTCTGGCCTTGCCTTTTGCCTCTACCACGAGGACGCTTCCGCCCGTGAGCAGAAGGATGTCCGGCCTTCGGTGGTTCAGTGGTAGCTGGTACTCGAGAATCGTTCCGTAGCCGCGAGCGTGGGCATCGGCTTCAAGGACCTCGCCGACTTCGCGTTGGAGCGGCGGAATGGACTCTCTCCATGCCGCCAACTGCTCAGTGGATGCGTCGGGAAGAAATGCGCTCAGGCGGCTCTCGACATACGGAGCCGGAGTCTCTCGGAACACCGGGAACGATGATTCCCAGCCATGTGGTGAAAGCTCCGGATAGTCGGTGCCCCCGCTCTCGCCCATGAGTCCAGGGTAGCGGCAGAGGCATCTGAGTGCCGCACCAGACGGTCGCCAGGCCCGCCACCTTGCAGCCTTCGCCTACACTCTCCACCCGCGGAGGTGCGTGCCGGGAAGCGAGGCGCCGCGGTGAACGGGAGACGAAACGCATGGCACGGTCGATGTGGCGGGGGGCGATCCAGTTCGGGCTCGTCACGATCCCCGTCAAGCTCTACCTGGCTACCGAGGCGAAGGCCGGGCTGAGCTTCAACCTGCTGCACAAGACGTGCCTGACGAGGGTGCAGCTGAAGACGTACTGCTCGTTCGACGACGAGTACATCAACCGCACCGACACGGTGCGCGGCTACGAGTACGCCAAGAACCAGTACGTGGTCATCAGCGACGAGGACATGGAGTCGGTGCCGCTGAAGACGGTCCGTGCGATCGAGATCGAGCTGTTCGTCGATGCCAGCGCAGGCGAGCAGACCGGGGCCCGCTTCGTGAAGTCGGCCTACTACCTCGAGCCTGAAGCGGTCGGGCGCAAGGCCTTCTACCTGCTCAAGAAGGTGCTGCGCGAGGAGAACCTGAGCGCCATCTGCAAGATCGTCATCAAGGATCGCGAGGTGCTGGCGGCGCTCGATCCGTACAGCAAGACGATGCTGCTGACCACGCTGCATTGGCCCGATGAGATCCGCTCGGTCGAGGACCTCGACCTGCCCGAGGAGCAGCAGGAGTTCAAGCCCGCCGAGCTGACCATGGCCAAGAACCTGGTCGGGGCGATGAAGATGGAGTTCGACGCGGCCAGCTTCCACGACGACTACCGCGAGGCGCTGCTGCGGGTGATCGAGGCCAAGATCGACGGCCAGGAGGTCGTCCGCTTCGAGCCTGCGGCCGAGGCACCCAAGCTCGTCGACCTCATGGCCGTGCTCGAGGCCAGCGTGGCCGCGGCCAAGCAGGGCCGGACGGCAGAGCCGGCCAAGCAGAAGGCCGAGCCCGCTAAGGTCGCCGCCAGGGCCAAGCCGGCGGCCAAGGCGAAGGCGCAACCGAAGGCCAAGCCGGCTGCAGACGAGGCCGAGGCTGAAGAGACGCCGATCGCCCGGGCTCGCAAGCGCAAGACGGCCTGACCGGAGCTCACGACGAGCCCATCGCGGAAGCTCGAACCGGCGCCGGGACAACTCGACCTCGCGTTCGATCAAGGTTCCGAATCAGCGGCCGCGGACGAAGTCCGGCCGCTCCCCGCACGCCTGCACGCGATGGAGGCGGACGAGGGGACGGCGCCGTTCGACGACCCGGGATATCGATTCGAGCCCTGGTGGCCGGGCACCCGCGTGCTGCTCTTTCGCGAGGGGGCCGAGGTGCGCCTCCAGGTGGAGCAGCTGGCCGATCCGCTGACCGCGTTCCCGGAGTTGCGCGGCGTCGGCGAGTTGCTCGGTGAGGGCGGCGTGATCCTCGACGGCACGCTGCTCGTGCTCGACGCGGACGGCCGGCCTGACGGCGAGCTGCTGCGCGAACGCCTGGCCTATCCCGAAGTGCGCAACGGCGAGGCCGCGTTCGTGGCCAGCGATCTGCTCTGGGCCGGCGGCGTTGACGTCACCCGCCGTCCCTTCGTCGAACGCCTCGATCGCCTCCAGGCGCTCCTCCACGAGACCGACTGGTGCATGGTCGCGCGCGGCTATCCGGGCGAGGGCCTGGCTGTTGCCGATGCGCTTGCGGGCATGGGCCTCGATGCGATGTCGGCCCGCCATCTCGACTCCCCGTATCGGCGCGGCCCCTCGGGCGGAGCGTGGCTGCGCGTGCCGGTCGCCCCGGCTCCGGCCGCCGATCGACGTCCGACCCTCGCCCTCATCCAGCGCCTGGGCCTGTAGTTAGGCCGCCGCGGGCTTCGACCGGTCAACCTCCTGGATCAGCCAGCGGTTGCCGTCCGGGTCGTTGAACGAGCAGAACGAGGCGTAATTGGCTCGCTGCGGATCGAGCCCATCGGTCTGCTGGCCGGCATCGAAATGGAAGAAGTCGCTGACATTCATACCGCGACCCAGCAGTTCGGCCCTCCCGGCCTCGATGTCGGCAACGACGATCTGCAGGCCCGGCATCGACCCAGGCGCCTCGGTGTTCTTCATCAGCGCGATCGAGCAGGCCGAGCCCTGCGGCGTCAGCTGCACGACGCGGAAGTCGCCAACGGCGAAGTCAACGTCGAGCACGAAACCTGCCCGGTCCATGTAGAAGGCCTTGGCCCGGTCCACGTCCGCGACGGGCACGACGATGAGCTCGAGGGTCCAGTCCACGGCATCGTCTCCTTGCGCCGTTTCCGAACCACAGCTTAGCGAGGCGGTGGCTTCCACCCCGCTCGCCTCGGGCGCGTGGGATCTCGTCGCCGGGCCCAAGACGCCTGCGGCTTTCGATCGCTCCGGTCCCAGCGATGGCTGTCTAACCATCTGATGGCTGTACCGCCATCAATCGGGGGGAAGCGACACGGCAGCCGAGCGGAGCACGAGCTCACGGAGCCGAGCTTGATCCTGCACCGGGCATCTATGCGGCATTCACGACTGGTTCACAGGTCGCCGCGAGCATGTGATCCAGACGCCCGAGGAACGGATCCCGGGCCAGAACACTCGAAACGGAGTGAAACCGATGGACTCGCCTCGACGCGGAGGCTTCTCATTCCTGCTCACGATCGCGATCGCCGCGGTCGTCGGCGTCCTCGCCTACGGCGCCGGTATGCAGGCCGGCCAGACCGCGACGGCCGGGGCAGGCACGGTCTACGTCTATGGAGGCGGTGGCTTCGGCTTCTTCGGCTTCCTCCTCTTCATCCTCCTGATCGGACTGATCTTCCGCGCCTTCGCGCGGTCGCGGTCCTGGGGCCCGGGCGCCTACATGTGGGGCGGCCACGGCCGCTGGCACGGTGGCCCCGGCTACTGGCAGGGCAAGTCCCATGACGCCGCCAAGGCCGACATGCCGCCATTCGTGGCCGATTGGCACCGGCGCATGCACGAAGGTCCAGGGGCGCCCGACGCCCCGAAGGACAAGGCGACCGACTCGGGCGCCTGACGTCCGAACCCAGCCCATCCCGCGGGGAGGCGAGGCCAACAGGCCCCGCCTCCCTTGCTTTTCAGCGCGAGGGCCACGGCTACGATGACGGAGATGAAGACGATCCTTTTCGTCGATGACGAGCCACAGATCGCCCGCATCGCCCGTGACTACCTCGAGCGAGCGGGCTTTTCGGTCGTGAGCGCGAGCGAG
>JBOGZC010000128.1:0-7510 GCA_050697075.1 Solirubrobacterales bacterium | reverse complement strand
CGCGCTCCTGGCCTGGGAGACGACCTACAACACCGTCCGGCCCCACCAGGCCCTCGGCTACCTCACCCCAGCCGAGTACCTCGCCTCGATCGGCATCGATGTGTAACGGACGTACTGGACGAGTACAGCCCCTTGACGGATCTCCACTTCTCGGGCTACCGTGCGTGACATGGTACGTGGCGAGACACGTGACCCCCTGACCGAATTGCGGCGGGGTGTGCTCGAGCATTGCGTGCTCGCGGTCCTGCGCAGGGGAGAGTCGTATGCCTTCGACATCGTCCGCGTGCTCTCGGGCGCCGGAGACCTCGTCACCAGCGAAGGCACGATCTACCCGTTGCTGGCGCGCCTGCGACGGGATCGCCTGGTGACCACCACGTGGCGCGAGTCCGATGCTGGACCGCCGCGCCGGTATTACCGCATCACGGACGCCGGCCGGCGGGCGCTCGACGCCTTCGGCGGCGACTGGAGCCGATTTCGCGACGCGGTCGACGCGCTGTTCGGGGAGGTGACCCACGAAGGACTTGCCGGTGGACGCTGACACGCTGGTGCGTGACTACGTGGATCGCCTTGAGACGGCGGCCGCCGGCCTTGAGGCTGACCGACGCGCCGACCTCGTTGCCGACGTGCGCGATCACATCGCCAACGCCGTGGCGGAAGCGGGCAATGACGACATGCCGACGCTGCGCAACATCCTCGAGCGGCTGGGGTCGCCCGAGGAGATCGTGGCCGCCGAAGGGGAGGCGAACGCCGCGGCGCCCGCCACCGCCTCCACTGCGCAAGCCGGCCCTCAAGCCGATCGTGCTGCCGTGGGCGCCATCGAGATCATCGCGCTGCTGCTGCTCACGGTCGGGGCCGTGTTCCTGCCTTTCTTCGGTCCGCTCATCGGCCTCGTGTTCGTGTGGCTCTCGGATCGATGGACACTGCGCGAGAAGCTGATCGCGACGGCGATCGTGCTGATCCTCTTCGCCCTGCCGCTGCTGCTGTTCCTGGCCTCCCTCGCGGTCCAGGGCGGCGCCGTCCAAGGCGGCGGTTGAGGCAAACCAGGGAGGCCGCCATGACCCTGCTCTCCGTCTTCCTGCTGGTACCGCTCGCGGGCATCGTCGCCGCGATCTTTCTGGTGATCGTGCTGATCCGCCGCCGGCGATGACGTCGTGGATCGATCCGCGCCGCGTCCCGCTGGCCGTGGTCGCGGCTGCGCTGGCGACGATGGGCGCAATCGCCGCCCAGGCCGATCGGAGCATGGCGATCTGGTCCGTGGCCGTGCAGGTCTTCGCGGCCGAGGCCATCGTCGGGATCACGTTCGCCGCATTCCCGTCGGGCGGTAGTTGGTCCGAACGGCGTCGCACGCTTGCCGGCGCCACCGCCGCACTTGCCGGCATCCTCGCGCCGGCATTGATCTTGCTCACGATGGCCCGCGCGGCCTGCGGCTGCGGGGATCCGGCGACGGGCTACATGCTGCCAACGCTGGTCGGCCTGACCGCGCCCGACTGGGTGGGCATCTCGGCCGTGGCATTCCCCGTGCTCATGGCGCTCACGACGATCCGGTTTAGAGCCAGGCAGTGACCGGGGTGAATGTCGACCAGCAGGACGTCTCCTTCTTCGACCTCGAGGTGAAACCGCTCGTGGTGCCCTAGCTCGGTCGGCGCGCGCGGATGACGACGCGGTCGCGGAAGCGGTAGGTGCATTCGATGGCCTCGAAGCCGGCGCGCTCGAATTCGGCCAGCAGCTCGGGCATGGTCAGGCGGCGCACCGGGTCCTCGGGGCCGCTACGCACCCACGGCGCCGCCAGCGTCTCGGCGTCGTAGACCCAGCCGCTTGGCGCGAGCATCTCCCGCACGTCGCCGAGCGCTGCCCGCAGCCAGGCCAGGCCGGTTGCGAGCGTGCCGCTGCGCTGTTCCAGGTTGGGCATCAGCACGCTGCCGATCGTGGCGACGGTACCGACCGCGTTTGGCAGCGCGTCGCCGACGCCGATGCCGGCCGCGATGCCGAGAACCGCCGCGCTGGGCAATTCGGCCTCCAAGCGCTCGACCGCCCGCTCGAGTTTCGTGGCGTTGGGTTCGACGAGCGTGACCGCCCCGAGCCGCGGATACGCTGCGGCCACGAAGCCGGCCACCTTGCCCGTCCCCGCGCCGACGTCCACGAGATGATCGTCGATGCCCAGCGGCGGCAGGCCGAGGATCAGCTCGCGATAGTGTTCCGGCTCGCGCTCGGAGCCGGCCGTGAACGCGGTGTCGTGGAGGTCGTACCAGTCGGGATGATCCCAGGGCGATTCGGGAGCCAACGACCGATCTCCTCTACACCCGCGGCCGAGCCAGGCGGGCCTCGAGGTGGGCGCGCACGTCGGGCCACTCGTCGTCGGTGATGCTGTACCAGGCCGAGTCGCGGCGCTCGCCGCCGCGCACCAGGAGGTGCTTGCGGAAGACGCCTTCGAACGTCGCGCCGATGCCCAGCAGCGCGCGCCGTGAGGCCTCGTTCAGCGCATCGGTCTTGAACTCGACGCGCAGGCAGCCCAGGGCCTCGAAAGCGTGCGCCAGCATCAGCAGCTTCGCCTCGGTGTTCACGGCGCTGCGCTGCCAAGCCGGCGCGATCCAGGTCCAGCCGATCTCGAGCCGGCGATGCTCGAAGGCGATGGCGAGATAGCGACTGGTGCCGACGAGCCGGCCGGTCGCCCGCTCGATGGTCACGAAGGGGAACTCGGTGCCCGCATCGCGGCCCGCGAGCGCGGCCCGCATCAAGGCCTCGATGTCGGCGCCCGCGCGCACGCGCACGGGCATCCAGGTCCAGATGGCCGGGTCGAGCCCGACCTCGACGAGCCCTGGAGAATGCGCCATCGACATCGGCTCGAGGCGCACGTGATCGCCTTCGAGGGTCACCGGTTCGATGCGGGTTGGGCGCTCGGTCACACCGAGAGGATAGGCGCTGCCGAGGTCCCCTAGACGCGGGGCAGTCTCAGCAGCAAGTCCGGGTGCAGCGTGTCCGTGGTCGTCAGGTAGTCGCGGAAACCGCACTCCGGGCAGGCGACAACGGTGACCTCGGCGCGGCCACGCCGGCCGACCATGAAGTAGCGCGTGCCGTCAAGCGCGCGGAGATCGTCGGCGACCGTCTGGCGGACGAAGATCGTGCCGTCCTCGACGCGCACATGGCTGATGTGCTCGTGGGTGTCCGACCACGACGGCTCCGTGCGCACGCCGCTGACCTGATATTCGAGGACCGGTCTGCCCACACGGTCACTGCGACGGCGATGCGGCTTTTCGGCGGCCACCAAACGACCTCCCTGCGTCCCGTTGAGTCAAGAGTTCAGCATACCGTGTGTAGATATTAGTGTCCCACATGCCGGCGCGGGCGCGCAGCGACGCGGGCGCAGCTAAGCGGCCGCTAAGGCCCGCTGGCGAGACTCCTTCACGTGCCCGACGAACGTCCCGCAAGTGCTCCGTCGTTGGTCGGCGTGCGGACCGCCGACTCAGCGGGACCTCAAGCCGACGGCGGCGTTGACGCCCGGCACCGCGCTTCCATATCCTTCGCGCCACCTACCGGGGCCGCAGCTGACCGGCGACCATCCCGGGAGCCGAGGACGGCCGCGCCGATCGCGGTCGGGCCAGGGCGTCCCGATCCGCCCAGTGTGCTGGGGCCCGCTGACATCGCCACAGACTTCGAGTCCGTCTCCCGCGCCAAAGTGACGCCGACTCCAGCCCGTCCGGAAACGCTTCATCGCGCCCGGCTCCTCGACTGGCTCGCCAACAACGCCGAGCGCCGACTCTCGCTCATCGTCGCCGACGCCGGCTACGGCAAAACGACCCTCCTTGCCGACTACGCCGAACGCGCCACGAGGCGCTGCCTATGGCTGAAACTCGAGCAGACAGACAGCAACTGGGTCACCTTCATCAACTACTTGATTGCCGCCTACAGGGAGGCAGTCCCGAGCTTCGGCCACAGGACGCTGTCGCTGATGGGCGCGTCTACGGCGATCCAGCCGTCTAAAGACGCGGTGGTCGGCACGTTCATGTCTGAGCTGGCGAGGCTCGCCGACGCGCCTTTGCGCCTGATCCTTGACGACTACCAACTCGTCGACGAGGCCCCGGACGTGCAACTCATCATGGGACGAATAATCCGGGATGCGCCGGCAGCGCTCAGTTTCATCGTCCTGACTCGCCGGCGCCCTGGGTTGTCGATCGGTGGGCTCCGAGCGGCCGACGAGGTCGTCGAGCTTGGGACCGAGGACCTGCGTTTCGCACGGGACGAAATAGGGCGGCTCTTTGCCGAGTCGTACCGGCAGCCGCTGGAGGAGGACGTCCTCGACGAAGTCGAGCGGAGGACCCTCGGTTGGGGCGCTTGCCTGCAGCTGCTGCGATCGACTCTGCGTGGACGATCGAACCTCGAGGTGCGGGAATTCGTTAAGCACCTGTCGGGTGCGGCTGGTCCCATCTATGACTTCCTCGCCGAGGAAGTCCTACGCGAAGCAAGCCCGGAAATGCGACGCTTTCTGGTATGCACGTCTCTGCTCGACCGCTTCGTTCCTGAGCATGTTTCAGCAATATTCGCGACAGATGATCCCGCTCCGTCGCAGAGTCAGCTTCGGCGCCGCTTGGGGGAGGCCTACGAGAATGGCCTCATAGGTCGAGGAGATTTGGCCTCCAGCGGTTTCCGCTTCCACCCCCTGCTCCGCGAGTTCCTTGCCCGCCAACTGATTGCGACCGAATCGGCGACCGACATCAAGGAAATGCACCTGCGAATTGCTCGGGTGTCGGAGCGAGACTCATGGCTGACGTCATGCCGGCACTACCTCGCTGCCGGCGATGACAGTGATGCTGCTCGCGTCCTGGTTCGTTCCGTATTCGTTGCCGTCGGCACCGGAACATGGGGCGCTGCCGCGGAGATCGTCGGGCAACTTGCGGACCAACGCAGCGAACCTGAGGTGGAAGTGGTCATCGCGCTCGAGGAGGTTGACGCAGGCAGGGTATTCGAGGCTCGTGCGCGCCTGGAGCGAATTGATCTGGACGCGCTCCCGGCTTTGCCCCGCTCCCTCGTTCGCCACGCGCTGCTTCGCGCGCGATGGATGAGCGGTGATCTCCAAGGGTCCACAGCTATCGTGAATGAGATCCTGATCGACCCCGACACGCCGGAACAGTTCGCTAGGCTGGCAGCGGGGCATCGCTTGATCTTCTCGCCTGATGCGGAGCAGAACCTCCCCGAGATGGCATTTCAGCTCACGACTCTGGCAGAGCAACACGACTCAGCAGGCTTGGCCTTCTTTGCCGGGGTCAGCTTTCACAACGCGCTGGTTGTCGAGTACTACAGGGGTCGATATGACCGCGCCGCCGAGCTGGGGCGCAGGGCGTTGCAATCCTTTAGGTCCGGCGACCAGCAAGCCGGCGAGATGCAGACGACCTACGCGATGCTCGCGACGTGTTCCTCGGAGTTAGGCCGATTCGCCGACGCTGACGAGTACCGATCAAATGCGGAGGCCTCGAGTGCCAACGATGTAGATGCGCTGAGCGAATTGGCCTACCTTGCGGCCGTTACCGGCGCCTCGGGTCGCGCGAAGTCGTACTTGTCGGCCGCAGCCGACGCTGGAGCCGCCGTCCTAGTCGATCCAGCGAGCCGTACGACTTGGACTGTCGCCAGTGTTGTCCACGCCATGGTCGATTTCCATGCTGGAACCGCACTCGACCTGATTGACGGGCTCGAAGCGACAACGCCAATAGGGATCGCGGCAACGATCACCTGCCAGGCGCTCGCCGCGATTGCGCTTTTCGCGGATGGCAGACGAGCGGAGGCAGGTCGGTCGGCTCGCGCGACTCTTGAGCTCGCCCAACAGTCCGGCAGCAATCACTGGGCGTCCCGGATGCGAATTCTCCTCGCGGCAGCAAATGGGGACCGGCCGTCCCTTGCGTCTAGCATCGATGCGGCCGCCAAAGCTGGTGAACTCGCACTACTTGAACTCGCAGATGTGATCTCCGCAAGCTTGGACCTGCTTCCCGAGCCGATCGAGCCCATCTATAGATCGATCGCGCGCTGGCCGGAGCGATGGTTAGCTTCCTTGAGGTCGGTCGTCTCGCAAGGTTTGACCCCCGGAGGACTAGCTGCCGCTCGTCTCTTGGATGAAGTCGGGACGTTGGCGGACGTTCCGTTGCTGCGAGCCTTCGACAGGACGTACTTCAAAGGCAATCGGGCTCAGGGGCTTGGAGTGGGCCTCGTCCAGGCAAAGAGCCCGATGCTCGCGGTCCACGACCTTGGTAGGTCCCAAATCGCAGTTGGCGAGCGCTCAGTAGTCGTCTCATCCATGCGCCGCCGCGCAGCTGGCCTTCTCTTCTACCTGATTGCGCGCCCAAGCCAGACAGCCGCACGAGAGCAAGTCTTGGAGGACTTGTGGCCCGATTTGTCGCCGGCAGCGGCCGCGAACAGCCTCAACCAAACGCTGTTCTTCTTGCGCCGAGAGATTGATCCCTACTTCGACGAGGGAGCGTCCTTCAACTACGTTGCCTACGAAGGCGAAGTGGTTTGGCTTGATCACGCAAAGGTGTCGGT
This sequence comes from Solirubrobacterales bacterium, assembly GCA_050697075.1. GTDB lineage: Bacteria > Actinomycetota > Thermoleophilia > Solirubrobacterales > 70-9 > AC-56. The sequence goes on along the minus strand of JBOGZC010000128.1, from coordinate 985 downwards.
GGATTCCGTGACGTTCCTAAGAAGCGCATCGGCTGCCTTGGGGATGTTGCACGCCGACCCGGGTCCCGCGACGGCGGCGATTCGTTCCTACAGGGGTCGATTCGCACCGGAGTTCGAGTATGAAGAGTGGACCCTCGACTGGAGAGACCATCTTCATTCGACCTACCTGCACCTCGTGCAAGCAACCCAGCGCCGCCTAGCAATGGCTAGGAACCTCCCGGGAGCCATCGAGGTCAGCCGCGCCGCGTTGGAGGTCGATCCGAAGGCGACTGACATCGAGCGCGGCCTGATCTGGTTGTATTCGTCGGCCGGCGCGTTGTCGGCGGCGTCGGAGCAGTACGCCCACTTTTCCTCCGTATATCGCGACCAGTTCGGCGCCGAACCTCCCTCGTTTGGCGACGTCACTTCCATTGGGATTCGCGACTCCGCGTACGAGTAGACGCCCCCCCGTGGGTGCGGCCTGGGACCCTTTGGCGTCGGAGCAGAACGCGGTTAGGACTAAGTAGGGCTGCGTATTGACCCTCCTATCCAGCGATTCCTAAAGTCCCCGCCACGGGTTGGTACGAAAGTACTAGTCCCCAGCACCCATACGCTCGGACGCGCAGACGCTTCGCTCGAAATGGGCACTTAGAGCGAGGCTGAGCGACTAGTGCACCCGACCGACGACATCGTCAGGTCGGTTTCCGTGCTTCGCGCGGGACCGCAGGAGGTTTGAGCGTGGAGCCGAACATGACCGGCAAGCCCTGGTAGCGCGGACCATGACAGCGCGTCTATGGCGGATTGCAGCCCTTTTCGGTGGGTTGCTTGCCGTCATCGCAGCAGGCGGCGCAGGCATTCGGCCCTTCTAGGTGATCTAGTACTTTTGGCCTACCCGCTCGGGTTGCGCGAAGGCCTAGACTCCGAGGGTCGATGCGTGCCACCCCTGGGGCCATGACCCGGACCCTAATCGGTCTGATTAGCGTCGTCGTCGCAGCCAGCTTAATAG
>JBOGZC010000127.1:0-7786 GCA_050697075.1 Solirubrobacterales bacterium | reverse complement strand
GGCAGGAGCCGGCCGCCTCTTGTAGGTTCGAGGGCCGGGCTATCCGGCGCGGGTGTGGCTCGATGAGCCAACGACCGCGCGCGCAGATGCGCCCTCGGTTCCGCCGGGTGAATCGACCGTTCCGCGGCCGTGTGAAACGTCGCCGCGGTCGGACGAGCTACCCGAATAGACACCGGCGAGGCGGAACAGCGTCAGGGCGGCAAGCAGCAGGCCGAAATCGCGCAATGCGATATCGCCGTAGCCGCCAACCAGCAGCAGGCTGGCGATGATTCCTGCGAGCCAGCCAGCGACGAGCAGACCGCCAAACCGGGGAACGATCAAGACAACGAGCCCGGCGAGGATTTCCACGCCGCCGACCATGTACATCGCAGTCTGGGCGCTGCCCGGGATGATGTCGTTGAACTCGCCGGCCAGATACATCGGCCAGTCGTCGTTCATCACCTTGACGAACTTGTCGAGTCCCATCAGGATCGGCAGGGCAACGAACCCGATCCGCAGCAGCGTGAAGGCCTGGTTGACCGGATCGTTGCGCAAGCGGTCCCATTTCGGGAACGGAATCGGCCGGAAGAGACCGGCGATGGTGCTCATGGGCTTGCTCCTTAGATCAGGGCGGATAGAGAACCGCCGTTGGGCCCGGACACTCGCCGTTAGGGGCTTTTGTCGCGGACGGTTACTTGCCTTAGTGACCGACGGGGGCCGGGCCTTACCTGTGATCCTCAGCGCTCGCCCGCATTTGGGTGCTGACACCCATGACCCGGCCTGCTTCGAGGACCGCGAAGCGTCGGCAGACGCCCCAGTCGGAGGGTTAGCTCGTCACCCCACCGCCCGCTCGGACGAAGGCCGATCACACGGCGCCGCCCGTCGCCTTGCGCGCCAGCGGCCAAATGGCAAGGCGGCGGCCGGCTTTGGCAGCAGGCCGAGCCGATGACTCAGCGCTGCCGAAAAGCGTCCCACCTCGTAGCCGAAGAATGCCCCCGCGGCCACGTCGAGTGGAAAGTGGGCGCCGAAGGTAATGCGGGTGATCGCGATCGCCCCGACGTAGAGCCATAGTGGGGTGCGCAGGCAGGCACCGCCGACATCGCGGCAACCGCCATCGCCGTGGTGACCGCCAGGTGACCGCTTGGAAAGGATGGCAAATTCGCCCAACTGCGACCGTGGGTCAGGGCAACGTCCGCACCAAGGACCTCTTCCGGCCGCGGTCGATCGAAAACCATGTAGACGCTCTGAAGCAGGAGATCGGAGAGGAAGGCAGCTCCGACAACTGCAACGGCGGTCCCGAGGGCGCGTCGCCCACCGATCGCCGCGGCCCCCACAGCGACGATCGCAAGGACGGCATAGTTGCGGCTGTGCGGATCGAGCGCACCGTAGAGCCAGTCAGGCCCGTCGCCGAGCGAGTTGATGATCGAAAACAGCCACTCATCGATCGGCCCAAGGAGTCGAAGCATCGCCCCAAGCACGAGGATTGCGGCGAGCAGGGTTGCCAGGCGGCGGCTCCACTCTCGAATGAACTGAGCCGAGGTCTGAGGGACCGCACGCCGATCTCGGACCTTTGGCGATTCAATCGAGCCCGAGCCAGGGTCCTGCGGCCGGCCGAGGATCGCACCGAGCACCCGTGCGCCGTCGGTCAGGGGGCGAAAGGAACTGGGGCCGCCACCGTAGATTGCAGGGATATCCGCCCAGCCGATGCGGGCGTTGGCGCGGGCGAGTGCCTTGAGGTGGCGCGTTTCTGCCTCGTAGCCGCCGCGGGGAAGGGGAGTGCGCTCGAGCGCCTCGACCCGAAACAGCCGCATGCCGCACTGGCTGTCGGGAATCCGCTGACGCACGGCAAGGCTGAGAAGCGCGCTCGACGACCGATTCGTGAAGCGCCGCAGGCGGGGCATGGCCTCGCGCTCCGATCGGTTGCCGATCACCACGTCAGCACGATCCGCCGCCTTGACGAAAGCGGGGATGAGCTCGGGCGGGTGCTGGCCGTCACAGTCGATCACGAGGATCGCGTCGAGTGAACGGTCCCCTTCGAGAAGAGCCGCGGCCCCCAGCGCGACCGCGGTTCCCTTCCCCCCGTTGAGGGCAAGATGCAAGACGCGCACCCTCTCGCGCTGACCGATACGGTCGATGTCCGCTGCCGCGCGGGGGGGCGAGCCGTCGTCGACCAGGATCACCTCCTCTGCATGGCGGAGCGTCTCCTCAACCACCTGCTCGAGCCCGCTCGAGCAATAGCAGGGGATCACCGCTCCGACTCGCTGCACTGCTCCTCGAGGAGCCTGCCGTCTGGAGGGTGCGCGGCGCGGTCGAAGCCACAGCAGGGGTACGACCGCGAGCAGCCCGGCGACTCCCGGGAGCAGCAGGGCCCGGTAGGAACCCGTCACGCCGACGAGAAAACCTGAGAGCGGCAGGGCGATGGTCGCGGCGATCGCGCGGGCGGAGAAATAGGCGCCGCTGTAGCTGCCCTGGCGGCCTTCGGGGATGAAACGGGCGAAAAACGGGAAGCCGAGGGCGGTCACGAGACCGAACCCGACGGCGGCGACGGTGAAGGCGGGGGCGACGGCTGCAGGGGAGTCGAAGGGGGCCGCCGCCAACAGACCCCCGCCCAGCAAGGCGGCGCCCAAAAGCAGTAAGGGATAGACGTGCTCTCGGGAGGCGCGCGCGGCGAGGAGCATCCCGCCGCCCGTCGCGAGTCCGATCGCCGCCAGCGCCAGTGACGCGACGCCGGCGCCGAGCCCGAGGACGTCACGGGCGTAGAGGACGAAGAAGACCGGCAGCGCCGCGTAGGCAATCACCCAGAGGATCTGGGCGACCAGGACGTCGCGAGGCCCCGGTTGGCGCAGGATTGCCGCCAACGTCCGCAGGTCGGCGCGGCGACCATCTGGCTGGGCCGGAGCACGAACCTCCGTCCGCCGCTTGACGACGGCCACGGTCGGCACGGCGAGCAGAGGGACAACGAGGGCCGCACCGACGAAGAGCACCGGCGCCGAAGGCTCCACGAACGCGCCTCCCGCGACAATCCCCAAGAGGCCGCCGACGATCATCGCCAGCTCCTGGGCGCTCGTTGCCGCCGGGCGCGCCTTGTCCTCGAAGCCTTCGACGATGATCGCGCGGTGTGCGGTTGCGGTCGCGTTGAGGCCGATGTAGGTCACGGCGCCGGCGAGCACGAGCACGAGGTAGGAGACCCCGGTGCCGAGGCCGATCGCAACGAGGCCGCCGCCGGTCAGCAGGCTCCCTCCGACGATGAACGGGAGGCGATGGCCGAGTCGATCGGCCGGGCGGCGGTCGCGCCAGATCCCGACCAGCAGAGGGATCGCAAAGCCCGCCAGCGGGTTGACCAGCATCAGCACGCCGATCAACTCGGGCGAGCGCTCGGCCCGCTCGAGCAGAACCGGCAGAAACGAGGTCGTCAGAGCGCGAGCCGCGCCCACCCCGACCGCGGCCATGCCGAAGCCGGTGAGAAACAAAAGGCCTGGGCCCGCTCGACTGTGTGATCGGTCCCGCAATCGCAGCGGAACCTTCAGCGCCTCCACGGGGCCACCAGTCGCAGTCTTTCGCTATCGATCGTGATCGATGCCCGGCTCACGCCCATCGGTGTTCCGTCGCAGATCAGCGGCAGCGCCTCGGTAATTTCAGCCTCACGAACGCGCTGCACGCTCACCGCAGGGTGATTGACATGAGTGCCGCGGTAGGACGCAGCGAGCAGGCGCAGGGCCCGGCGCCGCGTTTGGGCGCGGATCACGATCAACTCGAGCAGCCCGTCGCTTGGATCGGCGTCGGGGTTGACACGGAAGCCGAATCCGAACAACGGCATATTCGAGATGAACACCTGGGCCGCATCAAGCGGAGCCTGCGGCACGCTGTCGAGGGAGAGAGAAGCGCTGTAGGGGCGGTAGTGGCGGATTGCAGTGGCGAGCGCGGCGACCCCCGCCCGAAGGTCGCCCGAGTTGCTTCCCGAGTACCGCGCCCTTGCATCCGCTTGCAGGCCGGCGCTCACCCCCTCGACGCCGTAGCAGACGGAGTCGGCCGTCTCAACGCGCAGGAGGTCCACGGGAAGAGCGGGGGCGCTGCCGGCGAGCGCAATCGCAGCGACGGGATCCCGCGAATTGCAAGCGCGCGGGCGACGTTGTTTGCGCGTCCGGTCGGGACCAGCGCCAGCTCCGCCGGCCGAACCGGAGCATTGACCGCCGCGTGAAGCGTCCCATCGCCGCCGACGAGAATCACGCGACACGCGGGATCCTCCTCGATCACCCGATAGAGCTGGTCCTCCGTACAGGTCACGGATCCATGCGCCGACAGTCCGCTGGCCCGAAGCTGGGCGAGGGCCTTCTGAAGCACCTCCTCGCCGATGCCGCTTGCGCTGGCGGTGCCGTTTACGTCGACCGCGACCGCACAGTGGAGCGGTGTCGCGTCGGAAGACGAGATCGGGTCAAGAGAGTTCGTATGCATGATCGCCCTAAAGCCATTAGCGCGGCCTGAAGGCGATTCATTACGGGCGCCGCCCGGGGCCTTTCCAGGCTCGAGCCCGCTGTTATCGCGGCAGGCGGACAACCCGGAGCTGAAATGCCCGGAGCGTTAGGCGTGCGCGACGGCGTCTCGGTGCTGCATTTGCCGAATCAGCGCCCGCGCCGCCAGTCCGATCCCAGCGCCCAAGGCAGCTCCCAGGAGCGCCCCCGCGACAACGTCGATCACAAAGTGGACCCCGAGATAGACGCGGGAGATCCCGACGAGGCCAGCGATCACGAGCATCGGCACCTTGAGACGTGGCTCCACAATCGAGATCGCCACTGCGGCGGCGAACGCCGTGGTCGTGTGCCCAGACGGGAAGGAGGGAGAGTCGGGCGTGGCGACGATCGGGGAGATTGAATGATCAGACACGGCGGGTCGCGGCCGGTCGACGAGCACTTTCAGCAGACCAGACATCAGCGAGGCGAGAGCGACGCTGACCGTTCCGCAGGCCGCGGCGAACGGCAACCGTCTGCGCCCTATGTCACGCCCGGCGGCAAGCGCCAGGAGGATCGGGCCCTTTACCCACCACGCCGACAGGATCACGAAGAACGGGGTGATCGGAGCCCAGCGCACGGACTGGATCCACTCGAGTGTCCCGGCGTCGAGTTGGAGGATCTGGTGTGCGAAGCCATCCATCTGAGGGACGAAGCGGGCCTTGGGGAGCGACCGCCTCGAAGACAGATGTTACGCAGGGCAATCGTTGGGCCAAACGGCTCAGGACCATCCGCTGGCACGGAGCAAGCGGATGCCCGTAAGACGGCCGCGTATGGCGGCACTAAGGAAGGTGCGGCACAAAACACCCATCTGAGGCCCCGCGTTAGCCGCACGCGGGCCGGGCGAGGAACTGACCATGATCGACTTTTCACCGACCGAGGAGCAAGAGGCCCTGCGCGAGTTGGCGCACGACTTCGCCGAGAAGGAGATCCGCCCGGTCGCCTGGGAGTACGACCGCGACAGCACCTGGCCGCAGGCGATCATCGAAAAGGCCTGGGAGGTCGGGCTCATGAACCCCCAGATCCCGACCGAGTACGGAGGGGCTGGCGCTTCCTCGATCGACGGCGTGTTGATCGAGGAGGAGCTCGGGTGGGGCTGCTCGGGGATCGGCACCTCGATCTCCTGTAACGGGCTGGCATCGGCGCCCGTCCTCCTCGGCGGCTCGGAGGAGATCAAGAAGACCTACCTGGGAATGCTGACCGAGGCGCCGAAGCTGGCCTCGTTCTGCCTCACCGAGCCCGATGCCGGCTCCGATGTTTCGGGCATGCGCACGCGGGCTGTCAAGCGCGGCGACAAGTACGTCATCAATGGCTCCAAGACGTTCATCACCAACGGCGGCTACGCCAACTGGTACACGGTCTACGCGAAGACGGACCCGGAGGCTGGCCACCGCGGCATCTCGGCGTTCGTGGTCCCCCGGGACGCCGGCGTCGTCGTCGACAAGCACGAGGACAAGATGGGCCAACGCGCCTCGAACACGGCGACGATCACCTTCAACGACGCCGAGGTCCCGGCAGCCAACCTACTCGGCGAGGAGAACCACGGCTTCAAGCTGGCGATGATGACGCTCGATCACACCCGTCCGGGCGTCGCCGCGATGGCGGTCGGCATCGCCCGCGCGGCGTTCGAGTTCGCCGTCGAATACTCGAAGGAGCGGGTGCAGTTCGGCGTTCCGATCGCGATGCATCAGGCAATCCAGTTCCTGATCGCCGACATGGCGACGAAGGTCCACGTTGCACGCCTCGCGACCTGGGACTCGGCGGTCCTCCTCGACCAGGGCGAGCGAAACACGCTCGAGTCCTCGCACGCCAAGCGCTTCGCCGCCGATACCGCGATGGAGGTCACGACCGACGCCGTGCAGGTCTACGGCGGGTATGGCTTCATCAAGGACTACCCGGTGGAGAAGCTGATGCGTGACGCCAAGATCATGCAGCTCTACGAGGGAACCTCTCAGATTCAGCGCCTGGTCATCGCACGCGAGACGCTGGCCCCCCGCCAGGTGGAGGCCCTGGCCTCGGTCGCCGCATGACCGCTTCGGTGCCCGAACTCGAGCCGGTAGCGTCAGAGGCAATGCCCGCGCCGCCCCCTCGCGTCCCCGAACCAGAGGAGCAACCGCTGGAGCTGATCCTGGCGCGCAACCTGGTCTCGATCGTCTCGCTGGCGGCATTTCTGGTCGACGTGGAGGGTCATATCGTCTTCTACAACGACGCGGCGGCGGACGTCGTCGGCAGCCCCTTCGAGGAAACCGGGACCATGACCCGCGAGCAGTGGAACGCCCGGTTCGGGCCCTTCGACGAGCACGGCACTCCGCTGCCGTCCGACCAGCTGCCGCTCACGGTGGCGCTCCGCGAGGGCCGCCCGGTCTACGGTCGATTTCGCATTCGCGGCGAGGGGGGTCCGCTTGAGATCGAGGCCGGAGCGCTGCCGCTCGTCGGACCGGGGGGCTACCACGGGGCGATCGTCGTCTTTTGGGTGGTTGGGGGCGATGGCGAGGGAGCGAGCTGATGCGCGTCCGCATGTGGGGCGTTCGCGGCTCAATTCCGGTGCCCGGGGCCCAGGCGTCCGGATTCGGAGGAAACACCTCCTGCGTGCAGGTCACCGCCGCCGACGGCTCCGAGCTCATCCTCGACGCGGGAACCGGCATCAGGGAGCTCGGCGCGGCGATCGCAGGCCGTCATCGCCGTCTGCATGTGCTCCTTACCCATCTTCATCTCGACCACATTCAGGGTCTGATGTTCTTTGCCCCGCTCTTCGACCGCGAGGTGGAGGCCACGGTCTGGGGCCCGCCGGGAGCCGGCAGAACCCTGCGCGAGCGCCTCGCCCGCTACATCTCAAGCCCGCTGTCGCCGATCGAGATCCGGGAGCTTCCGGCGCGGGTCACGTTCGAGGACGCTCCACCCACGCGCTGGCACATCGGTGGCATCGAGCTAAAGGCCTCCCTCGTCGCCCATCGAGGGCCGACGCTCGGCTATCGGCTGAGCGAACATGGCGCGAGCCTCTGCTACCTGCCAGACCACGAACCCGCCCTCGGCCAGAACCTATCGACCGCCAACTCCGCCTGGATCTCTGGACATGGGCTCGCCCGAGACGCGTCGCTGTTGATCCACGACTGCCAGTACGCCGATGCCGAGTACCGAGCTCACCGCGGCTGGGGGCACTCGCGTGTCGAGGACACCCTGACCTTCGCCCGTCGCTGTGCGCCCAAGAACCTGCTTCTGTTCCACCACGATCCAGGGCATCACGATGCCCGACTCGAGGAGCTCGGGACAGACGCGATGGCCCGCTGGGCTCAGCTCGGTGG
>JBOGZC010000126.1:0-7882 GCA_050697075.1 Solirubrobacterales bacterium | reverse complement strand
GGTCACCATCGCGCTGATGCCGCCTGGTACCACGCCGGCGAAGCTGGCGCGGGTTCCGGGGATGGCGATCGGGCTCATGAGCGCCGGGATCGGCGACGTCCCCGCGGAGCAGACCTATCTCGATGTCGGACAGGGGGCGCGGACTCCCCCGGCGCTCTACGACGAGCCGCTGCCGCTCCTCCATGCCCGCGGGGGCGGGGCCTCGTCGACCGGGATCCCGCCGCGCACCTGGGACGCGGTGCGCCGCCGGGCGCTCGGCGTTCCGGCCGAGCTCGTCCCCGGGCTGTTGGGATCGACGCTTGGCGCGGCGGGGATCCGCGCCCGCTCGACCCTGGCGGACGCCGCCATCGCCATGATCGTCTCCGAGCATGGGCGCCTTCCCGATCCGGCGCGCTGCGCACGGCGCAGCTGCCCGCTCGTAAATCTGGTCGAGCCCGGCCCCTCGCGGCTCGCCACAATGGCGGCCGGGCTCCGGGGCGACGACCTGCTGGTCGCGATCGAGCGGCCGCCCCCGGCCCAGAATAGGGCGCTTGCGATCGGGCTCGTGGGCAGGGGCCTCGCCGGCACCCTGACGTCGGACTCGACCCGGATCGGCGGGTACGTGCTGTCCACGGACCTGGCTCCCACCGTGCTCGCGCGGCTCGGCCTCGGCGTGCCGACGCAGATGACCGGCGAGCCGATCACTACCGAGGGCGAGGTGAACCCGGGCTCCCTGGGGCGGCTCGCGGACCGGCTGGCGGCGATCGGCCCGCGCCGCGGGCCGGTGGTGGGCGTCAGCGTGTTGCTGTGGGTGGCGCTGACCGCGCTCGCCGGGATCGCCTTTGGGCGGCGCGGCTTGCGGGCCGCGCTCTGCGTCCTGGCGGTTGCCGTCGCGTATCTGCCGGCCGTGCTCCTCCTGACGGGCGCTCTCGAGCCCAGCGAGCTCGGCGAGCGCCTGATCGCCGCGGCCGGCGCGCCGACGCTCGCGATCCTCACCCTGCGGCTCGCCCCGGGGTTCGGGGCGCTGGCGATAGCGGGCGCGGTCTCGGTGTCCGGCTATGCGGTCGACGTGATCGCCGGGTCGCACCTGACTGAGCTCTCGCTCGCCGGGCCGAACCCGGCCGGCGGCGTCCGATTCTTCGGAATCGGCAACGAGCTCGAGGCGGTCATCGGCGCGCTCGTGCCCATAGCGACGGGGGCCGGCCTCGTGGCCTGGGCGCCACGGGCCCCCGGGCGCACGGCCGCAATCGCCTTCGGAGTCACGGCAACGCTCGCCGTGGCGGCGTTCGCCCCAGGGCGATTCGGCGCCGACGTCGGCGCCGCGATCGGGCTCCCGGTCGGCGCCGCGGTGGCAGCCGGTGTGTGTCTCGGCGCCGGACGGCGCCGGCTCGCGCTCCTGCTCGCGGCACCGGTCGTAGCCCTTGCGGCGCTGGTCGCCGTGGACCTGGTGAGCGGCGGCGACGCGCACCTCACCCGAACGGTGCTGCGGGCGGGGGGTTTCGATCAGCTCGGCGAGACGGTGCAGCGGCGGCTGGAGCTCTCGGTCCACAGCTTCGGCCGGTACGCGGCTACGGCGAAGCTGTGGCTCGTCGTGGCGGCCCTCCTCGCGGGAGCGCTCGCTCGCCACAGGATCGAGGGCTGGTTCGGCGATCGCCGCTGGGCGTGGGCGGGGCTCGTGGGGGCTTTGGGCGCCACGGTGGTCGGCACACTCGCCAACGACTCGGGAGCCCTGCTTCTGATCCTCGGCACGGCGGTCGTGGGGGCCACGGTCGGGCTCGCCTGGGCCACGCACCCGGCACCGCGGGATCCGCGTAACCACAGCGGGCGTGTCTTGTAAGGTGAACAGGCCCGTCTCAGTCCGCAGGCCGGCCTCCTTCTACCGGTCAATTCCATGCGAATCGCCATCGTCAGCCCCTATTCCTGGACGTATGCCGGCGGCGTCAACCGACACGTCGAGGCGCTCGCCGATGCCCTCATAGGCCGCGGCCACGAGGTGCGGGTGCTGGCGCCCTGGGACCCGCCGGACCGGCTGAGCAAGGTGCTCCACCGCGCCGACGCCGAGCGCCGTAGCGCCCCCGAGTACCTGATTCCCCTCGGGCGGACGGCCGGTTTCGCTGCCAACGGCGCCGTGTCCAACCTCTCGGTCTTCCCGGACGGGGTCTCGACCATGCGACGCGAGCTCAAGGCCGGGCGCTTCGACATCGTCCACCTTCACGAGCCAGCCGCGCCGGTCCTGAGCTGGGACGCATGCTCGTTTCGGGAAGCGCCCGTCGTGGGCACGTTTCACGCCTACTCGACCAAGCGGATGCCAAACGCGGTCGCGAACCTCCTCGGCGCCCGGCGGAAGTTCAACCAGCTGAGCGCGCGGATCGCCGTCTCCGAGGCCGCCGCCTGGACCGGCCACCGCTGGTTCGGGGGCGAGTACCATGTGATCCCCAACGGCGTCGACGTCGACGCTCCGCCCGCGGGCCCGAAGCCTCGCTCGGAGAAGCTCCGGGTCCTGTTCGTTGGGCGCTCCGAGGAGCGCAAGGGGCTGCCGGTCCTCATGCAGGCATTCGAGGGCCTGATCGAGCACGTGCCAGCGCGGCTGACGTTGATCGGGGCGAGCCCGGACGACGTCAAGCGCTACGTCCCCGATCCAGCGACCGAGTCCAGCATCGACACACTCGGGCGCGTCTCCGGGGAGGAGCTCTGGCGCCACCTCCACGAGGCCGACGTCCTGTGTGCGCCCTCGCTGGCCGGGGAGAGCTTCGGCATGGTCCTCACCGAGGCCTTCGCCGCCGGGACGCCGGTGATCGCGTCCGAGATCGCCGGCTACTCGGACGTCGTCACCGACGGGTCGGACGGGATCCTCGTGCCGCCGGCCGACCCGCAGCGGCTCGCGGAGGAGCTCCAGCGCCTCTATCTCGAGCCGGCTCGCCGGGAGGCGATGGGCCGGGCGGCTCACCGGACGGCGACGCGCTACGCATGGCCTCGTGTAGCCGAGCAGGTCGAGGGCGTGTACGAGCAAGCCCGGAACGCGCCGGAGCCCATGGCGACCGTGGGTCGTCTCGCCGGGCGGAGCGGGTTGGCCCCGATCGACGGCCAGCCCCGGCGGCCGCCGAAGCGCCTGCCATCGCTCGACCCGCCTCCTGCGCAGACGGTCACTCGCCACCGGGTCGCAAGGCGGCTCGGCCTGGGGGTGGCGGCGCTGCTCGGGATTGGCCTGTCCGCGCTCGCGGCGCACAAGATCGGGCTCCAGAACGTGGTCGCGAGCATCGTCAGGTCGGACATCGGCTGGGTGCTGATCGCGACCGCGCTGATGATGAGCTCGATGTTCATGCGCGCCGTCTCCTGGGTTGCAATCGCGCGCTCGGCCCTACCGCGACGACCCCTGCGTCGCCGCGACGTTACCTCGGCCACGATGATCGGGGTGCTGATGTCGGCGACGCTTCCGGCCCGCCTCGGCGAGCCCGCCCGCGCCATGGTCCTCGCAAGGCGCACCGGGCGGATGCGTGAGACCTTCCCGGTCCTCCTCGGCACCCTGGTGTCCCAGACCGTGCTGAACATCCTCGCTCTGGGCCTCCTGGGCGTGATCATCGTCGCCTCTACCGACCTCTTCCACTCGAGCTCCCAGCGGCTCTTCCTGTTCAGCCTCGCTCCGCTCGTCCTGCTGATCGCGGTGCTCCTGGCGCCGGCTGTTGTGCGCCAGGGCGGCTCGGGTCGGGTCGCACGCGTGATCGGCGCGATGCGGTCGGCCCTGCTTCGGGTCCGCACCGGGCTCGTCGTCTTCCGCGACCCGCGCCGCGGCCCGGTTGCCGCGGGTGCCCAGCTGTTGGCCTGGGGAATCCAGCTGCTCGCCTGCGCCGCCCTGTTCCAGGCGCTGGGGTTGGGGGGCGACGTCGGGATCGGCGCCGCCGCAGCGGTCCTGTTCGCGGTCAACGTGACCGCGGTGGTGCCCGCCACACCGTCCAACATCGGCGTCTTCCAGCTCGCCGTGATCAGCGTCCTCACGACCGGCTTCGGCGTCGGCGCCGCCGACGCGTTGGCCTACGGCGTGATCCTGCAGGCGGTCGAGATCGCCACCGCAGTGACCCTGGGGCTGCCGGCGCTGGTTCGCGAGGGCCTCACGTGGTCCGACATGCGGCTGCGCGCCCTGAGCGCCGCTCCCGTTCGCCTCTCGCCCCGGCCCAGTAACGCCAGCGACACCCTCTCCAGCTAGCCCGCGGGGAGCGCTGAGCTCCCATGCGTCTGTTGTAGCCTCACCGTTCGATGGCACTGTCGAACATCGCAGGCTTTCCACGGATCGGGCCGAAGCGCGAGCTCAAATTCGCGCTCGAATCCCATTGGCGGGGCGAGGCCTCAGAGGACGAGCTGCTCGCGGTGGCGAAGCGGATTCGCCTGGACAACTGGCGGGTCATGCAGAAGGCGGGGATCGATCTGATCCCATCCAACGACTTCTCGCTCTACGACCATGTTCTCGACACGATCGCGCTCGTGGGCGCCGTGCCGTCGCGCTACGGCGACGTGGGGGAGTCGGTGGGACTGGACACGTACTTCGCGATGGCCCGGGGACGCCAGGAGGGCGAAGTCGACGTGACCGCGATGGAGATGACCAAGTGGTTCGACACGAACTACCACTACATCGTCCCCGAGCTGGGCCCCGAAACCAGCTTCTCCCTGTCATCGACCAAGCCGTTCGACGAGCACTCCGAGGCCATGGAGGAGCTTGGGATCGACACGGTGCCGGTGGTCCTGGGGCCGGTCTCGTTCCTGTTGCTCGGCAAGTCCGCTGAGGGGGTTCCCGACGACTTCGACCGCCTTGGCCTGATCGAGCCCCTGCTCGAGGTCTACGGCGAGGTGATCGAGCGCCTGGCCGAGCAGGGGGCCACCTGGGTGCAGCTCGACGAGCCCTGCTTCGTCCAGGATCGCTCAGAACGGGAGCTGGACGCCCTCAGGCTCGCCTACGAGGAGCTGGCCAAGGTCCACGAGCGCACCCGGATCATCGTCAAGACCTACTTCGACCACGCGGGCGACGCGTTCGGCGTGCTGCGCGACCTCCCGATCGAGGGCATTGGGCTGGATCTCCACCGGGGCGCGACGGACGTCTCCCGCGCGGTTGACCCCCACGGCCCCAAGAACGTCGAGCTGATCGCGGACGAAGGCGGGCTGGAGGACAAGTGGCTGTTCGCCGGGATCGTCGACGGCCGCAACGTCTGGATCAACGAGCTCGAGCACAGTCTCGACCTGCTTGGCGGCCTGCGCGACCGATGCGCCGAGCTGGTCGTCTCGACTTCCTGCTCGCTGCTCCACACGCCCGTCGACCTTGACGCCGAGCCGCCCTCAGACGTCCTGGACGACGAGCTGCGCTCGTGGATGGCGTTCGCGACGCAGAAGGTCGGGGAGGTGGCGACGCTCGCCCGCGGGCTCGGCCAGGGCAGGGAGCCGGTCGCGGCCGAGCTGGACGCGAACGACCGCGCGCTCGAGGATCGCCGCAACTCCCACCGGACCCGCAACCCCGCCGTGCGCGACCGGGTGGCGGCGCTCACGGAGGGCGACGCCAGGCGCCACAGCCCGTTCGAGATCCGCCGCGAGGCCCAGCACGCGCGCCTCGACCTGCCGCTGTTTCCGACCACCACGATCGGGTCCTACCCGCAGACCGCCGAGATCCGCCAGGCCCGCGCGGAGCTCCGGGCCGGCGACATCGACCGGGCGACCTATGACCGCCGTATGCGGTCAGAGATCGAGCGGGTGATCGGTTTCCAGGAGCAGGTCGGCCTCGACGTGCTCGTGCACGGCGAGCCCGAGCGCAACGACATGGTCCAGTACTTCGCCGAGCAGCTGGAGGGCTATGTGTTCACCCAGAACGCCTGGGTGCAGTCCTACGGCTCACGGTACGTGCGGCCGCCGATCATCTTCGGAGACGTCAGTCGACCGCACCCGATGACGACGGACTGGACGGCATTCGCCCAGTCGCTGACATCGAAGCCGGTCAAGGGCATGCTCACGGGCCCTGTGACGATGCTGCAATGGTCGTTCGTGCGGGACGACCAGCCCCGCTCCGAGACGTGTGAGCAGCTCGCCCTCGCGATTCGCGACGAGGTCGCCGACCTCGAGGCAGAGGAGATCAAGGTGATCCAGGTCGACGAGCCGGCGATCCGCGAGGGCCTGCCGCTGCGCCGGGACCGCTGGGACGAATATCTGGAGTGGGCGGTCTACTGCTTCCGCGTCGCGAGCGCGGTGGTCAAGGACGAGACACAGATCCACACGCACATGTGCTACTCGGACTTCGGCGACATCATGAAGCAGATCCAGCAAATGGATGCTGACGTGCTGCTGATCGAGGCGGCGCGCTCTCGGATGGAGTTGCTCCATGACTGGGAGCGCACGGGGTACGCGCAGGAGATCGGGCCCGGCGTGTACGACATCCACTCGCCGCGCGTGCCGCCGGCCGCCGAGATGCTCGAGCTGCTCGAGGCGGCCGCCAAGGTGCTCGATCCGGAGCAGATCTGGGTCAACCCCGACTGCGGGCTGAAGACCCGCACCTGGGACGAGGTCGAGCCGGCGCTTCGCAACATGGTTCAGGCCGCGGGACAGCTTCGCGAGGAGCTCGTTCCCGCCGGCTGAGCCCGCCTGAATCGTTACCGACTCTTTACCCGGTGGTCGCAAGGCTCCTGCTACGTTGAGCTCCGGGACACCTAAGCGGCTGCCCGCCACAGCGGGCGAAAGGGGCGAGAGCCCATGAACAAAGGCACGATTCGAGGTAGGAGCCTGCGGGGCGAGGCCCCGATGCGGCTCGAGTTGAGCGATGGCACGCGCCTGATGCTCGACGCGACGGTCGATTCCGAACACGTGGAATGGAGGCGGCTGGGCCGGCGCCGTACCGTGGTCTCCGTATCGGAGGCGACGCGGTTGGCGGGCGACGAGTTCGCGGACTACGTGGCGGTTCGCACCCGCGCGGAAGCCGAGTGGCTGAGGGCCGTGTCCGACTGGTACCGCGAGGAGGCCGACCGCCTCCAGGGCGAGCTCGCCGACACCCGGGCGTAGCGGGCGCGAGCGCCGCTCCCCCTGGAGCACGACGGCCCTGCCGGCCCGCGGGCGGGCCGTGGGCTGGGCCGCCTTGGCGGCTAGATCCCGAGCCGGTTCCGCAGGCCGCGGGCGTTCAGCAGCCGATACAGGCGCCTGACGATTCCGCGCTGGCGCGGGCTGTACGGGAACCAAAGGAACTCCCGCTTCGGCTGGCGGAACCGGGGCACCGTGATCGACTCCGAGCGGCAGAACTTGCGAATCCCGACGGCGCCGTGGCGGTAGCCGATCCCGGAGTTCTTCCAGCCGCCCATCGGCAAGCCCAGCACGGAGTAGTTGGTCATGAACAGGTCGTTGACGGCCACGGTGCCCGCTTCGACCCGGCGAGCGATTCGCTCGCCACTCTCAGCGTCGCCAGCGAAGACGGAGCCGCCGAGCCCGTAGGTCGTGTCGTTGGCCATCCGAACCGCCTCGTCCGTGTCGCTCACCTTCATCACGGGGATGACCGGGCCGAAGGTCTCCTCGCGCATCACCTTCATCGAATGGTCGACGTCCGCAATCACGGTGGGCTCGTACCAGTCCCCGGGTTGGTCCTTGCGCTTGCCGCCGGTGAGGATCCGCGCCCCCTTCTCGCGCGCGTCCTCGACGTGGTCGGCGACGATGGCGATCTGGTTCGGCGAGCTCATGGCGCCCACTTCCGCGGAGTAAGTGCGGCCGTCGGCCCCCTGGCGTAGGGACTCGACGTTCTTTTGGAGCTTGGCGACGAACTCGCCGTAGACCGGTTCCTCGACGTAGACGCGCTCGACCGACAGGCAGATCTGGCCGGTGTTCAGAAGGCCGCCGAAGGCGGCGGCATTGGCGGCCCGGTCGATGTCGGCGTCGGCGGTAACGAGCATCG
>JBOGZC010000125.1:0-7935 GCA_050697075.1 Solirubrobacterales bacterium | reverse complement strand
CCTGGGGATGGCTGCGCTGGCGCCTAGACTTCATCGTGAGAGCCCTCGTGCTGGTGCTGACACATCCAGCGTAGCGAGGGCTCTCAGCCCATTGCTCGACCGCCTCGGCGCCTCACCTCGCGTCCAGCCCCGGTGTCACGGACGTATCTGGACGCGCTCAGAAGGGACCGGACCACCGCCGCCCCAAGGGGCTCGGTGTCTTCAGTAGCCATCATCCGCGGAGATTGCCGACCGTATGCTGATGTGCGGTCGGAAGATCGGAGGTCCGGTAGTTGAGTAGCACACCACCGCGCCGGCGGAGCCCAGCAGATCGAGCATCCAGGACTGAACCGACTGTCGACCCCGGCTCGGCTCTCGAGCTGTTGGAGAAGCTCAGAGTTGAGGCGGCGGACCCGATTGCTCTCTATCGTCGAGGCGAGGCCGCCCAGACGTCCTGGAAGTCGCGGGTGATCAGTGTTCTGGCCAATGCTCTCGGACCCGACTCGGAACTCGCTGAACGAATGCGGTCGAATCGTTATGGGCTGATGATGTTCACCGACTCCACGCCGGACAGCGCATGGGAACGAGCGTTCGCGTCGGGTGTCGAGACGGCCCTCGGTTATGTCGATGCCGCGATGTTCGAGCTAACCCTCCTTGACGGGGCGCGCAAGCGTCGGGCTGCTCAACCCAGCCGAAGTGCACGGTCCACGGCTGCAGCTGCGGACCTGGACCTGGCCGAGCCCGACAAGCGAGCAATCTTCGTGGTCCACGGTCGCAACCAAACGGCGCGCGATGCGATGTTCGATTTTCTGCGAGCCCTCGGGCTACTACCGATTGAGTGGAGCCAAGCGGTGCTGGCCACCGGACGTCCAACGCCCTACGTGGGCGAGGTCCTTCGTGCGGCTTTCGGCCGGGCTCAAGCGGTGATGGTGCTCATGACACCCGACGACGAGGCGCGACTTCGTTCGGAACTGCACGGTCCGGCCGAACCTCCCCACGAAATCAACCTCACGCCGCAGGCACGTGCAAACGTGCTATTCGAAGCGGGGATGGCGATGGCCTGGGACGAGGACCGGACTGTCCTAGTCGAGCTCGGTCGGTGCCGACCCTTCTCAGACCTGGGCGGCCGCCACGTCGTGCGACTCGACAACACCAGTCAGCGCCGGCACGAGCTCATGCAGAGGCTTCTGAGCGCCGGCTTAGCCGTGGACGCCACCGGCACGGACTGGCACACGGCTGGTTCTTTCGACGCGGCCGTCAGCCTCGCGTCCAGCGAGGGCTGACACCCAATTCCACCGACCGGCCGCTGACTGGGGAGCCAAGACCTCGAGGTAGGCGAGGCCCTCGAATCAGCGGTCGCGCAAATAACAAGAACCAAACGGGATCTCGCCATCGTGTTGCATTCGTCGGCCGTCTGAGTGAGTGATGTGGGCGACCAATCACCCAGGAGGCCTCGATGGACCCGACACCGCTCCCGGCGCTCCAATCCGGCACGCCCACCGCCTGGGAGGAGGCGATCTACGCCTTCCTCGTCGAGAAGCGCGCTCGCTCGGGATCGACCAGGACGGTCGAGAGCTACGCCCGGATGGTGTGGCCCTTCTTCGCTGGCCGAACCCCCGACCGGATCCGCTCGGCCGACGTCCTTGCCTTCGCCCACGTCATCGGCCTCTCGGGTCGGGTGCCCTCGGCCGCGACGGTCGGCGCCCGGATCGCCTGTCTCAGCTCCTTCTACCGCTTCGCGATCCGGATGGGCCTCCTCGCGGCCAACCCCTGCGACGCCCTCGAGCGACCGCGGACCGTCACCGCGCCTGCCCGAGGCTACGGGGCCGACGAGGTCCGCCGGCTCCTCGCGGTGGTGCCCGACACCGTCCGGGGCCGGCGCGACCGGGCCATCCTGCTGGTCCTGCTCCTCACCGGCCGCCGCCGGGCCGAGGTCTTCCGGCTCTGCGCCGGCGACCTCAACCTCGAGGGCGAGACGGTCTTCTACCGCTACCGGGGTAAGGGTGGCAAGGCTGGCCGCCGGGAGCTACCGCGGCCCGCCCATGAGGCGATCTGCGCGACGCTGGCCGATGTCGCGAAGGACCTCGCGACGATGGATCCCGACGAGTCACTCTGGCAGGCGGGTGCCGGACCGGGCGGGATCACGAGCGGCGCGTTCGCCGGCCGCTTCCGACGGGTACCTGGTGGCAGCCGGCCTCGCGCCCGCCGGGCTCCACATCCTCCGCCACACTGCCGCGAAACTCCGTCGCGATGCCGGGGCGTCGATCGAGGCCGTGAGCGCGTTCCTCGACCACTCATCACTGGCGGTCACGACGGTCTACCTGCGTCGGCTCGAGGGCGAGACGGACGGGACCTGGCCCGAGGTCGCGCTGGCCATCGGCGCGTGCGGTCCGTAATGGACCCAGCCCAGATGGAACGATTGGAGACATCGACGGGACTGTCTATCGTCGTGCCACCCCTGTTGGCGACGCGCAACACCGTCTCCGACGCCACCTGGTACCTGTACGTGTCGGTACCCCGGTCGATACGCGGGTCGTGGCCCGCCCCAAGGCGAGCGTGAAAGTGGTACTCGTGCCGTTCACGCGCGTAATCGCGGTCAGCAGATCGCCCAGGTCATAGCCGACCGCGTGACGCTCATGCCCGATTCGGCATCGCCGGTCTGGTTGCCATCAGACGTCGCAGGCGAAGCTCTGGATGATCCGCCGCTCTTCAGCACTCTGACCAGCTCATCGCTGCGGTCGTAGACGCTCGTGTACGTCGCGCCACCCTCGACCTTGATGATCCGGTCACCCGTGAGGTTGCTACGCTTAGTTGACCGATCCGGCGGCGAGCCCGGAGCCGCCGGTCACCCGGTTCAGCGGTCGTAGCTGAAGTTGAAGCGCGGCAGCTCTGTGCAATCTGAACTCGCCTGGAACGCCGACGGCACGCTGAGGCCACGCCCAGCTCGACCTGGACTCCTACATCTGACCCTTCGCCGTCCCGAGCGCTCGCCGACGAAGTCGCGGCCCGCCCCGGTGACACTCCCGCACTGAGGAGGAGGCCCGTCTTCTCATCGACGCCTCAGGTAATCACGTAGCCCGTATTGGCCCAGACGTGATCGTGAGATCGAACTCCGGGCTACCGGCCGCGGCATCAAGAGCGCGTTCGAGGGCGGAGGCAAGATTGTCGACACGCGCTCGCACATCCCGCACCCTCTGAGCGAGCCGGCCATCAGCGCTGTTCGCCAGCCGCTCGAGGCTCTTCAGCAGGCCCGGGACCCCGTCCTCATCTTGCCCCGCGACATATCG
Organism: Solirubrobacterales bacterium; assembly: GCA_050697075.1. Classification (GTDB taxonomy): domain Bacteria; phylum Actinomycetota; class Thermoleophilia; order Solirubrobacterales; family 70-9; genus AC-56. The sequence goes on along the minus strand of JBOGZC010000125.1, from coordinate 4,669 downwards.
TCTCGCGAAGGCCGAGACGATCTCAAGGATCGTTTGAGCCTGCGCCCGAACCGCCTTTGCCTCCCTTTGGTCGCCAGCCCACGACGACAGGGTCATCACGAGCCACTCGGCCGCGGAGAGCTCGGCCTGTACCAGATCGGGAAAGGTGAGGCCCGGCCACCTCGCTGGGTCCCAAAGAAGCTTCGAGACCCATACCGGGCTCGCATGGCTCGGATCCCATCCCAGGACCTCGCCGGCAACGTCGTCGAGGTCAGTCTCAATCGGTTGACCTCGCCAAACGCGGCCGAGTTGCTGCTGTCGCTCAATCGCTGTCATCCCCTCCGCTACGGTTTTCGGCAGGTTCATGAGGCGACGCGCCCTCACGACTCGGTTCGTCTTCGGGTCACGCTCGAGCAACGCCTCGGGCCACCAGGCGCGTTGAGCGATTTCGGTTCCTGCGGCCGGGTAATCTAGCCGCATGAACGAGCTGGTGTGTGGTGTTCGGCCGAAGGCGACGTAGTCCTGAACGAAGGCCCGGTCCTGCGTCGCCGGCTTCTGGCGCGGCGCCAAGAAGTTGGCCACCAAGGGTAGTTGGTCGCGTGACCACAGGAAGGTCTCCCAGAATCCAGTCCGCCAGACATACCGCAGGGCTTCCTGCGTCAAGATGCACTCGGCCGGATAGCGTCGGTTCTCGCCCGATAGCACCTCGAGCACTACCCGTAGATGGAAGGGATGCTCGACTGCAAACGTCGGCCTCGTGTTCCGCAATCCATCAACGTAGGCCCGGACGTCGGCTCTCGCGGCACGCTTTCCGTGAGAATCAGAGGTACGTCGATCGTTGGCCGCACCCGGGACGACCACCGTCTGACCAGGCAGGGTCGACTCGGCGAGCGCGAGCGCGGCGGCAGCGGATGGAGACGAACTGTCGCGTAGCACGGCGATGCTGTGGCCCAGGTAGTACGCCCCGCCGAGGGTCGCGACGTGCGTCACCCGCGATGATTCAGCCTCACGAGCCCGCGCGGCCGCCTGTTCCTTTTGTCGCGGGCTAAGGTCGCTTCGGGCCTGCTCATAGTCGGTCAGAATGTCCCAGTGTCGACGGGCCGCGGCCTGGATGCGCGGGATCGTACTGACCACCGTCGGGGCCACCGAGATGGCGCGCATTCGACTGAACTGTCGGACTGCTCGAAGGCCCTCATTCCAGTACTCGGGCCGAGCGCTCACGCCAGCGGGTACCGTCGACTCAATCAGGCTGAGAGTCGATGAGAGCACTTCGACTTCGGCAGAACTGCGATCCCCGCTCCTCTTGAGGAGTGCTCCGACTAGCGTCAGGCGACGGTCGACCTCGCTCATCCTCGATACGTCGAGGGCCTGGGCGACCCAGCTATCCCGGGTCTGCTGGATGTCGATCAGGGCCTCGACGGTCGCGAGCGCTTCATCGCGAAGGACGGGCGGGACGGGGGTCGCAGGATCGTCTCCAGACGCGAACTCCCCAGTAAGCGGACCCCCTGGCGCCGGCCACCATGCGGTCGGCAGGTCGGGAAATCCGGCTGATGCCGCCAACTCGAGCTCCGTCCGCTTCCCGAGTGACTGGATGTAGCGGGTCACCAGCAAAGACGATGCCGGGTCTGCCAACACGGTCGTCACTTCGTCCGGGAGTGCGGCGAGAAGCTCGCGCGCGGGGGTACTCTGATCCCGGAGGGCGACGCGAACCTGGTGGGGCGGGACCGACCGGATCCCGGTCGCATCGGGAGCCTTATCAAGAGCGTCGTGGACTGCCTGCTTGATGTTCTCCTCCGTGATCGCCCGTTTGTGATCAACCTCATACGATGTGATGCCTAATCCGCGGAGGTCAAACGGCAAACGACTCCCTTCAACGGCATTGCTGTCGGCGATCAGCGCCAGTGGGAGAGGAACGTCATTGCGTGCGAGAGCCGCATCCGCATAGGCGAGACTGGCGCCGAGTTCCATGTACACGTTCACGTTCCAGTGGGACAGATCAACCAGAACGAGATCAGCCTCCTGCAGCAACGTCCAGATGTGTGCCGGATCGGCCCTGTTTCTTACGTCGTTCGCTCGGATGGCAAAGTAACGGCGTGCCCGGAGAGCGCGGGCGACCATCGCGTACAGGTCCCATGGCGAGCTCGCAAACTGCATCACGACGAATGCGAGCCGCTCGTTCTTCGCACGCAGCTGCTGCTTGAGTTGCAGGAGATTGGGAACCTCGTCGAGACGGTCGCCAGACATCGTCGTTCTCCGTAGGTGGAGCCCCCGCGTTGACGCGCCGGTGCCTTTGGCCCTGTGCCCGTGGGCGAGCACGCTCTTGCGCCGCGGTGGCATTTTCGCCGGTCCTGGGCCACCTGTCTACGAGTGCGGAGCGTTGTTGAGACGGGAATCGTGGTGCGCTCGTCGGCTTGTAGCCGGCCCAGGCCCCGTCAGATGTAGTTGGGGTACTGTGCAACCAAGGCGCGTCTCTGGGGGAGAGAGATGCGCGTCGCCCGCGGGAGCCATCGGCGCCTAGATGCAGCGACGGGTCCGATCAGTTCGAGGCCTGGCGAATGGAAATCCATCGTTACGAGACCGTTCCCCACGAATTGCGCGGGGCTGAGGTTCGTGATCAGTACGACTCCGAGCACTTCCGAATCGTCGTGACGCACATTCCGGCCGGACACGTGCAGAATGAGCACCGGCACACGCACCTGTACGACATCACCTGGGTCGTCGATGGCGAAGTTGAGGTGTCTGAGCGAGACGGCGATGTCGTCGCGTCGGCCGTCCTTCGGCCAGGAGATCTGGTCGTCTGTAGTCCAGGTCGGTTCCACAACATCGCAAACCGCTCGCTGGGCCCAGCAACCTTATTGACGCTGAAGTTCGTTCGGCCGACCCGCCTGACCCCCAAGCAGTTCGCCGATCTGTGTCAGGGGGACTGGTACGCGCCCGACCCAACACGCGCATGAGCCAGCCCGTAGCTCTGGAGAACGAACCCAAGCTCACGGTCCCGGGTATGCCGGCTTGGATTGTGCCACTCGTCTTCCGGCTCCATGACGCCGTTCGGAACGTCGTTCGCCAGCAGCTCGTTGCGGCGCAGCCAGATGATCTGCGCGCAATCGCACACCCTGGCGCTGGGGACGTGTCGTTCGGGATCGACGTCCCGGCGGAGATGATCCTTGAACAGGTGCTTGCGCTGGCGCCCGAACCGATAGTCGTGGTCGCGGAAGGCTTTGGTACCAGAGTCTTTCCGCCCGGCTCGTCAGCAGCTGACGCACGCCTTCGACTGATCGTCGACCCGCTCGATGGTAGCCGGGAACTCATGTATCAGAAGCGCTCCGCGTATGTCCTGTCCGGCGTTGCCCTTGAGCGGGGCGATGCGACGAACCTTGGTGACATCGCCTTCGGCGTGCTCACGGAGGTGCCTCCGATGGTACAAAGCATGGGCGTTCGTGCGTGGGCAATTCGCGGATTGGGCGCGTTCGAGCGCCTCTGGGACTTGGGTACTCTCGCTCCGGTGGGGCCCGAGCGCCAACTACGCTCGAGCAACGCTCCGACGATCAAAGGTGGCTTCGCGACGTTCACCCACTACTTCCCGGGCACGCATGCGCCGATGGGGATCCTGGCCGACGAGGTCCTGCAGAGCGTTCTAGGTCCCGTAGTACAGGGAGAGGCCGCGGCATTCGACGACTGCTACCTATCCACAGGGGGCCAGCTTTATCTCCTCGCCTCGGGACGCTACCGCCTCGTCGTCGATGCCCGCCCCCTCCTCGGGAGGTCGAACAGTGGCCGCACGCGGACTCCCCTTTGTGCGCATCCGTATGACCTCGCAGGGGGCCTACTCATTGCCGAGGAGGCCGGTGCAACGATTGTTGATCTCGATGGCGAACCGCTCCGATATCCACTTGATACGGACACCGACTGCGGCTTCGTCGGCTACGCCAACGACGCGATCAGGTCCGAGGTTTGGCCTTCTCTGCGCGCCTCTCTTAGTGGTTTGTCAACTGCCTCTGCGTAGTTGCCCCGTCGCCGGCGCAGCGCCGCGAGCAGATCCTTGTCGAGCTCGGGATGCTCGGCCGCATCTGGCCTTCGGCTTCTACCGCGTGATGCACGCCCGCAGTGGGGAGGTCACGGAGTTCCTGGAGCGGGACCTGCTGCCTCAGGCGAAGTCCGCATTCGCGGAGTACCAGCCGGCAGACAGGGCCGCGATCGACAACGAGCTCGCGCAAGTCGTCGAAGGCGTGTCGAAGGGTCACGGTGCCGCAGCACTGTACGCAACGAAGGAGGAGCGGCTGGCGGAGTTGGAGACTGCCATCCTTCGTGCCCTTGCCCCGTTGCAATGTGCGGGGTTGTCACGCCGACGTCCGACCTTCTTCTTCCGCTACGCAGGCCGCGCAACCCGCCTATGTCGGCTCCGAGACCTAGGTCCGCCGGTCGGCGCCTGGGTCAAGGCCGACAGCGTGCAGGTCCGTCGCGCGGGCGCATCGGCCGATGTCGGTCCGGACGTCTGCGTCCGCAGCGGTGGGGTCTGGATGAATGCGTAGTGGCATCGCTGGTTATTAGCAGCTGTAGGACGGACCGCCACGTCGTAAAGGATGCCCGCCCGATGCCAAGGCCCTAACCAGTCAGCTCGTTTTCTCGAATGCGCGCTCGGTGCGCTTTTGGACGTAATACGCGGCCTCGTATTTTGCCTGCGCTGCGCTCA
>JBOGZC010000124.1:0-7962 GCA_050697075.1 Solirubrobacterales bacterium | reverse complement strand
GAAGGAGGTGCCCCCCCGAGATCGTGAGAGATCGCAACCACGGGCGTGCCAGCGGGACAGGCTCGATGCTCGGCGACAGGGGGAGACCCGCGCTCCCCTGGTCGTCTGGGGCAATCGTCAACCTTATGCGAGAGTCCGACGCAAGGAACGCTTGTCTCAGGGCTTCGATCCGAGGCTCAGCGAGCTTGAACATGGTGGTTCGTGAGCCCAGCTCGAACAGTGCTGTTGACTTGGGGTCGGGGTTGAGGACGTAGGCATCGCTTGCATGGAAGAAGGCCTGGTGGTACTTCCGCATCCCGGCGGCGAGGAATGCACGGTTCTTGAGGGCGTGCCCTGGAGTTTCGGTGTCCCCGAGTTCCAAACCTGAGATGGCCTCATGGCTGAACTGGGCCAGCATCTGGCTCTTCAGCTGCCCAAAGAGTCCTCGCTCGGCACTGAATGCATGTGGCGCGAGGCAGAGCCAGCCCCAGTGGCTCTCCTTCTTCGCCAATGCGGCCATGGAATCGAACGCTGAGGCGGCCGGACGACCTGCATTGGCTAAATCGCCGCCTTGCCAGGGCTGGATGCCCCCCATCACGGTGTGAAACGCCCGAATCAGGCCCTCCCTGCCGATCTCCGGGTCAAACAAGAACAGGAGGTGAACCCCTCGCGACCCATCTGCCATGCTCGGCTCGAAGCCGGGGAACACCGCGTACACCTTGTCCCGGAACGGGACGCCGTCGTCGTCGCACTCCGAGCTCCAGACTTCGACTACCCGCCACATTGCGCTCAGCCGCTCTTGACCGTCACAGTAGGCAGCGTGTGGCGTCAGCCCGATGACCTCAACGCCGCGAGAGACGGCGCAATGGAGCAGGGCCCGCGCGTACTGGTCAACCAGAGCATCGTCGATCGGCCCAAGGCGCTGACCCCAGCGCACCCGCCCACCAGGGTGGTCGTCGAGGGTGTGCACGTGCAAATCGGAGCGGAACCAGCGAGCACCGGGCACTTCCGCATGCCATCGCACGGACGAGGCGCGATCAAACTCAGCCATCCGCATTCCCCCTGCCTCGAAGCCGCGTGTCCTTGGAGTCTACTCTCGCTCGACGGCCGCGAAGGGCCCTGTCGGCGCCCGGGCATGATCGTGGACAGCGCCTCGGGACGCGGGCCCGAGTTTGCTGACTCTCATGGCGGGCCGCCCGTATTGCATTCAAGCATCCAAACGCGCGTGATTGCGCGGCGCTTGCGTCCAAGGGTATCCTCCGACTAGAACACCAGTTCTGTTCGAGGAGGGCCCGAAACTCGTATGCTGACCGAGATGACGCCACCCGAGCTAGTGCTGGCGGCGGTGCTCCCTCCGCGGTCTCCTTGGGCTCAGGCCTGTCCACCCCGACCCATCGGCTCCAGCAGGTACATCACGAAGAAGATGATCGCGGCGAACAGGAAGAGGCCGGCGGCGCCCCAGGCAACGACGAGCGGAATGGTCCCCAGGCCCAAGGCCGCTGGCAGCAGCTGGATCTCGCCCAGGGTGAACGACACCAGGGCGTAGAACAAACAGGTGAGCACTCGCATCGCTGACCCTCCCTCGATCACTCCGACTCCGATTGGCCGAGCGTAGCGCGACCGCGTCAACGTTTCCCGGTGTGCGCCCGACAGCCGACGGACCCGTAAGCTCTCAAAACATGGGAAGTCCTCTCGCCGGCGCACTGGCCAAGGTGGCGCGGGCCGAAGAACACCTGCAGGCACTCGACGAGGCGTTGACGAGGTGGACCATTGGAGCGTCGGCGACGCTTACGGGCGAGAAGAACGACGAACGAACCGAGTTTCGTTTCTACGTCGAATACGACCCTCTCCCCGATCCTGTTCGCTGGGCGCTCCTCATCGGCGACACCGTCCACAACCTGCGCGCCGCCCTCGATCATGTCGTTTACGAATGCTCCGAGACGAGTGCTCGCGACCGCTGCGAGTTCCCCATCTTCATCGACAGGAAGGAGTTCGTCGGACACCTCTACAAGATCCGCGGCATCAAGAACCCCGACGTTCGGGCGCTCCTCGAAGCTGCGCAGCCGTGGCAAGTCCCGTTGAAGCCACTGGACCATCACCTTTGGATCATCCAGCGGCTCGACATCGACGACAAGCACAAGCTGCTGGTCCCGGTCGCCCTGTTTCCTCGCGGTCTGTCAGCCCATGTGAAGGTGACGTACCCGTCGCCGCCGAGTGCTGGGACTGCATACGAGCTTGGCATCGAACAGCCCATCGCGCTCGAACAGCATGCACTCCTGGCGACCGTTCGCGTCCCGCAGCCTGCCGTGGAGGTGCTGCTGGAGCTTGACCTCCAGGTCGGGGTCGGCATCCGTCTCGAGGGAAGTCGGCCTCGCGGCGTGACGGAGACGCTGGGTGAGCTCTGCAGATACACGCGCCGGCTGATCGAACAGATACGGGACGAACTCGGCTAGCTCATCCGTTCGCCGGAGCCGTCCAGGCCTTCGGGGGGCTATCACGGGAAGCCGTCCCTCACGAGCGAACAGCCGACAAGGCCCTCCGCGAGGGCCCCAGCGACAGCCTCCAGTCCATTTGGGGCGCGTGCCCCATCGACGATCGGCTCGGAGGGTGTCGCGCTGCCCAACAAACGCAACGCGGGCGATGCCGGCTCCTCCTCGCGTAAATGGGGCGAGTCGACGCTCGTGTACGCCCCGATCTCGCGCCGCTACCTTCGGCTTCTGGGCGGTTCGACCTAGCACCCGAGCCGCATGCATGGCAACGTCAGCCCGCCAGGTCGCCGGCGCGGCGCGACGCGGTGGACGGCCAATCACGCCACCTCACGAGGAAGGGCCCCGGACTTGCGCCCGGGGCCCTTCGTGCGGCGAGACGGAGGGCTACGCGAGAGCGGCCTCCTCGTCCGCGGCCTCGATCGCGCGCCGAGCGGCCTGGTCGACGGCGGGCACGATGTGTTCCGAAAGGACCTCCAGGGCCTCCTGCGCCTCATCGGAGGCGATGGCCAGGACGTGCTCGGGGCCGGGCAGGGCGTCGATGCCGTCGATGAGCGCCTTGGCCTTGCGGACCTTGGCAACCTTCTCCGGCGCCGTCGCGGCTGCCGCCGCGCTGGCCTTCGCGCCGCGGCTCAGGCCCTTGACATACTCGCGCCAGTGGCTCCTGCACATCCGGCCGAGGCCGTCCTTCTGGCTGGGCTGCTTCGGGAAGTCGGCGATCGGCGCTCCATGCGTCTTGATCCCAAACCTCGCTGAGCCGACGCACGTCCGCATCTCGGCCATGACCATCCTCCGTTCGCTCGAGCTCGCCCACCTGGCGATCGCCGGCACATCCATCACTCGGCTCGCGCTGCTATGCAAGGCGAAGCGACGACAAGGGGGCCCACAAGGGGTCGTTGGGTAGCCTCTGGGGCATGGACATGACCCGCGCCTCGGCGCTCTCGCGCGAGGGACTGCGTGCGGACGGCCGTCGTAAGGGGTGGGATAAGGGCCTGGCTAGTAGGGTCACCAGACAGCCATGACCACCCAGCTCCCGAGCCTCAGCGTCGAACTCGTTCCCATGGACGACCTGCGCCCCGACGCGGCCAACCCTCGTCAGATCGGTGACGCCGAACTCGTTGCGCTCGAGCGGAGCCTCCGCCAGTTCGGCTTCGTCCAGCGCGCCCAGACGCCCGACGCCGGCAACGTCGCCACTGCTGCCAGACCGCCTCCCAGGGCGGGTAGTTGTCCGGTAGGTAACGCCACTGGCAGCCGGTCCGGGCGAGGAAGAGGACCGCGTCGACCATGTCCCGGCGCGAGTAGCGGGCCGGTCGGCCCTCACGCCCGGGTGGGTCGAACAGGTCCTCGACGAGGGCCCACTCCGTGTCCGTCAGCTCGATGATCGCCGCCATGCCGGCGATGCTGCGACCCCGCGATGACAGGTTCTATGGCACGGACGTCAAGATCCGAGCGGTGGAGCTCATTCACAGGCTCTTAGTAGTCTCGATGAGATCTCGGGGCTTGTTGCTCTGGAGATCCTGTCTCTGTACGGGCTCGCGCATATCACCCACCTCCCGTCCTTTCGCCGATTGCGCCGGCTACGCAGAGTCGACATCGGCCAGATGCGAAACCTGACCGACATCACAGGCCTCGCCGAGGCGCCGGCTCTCGAAGAACTCCTTTTCGTGCGCAAGCTCCCGATCGCTGCTGGGACAGTCCGCCCCCTTCGAGGGCACCCGACGCTGACGGCTTTCGACTGGTTCGCCGAGGACGTGCCTTGGTCCCAAGGGGCCCCAGTCCTCGAGGCGCTGCCGCTCAGGGCGAAGACCCGACCGATGTTCCCCGAGGAGTGGCTCGCGAAATTCGGCCGTTCGGAGAGCCCCGGCTGATATCCGAGGAGGCGCAGCCCCTCCCGTCGGGTGACATTGGCGAAGCTTGGCCCACGGCTCTGTGCTTCTCACAGGCTGGCAGTCAGGTTGACCGGCACCTGACTCGGCCCATACTCGGTCCATGCTCAAACCGGCCGACCTCCTCCTGAGCGCGGTGGTCGCAATCGGCTTGTTCAGTCTGATCCTCGGCGCCCTTGTCGCCGGCGCCGGCCTGGCAGCGGTTCGACGCCAGTGGCGACAGCTCGCCCTATTGGCGATGGGCATGGGCCCTGTGGCACTGGCGTTGCCGCTGCTCGACCAGCAAGCGGGCGGAGCCCTTGGAATCGTCGTCCTCGCATTCAGTCTGCTTTTCGCAGCCCGCCAACTTCAGCGCCGCAACGAGCCCGCAGAAGTCACGGAGCGCCGACGAGCCGTAATGCGGTCGCCACGCTGGCGGCTGCTCATGGCGAGCCTGGTCGTCTTCACCGTCCTCGTCGTGGCGCTCGCCACAACTCTGGGACGGTCCCCTTGAGCGGCCAATTCAGAGGGGAACATGGCGCGTTCTCCGGGTGACATTCCCGAAGCGTCGCCCACGCGACGCCTGGCCTCCTTGTCAGCGAGGAGAACCGGGCACCGTGCAGTCGCCGCTGGTAGTCAGGCAACGAGATAAGCCTGTGCCGCCTTCGGTTGCGGCGTAGCCTCCGCACTAATGGACGACAGACGGCTCTTTGTCCTCGACCTGATCGAGCAGCACTGGTGCGATCCGAACCCCGAGCAGGATCCGTCGGCCGGCGGTCGATTGCGCGTCGTCATCAATGGCACGACACTGATGGACGGCGAGAGCGACGACACTGGCATCGCGCGAACCGCCCTAGCGATGTCGCGGACGCTCCTTCACGATCACACCCTGGGCGCTCCTGTCGCCGAGCAGCTCGTCCTCCACGATTGCGGCTTTGCGACGACACTCGGCAGTTGCGGCATCGGCGCGAATTGGTGGGTGCGGCACGAGGGTGACACGGTGCGGATCGACGGCGTCATCCGGTTCGCTGAAACGTACGGCGTGTTGGAAGGCCGATCCGGCTACACCACGTCGGACCCGACCGACATGGCTCGCTACTTGCTCAAGCACCCACACTCGGGGACGGCGTTTCCTGAAGCTTCATGCGTGGTCCGCTACGACGACTACGCACGGGAGGTACTCGCCCTCGCCCACGCCGCGCTCGACTTCGCGGAAGGAGCCGACAAGCGCTTCCTGGACGACTTCAATCGGTCGGAGTGGCTGGGCTGGCAGACGGAGATCCGCGAGACACTCGCGTCAGTCGCCGCCCGCGCCGGTTGAGCTTCCTTCCTACTCGCCAGTCGGAGCGGTCTGCGCGCTGATTGCGGAAGCGTCCATATGCATCAAGTGACATCCAAGCGCGCTCGTCCAGCGTGAGCTAATGCCACCTGACAATGCCGCCCTCATCGGGGCATCGCCGACGCCTCACGGTCCGCCTTCGAGGCCGTAGCCCACGTAGCCGTCTGGGCCAACGTGAAGGAACACCACGGTGTCGCAGACCATCTCCCCCGACGCGAGACGCACTTGGTGACCTTCAAACGGCGCGGTGAGCGGGATCAGGCCGATCAGCGGCTCGAACACGATGGGCTCCGACCCGGGGTTGATGCCTGCGTAGATCTGGGCGCGGGTGAACTGGCGGCCAACGTCGTAGGTCCGCCCACATGCGGGGATCCGCGTGGGAATGCCGAAGAGGCCGTCTCGAGGCTGGAACTCCTTCTCGATCAGGAAGATCGAGCCAAGGGCGATCACGCAGACCACGGCGATGAGCACGACGATACCGGCGAAAACATCCTCTCGACGGGGGCGGCGAAGCCTTCGCGTTTGCTGCTCGACCATTCCTTCGTCTGACGCCTGAACCGAGCAGGTTGTCGCGCCCACGTTGCCTCACTTGTCAGCCGGACGCATCGGTCGAGGGCGCGCCGCACGTAGCGTCAGGTGACATTCCCGCACGCTCGCCCACCTGGGGGTCTGCTTCGCCGACGCGATCTCGGGCTCCGACCCAGCCGCGCTGCGCGCGCCGTCCGCGTGCCGATGGTCTCACCCGACCACCTGACGCACATTCCCGTGCACTGGTCCGTCGCGGCACTGTGCTCAGGTACAGCCCGGCGCAAAGTATGACGGCGGCAGGCATCGAGTTCGCACCACGGGCAGGCCACTGCTCCCATCAAGGACGGTTCGACTGCCGATGGGGTCATGCAGTTTGGCGACGGATTGGACGGGGATTCCGACAGCGGTTCCCGCCCCCAGCCGAACCAGGAACGAGCTCACGGTGATCGTGACCGTCGATGGTGTCTCGATGACGCTCGTCACTCGTGTCAACGCGCCCGGACCCTCGACCGTCCCGACGACCAGCGACCGGTCGTCGACAACGCGGTAGTAGTAGATCCAGCAGGCGCTATCCAAGAGGCGGACGGCCGTCACCACGAGGACGAGCACGACGCCCACGGCGATCCAGCGCCGCCGCAGCCTCGGGACCCTCATCGTCACTGCCTCAAGTCTCCGCCTTGATCCGAGCGGTCGCATCCACCGTCGTGTCTGCTTGTCAGGCTTCGCGTCGCGCCTGGGTGATCGCGCGGCGGTGGCTCACGGCTTCCTGCTCGGCCCACCGACAACGAGCAGGACTGCGGCTGCGATGAATGCCAGCCCGACCACCATCGATACCGGTTCGATCGATGCAACCGGCGTGCCAGGCGCCGGTGTGAGGCCACGCAGGGCGGTCGTCGAAATGAAGATGCTGGCTGTACCGCAGGCCAGGGCAGCGAGGGAGCCGGCAAGTCGGACCGCGGGGTCGACGCCCCGCAGCCCGGCCACGCCCAGAACGAGCACGGGCAGCCCGACCAGCAAGAACACCCAGCCACCAAGCTGACCGGCAATCAGCGCGACCATGGTCAACGCGATGCACCCCAGCCCGAGCACGATCAGAAGAATGGCTCCGACCTGCCACGCTCTATGACGAGCCCTAAGCATCGACGCCACCATGATTGAAGTCCTCGCCGCCGAGGAGCACGACATTGTCGCTGGTGGACCGCCCCGTCAAGTGCTGTGCGTCCCAGCGAGCTCGCATCGTCTCCCTGTCGGTCGTGCCCGCGACCCGGGGCAGATGTCGTTCGGCTCTAGCCCCCTGGCGCTGCTGGAACGACACTCGCGCGGTGGCGAGCGTGCGGCTCCTTCTGACGGCGCTCCTGTTGGCCGGGTGCTCGGCGGCGCCGAGTGGGACGAACACAGCGCTGGCCGGGTCGTGTGCTGCGGGACCCGAAGCGAGCGCGAGCTGCGTGACGCCACTCACGCCGCCTCCAGGCGCCATGGATCGAGAGGCCGCGATCGCCGCAGCCCGGCGGCAGGTCCCGGGCGGGGCGAACGCGTGGGTCGAATGGTCATCAATCGATTCCAGCCCGTTTGTCTATCCGCGAGGTTCGGGGCCGATCGTCTGGCAGGTCCGCCTCGCCGGTCAGCTTCCGGAGCCGACCTGCCCCGCTGACTGGCTGGACCATGCGCCGACGCCATCGGACCCGCCGTGCCTTGACCCTGATGCCGGACTCATCGTGGTTCTCGATGCGTTCTCGGGCGCCTTGATCGGCTGGGCGCACTGAAC
>JBOGZC010000123.1:0-8079 GCA_050697075.1 Solirubrobacterales bacterium | reverse complement strand
GGCTCGCGGCTCGGGCGCGCGGCGTCGTCCTGGCGTCGGATCGTGTTGGGCGCGCCGCTGGCCGGCAGCGCCGTGACTCACGAGCGGATGCGCAAGCCGGTGGGGTTGGCGATCCTCTCGTCGGACGCACTCTCCTCGGTCGCGTACGGGCCGGAGGCGATGCTCGCGGTTCTGGTGCTGGCAGGCAGCGGCGCGCTCGGCCTCTCGCTCTGGATCTCGGTGGCCATCGTCGTGCTGATGCTCGCTGTCGGGGTCTCCTACCGCCAGCTCATCCGAGCCTACCCGCACGGTGGCGGGTCCTACGTCGTGGCGGACAAGAACCTCGGCGAACTCCCCGCGCTGATCGCGGCCGCCGGTCTGATCGCCGATTACGTGCTGACGGTCGCCGTGTCCATCTCGGCCGGGGTCGCCGCGATCACCTCGGCGGTTCCTGGCCTCGCCAACCGCGCGGTGCCCCTCGGCCTCGCGACGATCGCGGTCCTGTTGGCAGGCAACCTTCGCGGGGTGCGCGAGGCCGGCACGATCTTCTCGGCGCCGACCTACGCGTTCGTGCTGGCCATCTTCACGCTGATCGCTGTCGGGCTGGTCGACGCCTCCGCGGGCGGATTTGCGTCCACCCCGCCAGTCGCCATCGAGCCGATCCAGGGCCTCACCGTGCTGCTGGTGTTGCGCGCCTTCTCCTCCGGCGCCACGGCGATGACCGGCATCGAGGCGATCTCCAATGCCGTGCCCGCGTTCCAGCCGCCGTCCTCGCGCAACGCGCGAACGGTCCTCACGTTGATGATCGGTCTGCTGGTGGTGATGTTCGCCGGGCTCGTCGTGCTGATGCATCTGGAGGGCATCGTCCCGCGCGCCGACCAGACCGCCCTCTCGCAGCTGGCCCATCGCAGCTTCGGGTCAGGGCCGCTGTATGCCTACGTTCAGGTCGCCACGGCCCTGGTGCTGCTGTTGGCGGCCAACACCGCGTTCAACGGCTTCCCGCGCCTGCTGTCCTTCATGGCTCGAAACGGCCACGCACCGCGTCTCTTTCTGCGGCTGGGCGACCGGCTGGCGTTCAGCAACGGCACGATCGCGCTCGCAGTCGTCGCCGGGGCCCTGTTTGCTGGGTTCGGTGGCCGCACGGAGGCGATGATTCCCCTCTACGCCGTCGGCGTGTTCGTCGCATTCACGCTCTCTCAAGCCGGGATGGTGGTGCATTGGTGGCGCCGGCGGGAGGAGCACTGGCGAAAGAGCATGGTGCTGAACGCGGTCGGCGCCGTGTTGTCGGCCGTCGTCTTCGTGATCGCTGCGGTGACCAAGTTCAGCCACGGGGCGTGGGTGGCGCTGCTTCTGATCGCAATTCTGGTGTTCGTCACCTGGCGGATCCGCCGCCATTACGACAGCGTGCGCCGCGCCGTCGCGCTGTATCCGCTCGAAGACTCCGCGCCGCATGATCCGATCGTGCCGGCGGGCCCCGGCGCCGTGAGCAATAGCAGGCCATACACCGGCCACCAGGCGGAGGAGGACGAGAGTCCCGACCAGCTTCAGCACTTGGTGATCGTGCCAATCGTCCGCCTCGATCTGGCAGGCCTGCGGGCCCTGGCCTATGCAGCCTCGCTGGGGCAGCCCGTCCTCGCCGTGCACATAAGCCCCGACGAGAACGAGGCGGCGCGGTTCCGAAGCTACTGGGCCGCCTGGGGCGACCACCTGCCGCTCGAGGTGGTCGACTCCCCCTACCGTGCGCTGGTCGCGCCGTTGGCCTGCTACATCGATGCCTTGCGCACTCAGCGGTCCGAGCTCACCCTGACCGTCGTCCTGCCGGAGCTGATCGTCAAACACCGCTGGCACCGCCCGCTACACAACGGCACCGCCCGCCGGCTGCGACGCGCGCTGCGGCGCCAACCGGGAGTCGTCATCACCACCGCCCCCCTTCACCTGCCAGCCTGAGTCCGGCGCGCGCCCCGGCACCCAGCGGTCGGAGCGGTTTCGCACCGCCGCCCGACGAAGCCCGAAAGACCTGCACCCGGTGATCGACCCATGTCGAGCTATCGCTGCTGCGCTCCGCCCGTCACCGATGACCGGCGCAATCGCGAACGACCGACTGCTTAGCCGTTCCGATCTCAGGCGTGGCGACTGGCGCGCCTTCCGCCAGCTCGCGCCGAAGCTTTCGCCGGGCGTCATGCAGCGTCTTATAGAGGGCGCCTCGTGTGGTGCCGAGCCGCTCGGCGAGGACGTCTGCGGGCACTTCGTTGAGCGCCAGCGCCGAGAACACCCGGCGCTGATGCGGCGTTAGCGTGTCTTCGATCGCGTCCCGGAGCGCGCCCAGCAGCTCAGCCTGCTCGAGTTCCTCGTGCACCGAGTTGGTGCGGTCGGCAAAGCGATCCCAGCCGTCGGGCTCGAGCAGAACCTCGCGGCCCTGCCAAGCCCGTCGGCGCAGCTTTACCCCCGCTTCGAGTACGGCGAACTTGTAGGCCCAGGTGGTGAAGCGGCTCTCACCCCGGAAGTCGTCGAGCTTGGCGAGCACCGCCATCAGGGCATCATCGGCTGCCTGCATCGCCACGTCGTCGAGCTCCTCGCCGCGCACGTAGGAAAGGGCCGCCCGGCGCCGGCTGAGTTCGTGGCGCGCAGCGCGCAGCAGCAGGCCGTGAAGCTCGGCGATCGCCCGCTCCCGGTCGGCGCCCTGGCCGCGGAGCGCCGAGAGCCACGCCCGCGACTCATCGCTGGCTGGGGTCTCGCGGCGCTGGAGCATTTCCTGGGCAGGCATTGGTGATCGGTCCGTGCCCGCTCAGCCTCGAGCCGAAGGCTCGACCGCAAGGATTCGTAGCGATCGGCTTCTGCCGTTGGGAAGCTCAACTTCGACCTCATCTCCGGCCGAACGCCTTATGAGGGCGCGGCCGACCGGAGAGCTTGCGGAGACGGCATCGGGGCTCAGCCGCTCGAAGTCGCCGACCATCCGGCGTTCGTGGACGGCCCCAGATGCGACATCCTCGAGCTCGACCGTGGCGCCGATCGCAACGGCCGTGCTGGTTCGGGGTGACTTCGAGGCCACCGTGGCCGAGTTCAGCAAGCCCTCGAGGCGCGTGATCCTGGATCTGAGGACGGCCTCCTCCTCGATCGTCTGCAGGTAGTCGTCGTTGCCGGTGACCTCACCGAACGTTCGTGCCTGCCTGAGGCGGGCGGCGAACTCGACCTCCAGTTGCTGGCGCAGGCGCTCCAGTGTGGCGCGCAGCTCGCGCTCTCCCTCGTGGGTGAGGATCGCGGGCGCTCTCGGCGCCAACGAATCGACGCTGGACGTAGCCGGCCAATCGGGGACATGGGCGATCTCTGTTCTTAGTGTCTGCATGCCTCACAGCATGGACGCGCACGGGTCCGATGTCTGTGGGGCCTTTCACCCATTCGGGCCGGCGGCCCGCAAGCACTCAGCCGTTCCCGTTTCAGTCGAACTCGGCGGGATTGGCGAAGCCCGTCAAGAGTCAGGGTTCCACGAGCCCACGCCTGATCGCGTAGCGGGTCAACTCGACCCGGTTGCGCATCCCCAGCTTCTCGAGGAGGTTCGCCCGATGCCGGTCCACGGTCTTGTGGCTGATGATCAGCGCCTCGGCGATCTCCTCGCTCGTCAGCCCCTCGGCGATCAGCTTCACCACCTCTAGCTCCCGAGGAGTAAGGGGATCCTCGGGGACGTCCTCTCCGGACACGGCGCGTTCGAGGTAGTCGCGCACCAATGTTGAGACCGCGGCCGGGTAGATGAAGGGCTCGCCTCGCATCGCCGCCCGGCAGGCTTCGATCAGGTCGCGATTAGCCTCTGACTTCAACACATATCCGGACGCACCCGCTTTGAGCGCCTCGAAGAAATACTGCTCGTTGTCGTGCACGGAGAGCATCAGGACCCGGAGCTCGGGACGCTGCTTGGCCAGCTCCCGCGCCACCGACAGCCCCCCCATGCGGGGCATCGAGACGTCGAGCACGGCCAGGTGGATTTCCTCCCGCACGGCCAGACGTAAGGCGTCGACCCCGTCGCTTGCCTCCGCGACCACCAAGAGATCGGGCACGCTCTCCAGAATTAGCTTGAGGCCGTCGCGAACCAGGACATGGTCGTCGGCCAGCAGGATCCTGGTTTTCAACGGAACGGGCATTTAGATCACCGTTTCGACGGGAACGACAAGCTTGACCTCTGTGCCCTGTTCCGGGTGGGATTCGATCGACAGCCTTCCCCCGACCAGCAACGCCCGCTCACGCATACCCTCGATGCCACTGGTCGCTTCAGAGGCGCTGCTCGACAGTCCGCGGCCGTCGTCACTGACCATCAAAACCACCTCACCGTCTGTCAGGTTGAGAGCGACGTGCGCCGTCGTTGCCTCAGCGTGGCGAACTACGTTGGTCAATGCTTCCTGGGCAACCCGGTAGATAACCAACTCTTGGTCGGGACTGAGCCGGGGCAACTCTCCACTCAGCTCACGCTCAAGCCGGATGGCTGTCTGCCGACCGATCCTCGATGTGAGGGCAATCAGCGCGTTGACCAGGCCGAGGTCGTCGAGCGCCTCGGGCCGAAGCTCGCGCACGATCCGGCGAATGTCCTCGAGACTTCGCTGCAACTGGCGGGCCAGGTCGTTGAGCTGCGCTGCCGCTGGGGGATCGGCGCGCGCGGCTAGTTGTTCGACCTGCAGCGCTACCGCGGTCAGAGTTTGCCCCACCTCGTCGTGAAGCTCGCGCGCGGTGCGCAGTCGCTCGGCCTCCTGCGCTCCGAGGGCCGCGCGAGCGCTTTGGCGCCTCTCGTCTGCCAGGCGCTCCACCATTGTGTTGAATGCCCCGACGAAGGCGCTGATGATTGGACCTTGGTCCGGCGTTTCGGTCAGCCGTTGGCCGGGTTCCCTCAGATCGATGGTCTCCATCTGTGTGGCCAATCTGCGCAGAGGGGCCAGCGCGCGACGGGCTAGAAGCAGCTGGACCGCCAGCATCCCAAGCAGACCGCCGACCAAGATGGCGACCTCGCCGAGCTGGATCGGATAACTGACCTCTACCGGCGTGACAATGAGCAGGAGGAAGACCAGGACCAGCACCGCGGCGCCGGCCAGAAAGGTCCGCATAGCAAGGGAGGCAGCGCCGCGACGCAGCCGGGCTCTCATGACAGACACGAAAGCACGACCGCGCTCGAGGTGGCGTCCGCCCCAGCCCTCCTGATTTGTTTGCCGAGTGACCAGCGGGGCGCCGGAATGCCTACGGAAGGTTCAGTGCCGAATCGCCGGGTTTCGCTGGGGGTGGGGAAGAACTCGCCTATTGCGGTCGCTTTGGTGCAGACTTTCCGCCCTACCGTCCGCGTCGAGAAGCCGACACGATCGACCAAAGATCGCGCTCGCCGTCATCCCCTGACGAGAACCCCCGCGCCGCAGACGGCGCGCGACATCGTTTTGAAGGGTCAAGCTCATGGCCTGGATCCTCCCTATCGAGGGCCGGGCGGGCAATGGGTGGAACTGTGTATCTACGAGCCTTGAGGCTCGGACTCGGGTGCCCAGATCCAGGGGGGCGCAGGGGTCCGTAGACATCGAGATGGAAGAGGCGATCCCCTTTCGGCAAGCTCATGTGTAGGCCGTGCCCGAGCCTATGGCGCCCGCGTTCGGCAGATGTGACGGGTCAGATCCGCACGGATGGAGGTTGACACCCATTGCCCTCGGCGGGATGGCCGCCAATCATGGAGCCATGGTTCAGTTTGCTATCCGCTGCCTCCCTCGCGTCCCGGTGGCCACCGAGGATCTCGAGCATTGGCTCGAGCACGAAGTTGAAGAAATCCGCCGCGAGGTGCCAGAAGGCACTATCCGACTATCGCGACTGACGCAGGAGCTGCCGACCGTCGACATCGGCATCGGGTGGCTAATCGAGCTCGAGCTCCCGGACGATCAACCCTTGCTCCACTGGGACCGGCTCTGGTCTGTGCTGAGGGATCTGCGACTGCTCGGCCTCCAGCCCACGCTGCTGGCTCCGCCCGGCCTCTCTGGGTTGCCCAGTCGCGCCGAGGTTGAGGGCCGGGGATGCGGCGGCCCTTCACCTGGAGATGAGTCACAAATGAAGAAAGCCCTCGTTGATTTTGACTGCGATGATGGAGCGAAGGATGCCCAGTAGCCTCGGTAGTCCGGCTCCTGACTTCCGCTGCCGGATCCCGTAGCCGGCTCCCGATGCCGATTGAGTGCCATGATCGAGGACACGCAAGCTCAGGCTTCAGCCCGATCCGTAGGCGAACGCGGCGCCAAGTCGAGCCGGCTCGCGCCAGGACCGGCCGGTGGCGCAACGGTCGATGAGATGAGCGAGGTTCCCGGCAAGCGACCCACCGGCTGTTTGGACCTGGGAACCCAAGGCGCCGACGGCCAATGCGCCGACCCTGGGCTTTAAGACAAGGCGCGGGATCGTCGCCGCGTTGGCCTCGTTCTTCGACCGCGTTCGCGCGCGGACCACTCGCGCGCGTCGCTGAAGAGATCAGCCGAAGAGCCCACAATGCTCGTCCGGCATCCCTGGCCGACAAGCGATGAGGGCCGATGAGCCTTGGCCAGGGTGCGCGTGTCGAGCTGGTTCCTTCTGGGCAGGTGTCGCGGTCGTGACCAGAGACTTCGCGTGCTGCGCCCTGCACAGCCGGGGAGCCCCGCCGGATGTGTTTTACGAGCTGTGCAAGGGACGTCGCCTCAAGCCAAGGCTGGGCCCAGATACATAGTTGTGCCCATTTTTTGTACCGGATCCGGGGCGCAAGGATTGACGCATGAGCCTGATCCGGCAACGCAATTCTGAGCGGCGGCTGGGCTGCGTGGATACTCGGCGAAGCGGGAGGCGGACGGCAAGCGTTCTCTCTGAACGAACCTGCCGGCTTCTCGACGCCGCGCAGGAACTCGAGCGCGCGACCGGGAAGCAGTACGAAGTCCGTGCCGACAGCGGCGCGGTGACCGCGATCGAGCAAATGGGCCCGGCCCTAGAGGCAGTTGCCAACGCCAATCTCTTGCTGAGCCTCCAAGTGCGTGAACTCGTGATCCCGGAGCCTCGAGTTCGCTCGCAGGACGAAATGGCTGAGCCCTCTGAGCCCACGGGTGGCGACGAGGTCGACCGGGCAACCCGCCTTTTGTTCGGCGCGAGTCAAAACATACGGATCGCCGCTGAGGCATCGAAGCTTGCCGCGGCGGCAGTTCGCTCGGCAGCCGCGTCACCCGAATAACGACAGATCTGAACTGTCTCAACATTCGCATTCCCAACCGACACCCTCGTACCTCAACACGAGCGCTCGCTACCTCAGGGTCGCGAACAACACCATCCACTGCGCCAGGTAGCGGTCGGGCAGAAAGTGCTCTCTGACCCGCTGATGGCCGGCCTCCCCGAGCATCGCGGCGCGGTCGGGGTCCAGGAGCAGATCCGCGGTCGCTCGGCCGAAGGCGGTGAGGTCGCGCGGATCGTCGACCAGCACGCCGTTGACGCCGTCCTCGATCTGATCGCGGTGTCCGCCGACGCGGCTTGCGACGACCGGGCGGCGCTTCCACAGTCCCTCCGTCACGCCGAGTCCGAAGCCCTCCTCCAAGCTCTTCTTGACGATCACGCTGGCCTGGCTCTGTAGCGCGTTGACAATGGCGGCGTTCTCGTCCAGGTCGCGCATCGGGAAGCGTGCCAGGTCGATCCGCGAGCGCTCGGCGTTAGGCAACCGCTCCCACTCGCGCTCCACCTCCCGGTAAACCTCGGCCGCCTCGGGATCGTCGGCCACGGCGCGAACCGGCGGGCCGGCAAGGATCAACCGCGCCTCCACGCGATCGAGGACGGGGCCAGCAAAGGACTCCATCACGCCGATAGGGTCCTTCAGCCGATCCCAGCGGGTGGCGTGCACGACGAGCGGATCCACTCCCCCCGGCCCCGGGTGACCGGTTCGCCGCACCGAACAGCGGCGCCCGACGCGTCCCTCAGAGCCGTCGCGGCGATGGAAGACGGGCGCCGCGACATGCCCAACGGCGTGCTCCGCCAGTCCTGCGCGGCACAGGATCGCGCGGGCCCTGGCATCGTCCAATTCCCGGTTCTTCGTCCCGCACGGGTCGATGCACGGAGCGATGACCGCCACGTGGGCATCGCCCAGCCGCGGCGCCT
>JBOGZC010000122.1:0-8150 GCA_050697075.1 Solirubrobacterales bacterium | reverse complement strand
GGCGAACACCACACTCACACCCAGTGACACGCGAGCGCCTCGCCCAGGCGGGCCAACATGGCACTCGGTTGCCTGGTGAGCTGCTGCCAGGTCACTCGGATGACGCGAAAGCCGCTTGCCTGGAGCTCCGCGTCCCGGAGCCGGTCGGATTCGAACTCGGTTCGGGAGGAATGGACTTCGAACCCGTCGACCTCGACCATCAAGCGCTGAGGGCGCCAGAGGAAATCGACCTCGTAGCGGCCGATAAGCACGTTCACCTCAGGCTCTGGGATCGGCGTCGCCCGAACCACGGCGAGGAAGCGATCCTCGGCAACGGAGCGGGTGAGCGCCGGCGGCGCGTCGCGTTCGAGGAGCTGGCGCAGCACCCCCGCACCCCGGCGCCCTCGATGGCGCGCAAGCAGGGAGCGGAGCTCATCCTCGGACGCCAAGTGACGCCTTCGCGCTTCGGCGGTCGCGCGCTCGAGGTGCTGGGGCGAGGCGGTCGAAGCCAGATCAAGGAGGGTCCTGGCCGGACTCATTGTGGGGATCCCGTTGCAGCTGCGGGCCTCCGCTCGGTCGAGCACACGGACACGGTGGATGTGGATTCCTGGCTTGAGGCCAGGGTCGCGGCCCGGGACGGTGATCTCCACCCGAGGCCACCGGCCCGTTCCGGCGAGGATCGGGAGTCGGCGCTCGGCAGCCTGGCCGGGTAGCAGCGCCCACGTCAAGGCGGCGCTTCGATGGCTGACCACGGCGCCGCCTCCGCAGGCCAGCACCGCTGCCATCTCCGGGGCGTGCGGCAACGCTCCCGTGTGTCCGACGAGGTAGATGCCGCGATGCACTGGATGGAGCCGGCCGCTCAGGAGGCGGTTGTCGATTGCGTGATCGCCCAACCCCGCCGAGGCAAGCTGCGAGCGCGTTACGAGCCCGTGTTGCTTCGCGGCGAGCTCGGCAATGGCCCTATCGCTGCGCCGCCCGGGCCGATTGTGCTTTTCGCACCCCATATGGGGGCTAACGCCACACTGACCTTCGGTGCCCCCCGCCGGTCGAGGCGCTTACGTCGAGCTGAGCTTGATCGGGCCCGAGAGCTCGCCGGCGATCAACTGCGCGACCAGGGGCTCGGTCGAGGCGAACACGGCCTCAGCCGGTCCGCTCGCGACGATCCGGCCCGCGTGGATGACCGCCGCGTAGTCGGCGAGCTGGCGGGCCGCCGCCATGTCGTGGGTGGTGACCAGGAAGGTGGCGGCGTTCCGCGCCTGAATGTCCTTGATCAGGTCGCAGAGCAGCGCGAGCCGAACGTTGTCGATCCCGCTGTCGAAATCGTCGATGATCACGATGCGGGCTTCCAGCGCGAGGGCGCGCGCCAGGGCCGCTCGCTTGCGCATGCCGGAGGAAAGGACGTCGGGCATGTCGCCGGCGCGGTCCCCGAGTCCGACCATCTCGAGATGGTCGATCGTCACCTGACGGACCCGGTCCTCCGGCCAGCGAGGCATCCGGGCCCGCAGCGGGGAGGCAACGTTCTCGTAGACGTTCAACGAGAAGAAGAGCCCGCAGGTGAACGGCTGGTTTCCCTGGTGGGCCACGGCCATCCTGCGCCGCAGCTCGTTGAGCTCGACGTCGGAGGTCGTCGCGAGATCCCTCCCCTCCACCTCCACGGTCCCGGCTGACGGCTGAACCAGGCCCACAATGTGGTTGATCGTCACGGTCTTGCCGGCGCCGGACGGCCCCAGGAGGACTGTGATGGCCCCCCGCGGCACCGAGAGGTCGACCCCGTCGAGGCCGCGCTCCGCCCCAAAGCGCTTCACGACGCCCGTGAGCTCGATGGCGTACCCCGACTCGCGCTCACCTGACACGACTCGAATCATAGGCCGGGATCGCTCGGCCCGAAGCTGGCGGGCGAAGGGCAAGCATTGACCCGAGTGCACGGCATCGAGGATGTAACCTCGCCTCAGATGGATGCCGAGGAGCTGGTCAGGCAGGCGGCCGACAGCGTGCGGTCCGCGCTCGACGAAGGGCAGCGGCGCGCCCGGGAGATCGTGAAGGAGGCCGAGTCCCAGGCGGAGCGAATTCGAGCCGAGGCCGAGGAGGCCGCGAGCCGAATCCGTGTCGAGGCCGAGGGCCAGGCGCAGCGCCGCCTCGAGGACGTTCGCAGCGCGCTCGACCAGCTCCAGGGGAGCCTTTCATCCTCCCGCGACGGCGCCGGCCGCCGGGGCAGGGCGAAGAGCGGCGCCGGCGAGGCACCTGAGAGCGAGGTTGAGCCCGGGCCCGTGACTGTTCCCGAGCCCGAGCCCCCCGCCACCCCGGAGCCGACGCCCGTTCCCGAGCCCGAGCCGATGCCCGAGCCCGTGCCGGAACCGACGCCGCCCCCTGACGAGACGAACCCCCCCTCGCCGACGCCGTCGAACGACGCTGCGGCCCGCCTGGTGGCGATGAAGCTCGCCCTCGACGGCACCTCCCGCGAGGATGCCCGCAAGCGGCTGGCCGCCGACTATGACGTCGCTGACCTCGACGTCCTCCTCGACGACGTCTACTCGAGGGCACAACACTAATTCCCACCCCCTATAAGCGCCTGCTGGCCGTCCGACGGGCGAGGGTGCCGATCGTGGGCGCGCTCATCGGGCGGCTGCCCATCGCCGCCCTCTCGCTGTCGACCATCATCCTGGTCCGCCACGAGACCGGCTCGTTCGCGATTGCGGGCGTGGTCGAGGCGTCCGTCGGGATCGCCGCCGCAGTCTCGCTCCCCGTGCAGGGGCGGCTGGTCGACCGCTACGGGCAGACCGCCGTGCTCGTGCCGGCCGCCGCCTTGAATCCGCTTGCTCTGGTAGCACTGGTTGGGGCGGCCAGCGGCGGCGCGGGCGCGGGCGCCCTGGTGGCGATCGGTGCGCTGTCCGGCGCCACGTTTCCGGCCCTCTCGTCGTGCATGCGGACGCTGTGGTCGGACCTCGTGCCGGATCCCATACTTCGGCAGAGCGCGTTCGCGCTGGATGCCGTGCTCCTGGAGGCCTGCTTCATCGTCGGCCCGCTGGCAACCGGGGCCCTCGTTGGAGCCGGTTGGCCCGCCGCCGCGGTGCTCGCCAACGCCGCCTTCTCGACCGTGGGCACCATCGTGTTCGCGGCCTCCCGCGCATCGCGATCCTGGCGCGGGAGCCCAAGGCACGGGGACTGGGCGGGTCCCCTGCGCTCGGCGGGCATCCTGATCCTGCTGCTTGCCGAGCTCGTGTTCGGCATCGCGATCGGCGCGATGGAGATCTCGACCACCGCGTTCGCCACCCAGCACGGATCGCCGGGGCTTGCCGGGCCCCTGATCGCGGTGCAGGCGGCTGCCAGCATGGCCGGCGGCCTCTGGTACGGATCCCGCCGGCACGAGATGCGGGCGGGTGAGCGGTACCCGCGCCTCTGCCTTCTCGTCGCGCTTGGCTTCGCGCCCCTGATCCTGATGAGCTCGATCGCCAGCGCGCTCCCGCTGATGGCCCTGAGCGGCTTTGCGTTCGCTCCGGCCGGCGCCGTCCTCTACATGCTGCTCGACGAGCTCGCCCCGCCGGGCGGCGCGACCGAGGCGTCGACCTGGCTGATCACCGCAGTGGTCACCGGAGTGGCCGCCGGAACCGCCGTCGGCGGAAGCCTCGTGAGCGGCGATCACGCGTCCCGTGGGTTCGCTGCGGCCCTGCTCGCGGCGGGGCTGTCCTGGCTGGTGGTGTACCTGGGTCGCCCGGCGCTCTCCTCGTCGCCAGAGCCCGCCTGACCGTCACGGGAACGCCCGTTCGCCCCCGTAGAATCGGTAAACATGCCTCCGTCCGATCGGATTGCCATCTCGGGCGCCCGCGCCCACAATCTCAAGGGAATCGACCTCGAGCTGCCGCGTGACGCGCTGATCGTGATGACGGGGCTCTCGGGCTCCGGCAAGTCGAGCCTCGCGTTCGACACGATCTACGCCGAGGGCCAGCGGCGCTATGTCGAGTCGCTTTCCGCCTACGCCCGGCAGTTCCTGGGGCAGATGGAGAAGCCTGACGTGGACTCGATCGAGGGCCTGTCGCCGGCGATCTCCATCGACCAGAAGACCACCTCGCGCAACCCGCGCTCGACCGTCGGCACGGTCACGGAGATCTACGACTACCTGCGCCTGCTGTGGGCGCGGATCGGGAAGCCACACTGCTACAGCTGCGGCGCCCCGATCCAGGGTCAGTCGCTGGAGCAGATCACGGACCGGGTCCTGACCATCGAGGAGGGGACGCGATTCATGGTCATGGCGCCGGTCGTCCGCGGGCGCAAGGGCGAGTACGGGCGCATGCTGGACGAGATGCGCACGCAGGGCTACGCGCGAGCGCGGATCGACGGCGAGCTGCGGCGGCTGGACGAGCCGATCGAGCTCGACAAGAAGTTCAAGCACGACATCTCGGTGGTCGTGGACCGGCTGGTGATGAAGGAGGGGATCCGCAAGCGCCTGTCGGAGTCCGTGGAGGCCGCGTCCCAGCTCGCCGACGGGCTCGTCGAGGTGGAATTGCTGGATGCTCGTCCTGAAACCGACCCGGCCGCTGCGGAAGCGGGAGCAGATGAAGATGGCTCGAGCCGCAGGCGAGGGCAAGGCGTGAAGGCGGGAGCTGAGCAAGCGGCCGGCAATTGGTTGTTCTCCGAGCGCTTCGCGTGCCTCGAGTGCGGCACGTCGATGCCGGAGCTGGAGCCGCGGATCTTCTCGTTCAACTCGCCGCACGGGTGCTGCCAGCGCTGCCACGGCCTGGGCTTCCAGCGGGTGATCGACCCCGAGCTGATCGTCCCCGACCCCACGCTCTCGATCTCCCAGGGGGCCCTGGAGCCCTGGACGAAGGCCGCGTCGATGTACCACCGGCGGCTGTTGGAGGCGGTGGCCGAGACGAACGGGATCGACATCAACACCCCGTGGCAGGACCTGCCGCAAGCCCAGCGGGACCTGCTTCTCGAGGGCACAGGTGACGAGCGGCACACCGTCTCCTACCGCAACCGCTTCGGCCGGCGCCGGGTGTACACGGTGCGATTCGACGGCATGCTCCGAAGCCTGGAGCGCCGGTACGAGAACACCGACTCCGACAACACCCGCGAGCGGATCGAGGGCCTGATGGCCCTGCAGCCGTGCCCGGCCTGCGGCGGGGCGCGCCTGCGGCCGGAGAGCCTCGCGGTGACCGTGGGCGGCCTCAATATCTACGAGTACACGCGGCTCTCGGCACGCGCCGCGCTCGAGTGGATCGAGGCGCTGGAGCTGACCGAGACCGAGCGCGCCATCGCGCGCCTCGTGGTGCGGGAGATCGCCGAGCGCCTTCGCTTCCTGGACAGCGTCGGAATCGGCTATCTGTCGCTGGAGCGCGCCGCGGCGACGCTGTCAGGCGGCGAGGCCCAGCGGATCCGCCTCGCGACCCAGATCGGCTCGTCGCTGGTGGGCGTTCTCTACATCCTGGACGAGCCCTCGATCGGCCTCCATCAGCGCGACAACGCCAAGTTGATCGACACCCTGCAGCGCTTGCGCGATCTCGGCAACACCGTGATCGTGGTCGAGCACGACGAGGGCACGATCCGGGCCGCCGACCACGTCGTCGACCTCGGCCCGGGGGCCGGCGAGCACGGCGGGGAGATCGTGGCCGAGGGCACAGCGGCGCAGATCGCCCGACGCCCGGCGTCGCTCACGGGCCAGTACCTGAAGGGCAAGCGCGAGATCCCCGTGCCGGGGCACCGGCGAACGCCGAGGGGCGAGCTGGTGATCCGCAACGCGCGCCAGCACAATCTCCAGGGAATCGACGTCGGCGTCCCGCTCGGGGTGTTCTGCTGCGTTACCGGGGTCTCGGGCTCCGGGAAGTCGACGCTGGTCAACGAGATTCTCTATCGGGCGGTCGCCAACCGGCTGCACAGGGCGCGCCTGCGACCGGGCGCGCACGACCGAATCGAGGGCATCGAGCAGGTCGACAAGATCATCAGCATCGACCAGTCCCCGATCGGTCGCACCCCGCGGTCGAACCCGGCCACCTACACCGGCGTCTTCGACCACATCCGAGATCTCTTCTCCCGCACCCGGGAGGCGAGGGCACGCGGTTACAAGCCGGGTCGTTTCAGCTTCAACGTTAAGGGCGGCCGGTGCGAGGTCTGCCGGGGAGACGGCCAGATCAAGATCGAGATGCACTTCCTGCCGGACGTCTACGTCCCGTGCGAGCAGTGCCACGGGCGGCGCTACAACCGCGAGACGCTAGAGGTCAGGTTCAAGGGCAAGTCGATCGCGGAGGTGCTCGAGATGTCGGTCGAGGAGGCCGTCGAGTTCTTCGCGCACATCCCGAAGATCAAGCGCCGGCTTCAGACCCTTCACGACGTCGGGCTCGACTACATCCGACTCGGCCAGCCGGCCACCACGCTCTCCGGCGGCGAGGCGCAGCGCGTGAAGCTCGCCACCGAGCTGTCCAAGGTGGCCACGGGCGACACCCTCTACATCCTCGACGAGCCCACCACCGGGCTCCACTTCGCGGATGTGCACCGCCTGCTAGAGGTGCTCGACCGGCTGGTCGAGGCCGGCAACACCGTGGTCGTCATCGAGCACAACCTCGACGTGATCAAGTCGGCCGACCGGATCATCGACCTGGGCCCGGAGGGCGGTGAGGCCGGGGGGGAGGTCGTCGCCACCGGGACGCCCGAGCAGGTGGCCGCGATCCCGACCTCGTACACGGGCCAGTTCCTCAGCGGCCTGGTCGAGGTCGCGCCGCGGGCGGTCAGGCGCCGGCCTTCGCGGCGCCGCGAGCCGGTCCCAGCCTAGCTCGGGCGCCTACGGCGAGAGGCCGAAGCCGTCGGTCGCGTAGTAGGCGATCACGAACGCGACCCCGCCCACGATGATCACCCAGTAGTACCAGTAGCGCCCGCCGCGCTGCCTGTGGATCGTCACGCCTGGCCGGCTCCCTGCTGGAGCTCGGCGATCACCGCGCCGGTCAGTGGGTCGTCGGCCACCCCGCCGGGGGCGAGGGTCGCCGTCTCGCCCTCGGCGGGCGACTCGATCGTGAGCATCGTCAGGTTCATCTTCCGCTCGGTGCTGACCCGCAGGCCGGCGCGCTCCCAAACCGCGGCCTCCTTCTTGAGCTTGTAGTTGCGGCCCTTGAAGCCGTAGTTGAAGGCGTGCAGCTTGGTCGGCGTGACGACCAGGAACACGCGCTGCGGGAGCCCGCCGGCGCGCTTCTTGTTAACGAGGGAGCCGATCGCGTACGGGATCCCGCCGCCCGCCTTGGACAAGGCGTACTGGCTGGCGCCCCCGCCGCGCCGAAAGGGCCCCGCGACGACCACGTCCTCGTCGACGTGTTGTTGGGCGAGCTCCCTGAACTTCTCCTGCCACTCGGCGGCCTGGGCGTCGTCGAGCTGGAACGGGTTCTTCATCGGTTCCCCCTCCTTGGGTTTGAGCTTCCGGCCCAAGGTACACGTGCGCGCGGATGAGCCTGGACGCTTGATCGATCGCGCGCCACGGGCGGACGCACGGGATGCAGTCGTTATCCTGCGCGACATGCTGCAGGCTCGGCGCTGGACCCCGCTACGCCCCGGTTGACAAGCGTGTTCAACGGCGAGCTGATCGGCGTCGACGTGGGGGGGACGAAGGTCGCCGTCGCGACGCTCGAGGACGAGCGGCTCAGCGACCCCGTGCTCCAGTCCACCGAGGCGTCGAGCGCCGAGGACCTGCTCGGCGAGATGATCGCCGCGATCGAGTCCGCGCGGGGCCCCAGCACCGTCGGCGTCGGGATCGGCGTGCCGTCGGTGGTCGAGTTCGCGACGGGTCGCGTCCGCTCGAGCATCAATCTCCACCTCGCGGACCTGGACCTACGGCGTGTGCTCGAGGAGCGGCTCGAGCTACCGGTCTTCGTCGACAACGATGCGACCGTGGCGGCGCTGGACGAGGCGTTCGACGACGCCGGCCGGGTACTGGTTCAGAACCTGGTCATGTTCACGGTGGGCACGGGGATCGGCGGCGGGCTCGTGCTGGGAGGGCGGGTATATCGGGGCGCGACCGGGGCCGCGGGGGAGCTTGGCCACACGCTCATCGGGATCGACCTCGCCGACGGGGCTCCGCCGCGGGGCTCCTTTCCGCAACCCGGATCGCTGGAGTCGCTGGCCGCGGGACGCGAGCTGGACCGGCTTGCCGCGAAGGTCGCGGCCGACAGTCCATCCTCGGCCCTCGGCAAGCT
>JBOGZC010000121.1:0-8348 GCA_050697075.1 Solirubrobacterales bacterium | reverse complement strand
GGGATCAGGGTCAGCATGCTCGATGGACGTCGGCTGACGATCACGCGCCAGGTCCGCGCCTGCGGTTGAGCCGATGGCGGGCCTCTCGCTGCTGCTGAAGGCCAAGCGCCGCCGACTTGCGGGGCGACTCACCGCCGCGTGCTGCGCCGCGCTCGTGGCGGGCGCCGTCGCCGGCGCGGGCGGGCTCGCTCAGGGCGCGGGAACCGGCGCCTCGGCCTCCAAGGCGCGCCCGAACATCGTCGTGATCGAGACCGACGACCAGACCCAGCAGGCGATGAAGGTAATGCCTATCGTCAAGCGGCGAATCGCCGCCAAGGGCGTGACGTTTCCGAACAGCTTCGTCAACTTCTCGCTCTGCTGTCCGTCCCGGGCGACTTTCCTCACCGGTCAGTACGCCCACAACCACCACGTGCTCGGCAACGCGCCTCCGGCGGGCGGCTACGTCACCTTCGAGCGCCTCCACGCGGACAACAACCTCGCCGTCTGGCTCCAGGACGCCGGTTACAGAACCGCGCTGGTAGGCAAGTACCTGAACGGCTACTACATGGACCCGATCGAGCCTCCGGGCTGGAGCGAATGGGATGCCGGCATCGGGGCGAAGATCTACGACTACGACATGAACGAGAACGGCAACGTCGTCCATTACGGCACCGCCGCGAGTGACTTCAAGCAGAACGTATTCACACAGGAGGGGCTCGACTTCATCGACCAGAGTGCCCAGAGCCGACAGCCGTTCTTCCTCTGGCTGACGTACAGCTCCCCGCACACGAACGGCCCGGACCCCAACCCCCAGCCGCCGAGTGACTGCGAGGGGGCGGCGAAGCCGGCCCCTCGCGACGCGGACGCACTGGCCTCGGAGCCGCTCCCGATGCCGCCCAACTTCAACGAGCCCGACGTGTCCGACAAGCCCGAGGACATCAAGAGCCTGCCGCTGCTGACCGGTCCCGACATCCACGACGTGGCACGG
The DNA here is from genome assembly GCA_050697075.1 of Solirubrobacterales bacterium. Classification (GTDB taxonomy): domain Bacteria; phylum Actinomycetota; class Thermoleophilia; order Solirubrobacterales; family 70-9; genus AC-56. The sequence continues at coordinate 7,381 of JBOGZC010000121.1, read as the reverse complement.
AAGTACCGGTGTGCGCTGGAGTCGCTGCTGTCGGTCGACCGGGGTGTGGGCCGGGTACTCGATGCTCTCAAGGCGCGGGGCGAGCTCGGAAACACCTACGTCATCTACACCTCAGACAACGGCTTCTTCAACGGCGCGCACCGAATCCGCTACGGAAAGATCAAGCCCTACGAGGAGTCGATCCGAGTTCCGCTCGTGATCCGTGGTCCGGGTCTTCCGCGGGGCCGCAACGCCCGCGACCTGGCTATCAACGCTGACCTCGCGCCGACGATCACCGAGCTCACCGGGGCAAAGCCGCGGCTGCGGATGGACGGCCGCTCGCTGCTCCCAGCCGCCCGGCGGCCGAGCCTGGAGCGCGGGCGCGAGCTGTCGGTGGAATCCACCTCCTTCCACGCAATCAGGACCGAGCGCTTCATCTACGTGCGCTACCGGACCGGCGAGCGCGAGCTCTACGACCTGGCGAGGGACCCCTACGAGCTCCAGAACGTCGTTGACGACCCCGCCTACCGCACGGTCCGGTCCAAGCTCTCGCATGAGCTCGGCAAGCTCAGGGACTGTCGGGGAAACGGCTGCCGCCTGAAGCCGCGCGTGAGCCTCGAGCTCAGCCACCGGTCGCGGCGCGAGGGTGCCCACTGGTGTGCGCGCGACCCGATCCGAGCTCGGATCGGGGGCGCGCAGGCGGCCGACGCGGTCGAAGCCAGGTTCCACCTGGGCCCACGGCTGGTAGCCGACGACCGGAGTTCGCCCTTCAGCCAGGTCTTGACCGGAGCGCACGGCCCGGTTCGGGTCCGCGCCGAGGTCACGATGCTCGACGGTCGCCGGCTGACGATCACTCGCCCCCTGCGGGCCTGCGGCTGACCCTTCCGGCGGTGTGGGCTACTCCGCGTCCGCGAGCAGCTCGCGGTAGGTGGTCAGGACGCGCTCGGCCATCGGCTCGGCCGCGAACCAGCGAGCCCGCTCCCGACCGGCGATCCGCGGGTCGGCGGCGTCGAGGTGTGCGCGGGCCACGGCCCCCCAGCGGGCGGGGTCGAAGGACTCCACCAGGCAGCCGTCGATACCCCGCAGGAGCATCGGGGCGATGCCGACCGGCGTCGACAGCACGGGGACGTCGCAGGCCAGGGCCTCCACCGCGGCCAGGCCGAAGCCCTCGTTGTCGGAGGTGATCAGCACTGCGTTCGCGGCGTTGACCCAGTCCACCATCCGGCCGGCCTCGATCGCGCCGCCGCACAGGAGCTCGGCGCCGGCCAGCCGGGCGAGCTGAACCGCCCGGTGATGGCGCTTCACCCGCCGCGCTGGCGAGGCGGGAAACAGCAGGTACCGTCCTTCGCGGTCGAGTCCGAGGCGCCGGCGGGCGTCGTCGCGCGATCCCGGCGCGAAGCTGTCGAGATCCGCCCCGCAGGGGAGGACGGCGCTTGCTCCGGCGGTGCGCGGCAGCCCAGGTCGCCCAGACTCGGGCGCGAACAGTGCCCGGGAGGCCCCGGCGGTCAGGTCAAGCTGAGGTGCCAGCCGGCGCGACAGCGGACCAACGACGGGGTGGCGCACGTCGGTGCCGTGGAAGGTGACGATGAGCGGCCGGGCGCCGGCCACGAGCGCGCACCACCCGGCCAACCCGTAATGGGCGTGGACCAGGTCGAAGCTCTTGCGGCGCAGGAGGCGGCGGATCGCCCAAGCCGCCAGCGGGTACTGCCGCGAGCCGACCGGGAACGAGTACAGCTCGACATCCACCCCCTCGCGCCGCAGCGCGTCGACCTGGTCGCGCACGAATCGGCCCCGCGCCGGCGCGGCCGGGTCCGGCGTCATGTTGGTCACCACGAGGACCCGCATCCGATCGTCGGCGCGGAGCGTATGCGCTCAGTAGCCGCTCGGACCGCTGGGGCGGCGGTCGCCGGCGACCTCGGAACGCCGGTCCGCGCGAACCGAGCCCGCCAACGCCGAGTACATTCCTCGAGATGCTGCGGCGTAGCCCGCATTCGGGGGTGGCGGCGATCGTGGCCCGGATCCCGCGGACCGAGGCGGGCCGGGAGATGACCGCGGCGTTCGGATCCGACATCGCGGCGTTCGAGCGGCTCCCGGCCAGGTCGCGCGACGACGTCCTCGAGGGAGTGGAGGGCAACCTCCAACGGTGGTGGCGGTGGCTGTCGACCGGGACGACACCGACGGAGGGCGACTTCGATCCTCTGCGCGAGTGGGCTCGCGCACGGGCGAGCGAGGGCGTACGCCTCGAGGACCTTCTGAAGGCGTTCTGGCTCGGGGGGCAGGTGGGGTGGGAGCTGATCCGCCGTCACGCTCGACCCGACGAGTCCGAGGTGCTGCTCGACGCGGCCGGCCTGCTGATGCGCTACGTCGACCAGATCTCGACCGTTGTCGCCGACACGTATCTCGCCGAGCGTGAGGTGCTGGTCTCGGAGGAGGAGCGACGAACGCGCAGCCTCCTGGACCGGATCAACGGGGGCGAGCCGCTCGGCCCCGCCGACCTCGAGCTCGCCGAGCGGCTCGGGGTTCCGGTCCAGTCGGCGTATGCGCCGTTCGCGATCGTCATGCCCGGCCGCCCGCCCGGGCGCCACGCGGCGCTGGCCGCCCGCCTGCGCCAGCGGGGATGGAGGCTGGCCGTAACCGAGGGCGACCGCGTCGTGGGGCTGACGTGGAGGCCGCTCGAGCCCGGCGACCTCGACGAGGGCGCCGACGTGGTCTTTGCGATCGCCGAGCCACTGCCGCGCTCCGAGCTCGCGGACGCCCGGGCCGACCTGGTCCTGCTGGCCGAGCACGCGCGCCGGTTGGGGCTGCGGGGCGTGCTCAGGGCCGAGGACCACCTGCTGGAGATCCTCATCCTTCGCTCGCCGACCGTGGCCGCGCGGCTTCGCGGAACCGTCCTCGCGCCGCTCGCCGAGCCGGAGCACGCCGAGCTCCGCCGTACGCTCGACGCGCTCCTGCGGGCTCACTTCGACCGCGCCGCAACCAGCGCCGCCCTTCACGTGCACCGGAACACGCTCGCCTATCGCCTGCGGCGGATCGAGGAGATCACCGGGCTCGACCTGGCGAGCCCCCGCGACCTCGCGCGCCTCTATCTCGCTGCGGCGATCGACGTCGAGGAGGGCTCCGAGGCGTGACGACCCCTTGTGCAGATGCACAAAGACGGGGTGCCAAGTTCGTCGGAACGTTCTTGAAACCGGCCTGGTCGGGCGCGTTTAATCCCGGGTATAGATTCGGGTTCGACGAGGAGACCACGGGAGGTTCAAGGATGAGGCGTATGAGCAGGGGATTCCCAGCGTTCGCGATCGCGGTGCTCGCGCTCGGTCTCACGTGCGGGATGGCCGCGTCGTCGGCCAGCGCTGGCGATCGGGTCCAGTGGATGCAGGGCTACTCGGCTCCCGGCACGCCCAGCAAGTACAACCAGGTCGGCGTCCTCAAGATCGGCCCGAACGACGCCAGGAACATCCTCGTCTTCAACCCCGGGACCTCGGCGGGCTCCGCCTACATCGCGCCGTTTGCCAGGACGCTGCTACGCCACGTCAAGGGCTGGCAGGTCTGGTCGGTGGAGCGGCGGGAGAACCTGCTCGAGGACCAATCCGTCGCGGAGCGGGCCAAGCAGGGCAAGGTCAGCGCCAAGCGGCTCTTCGACTATTACCTCGGCTGGCTCGCGGACTCCAGCATCACCAACCACTTTGAGTTGATCCCAGACTCCGACGTCGAGTTTGCCAAGCAGTGGGGGATGCGGACCGAGGTCAACGACCTCAGGAAGGTGGTGGTCAACGCGGAGCTGAAGGGCGGCCACGTGGTGGTCATGGGCCACTCGCTGGGAGGCTCCATCACGACCGCGTATGCGACGTGGGATTTCAACGGCAAGCCCGGGGTGAAGGGCCTCTCGGGCCTCGTGTACGACGATGGGGGCTCAAGCCCGACCCCGATCACCAAGGATGAAGCCAACCAGAGGCTCGCCGACCTCGATTCGGGTTCTCCCTGGCTCTCCTTCGGAGGGATCGGCGCGCCGTTTGCGGGCCTGTTCGCCGAAGGAGGAGGCATCACGGCGCTGATCGCCCCTGACCAGCCCTCACTCGGCCAGCAGTTCCCGCTCCTGCCCGCCAACCTGAAGCCGCCGGTGCCGGCGACCAATCTGGCCCAATGGGGGTACGCGGCCGACACGCAGACCTCGCCCTCCAATCTGTTTGCCTTCCAGGCGCACGTCGGGCGCCTCGCCGCGAGCGGCGATCCGCGCGGCTGGGACCAGGCCGGTGACATCACGCCGATCAAGCGCTACGCGAAGATGTACGCGGGCTGGAAGCTCCGAAACGTCGATGGCGTTGCCTGGTACCACCCGATGCGGTTGACGATCGACTCCGGCGCGGTTGCCGACGGCAACAGGAACCCCGCCCAGTCGGTGATGGGCGTGAAGGCGATCCACGGCAACGACATCGACGTCCCGATCTACGCCTTCGGGGCGTTCGGGGGTGAGAGCGTGCTCGACGACGCGCGGACGCTGGCCCAGCAGTCCGACCTGCCGAACAGCGAGCTGACGCTGGTCAATCGCCACAACACCTACGCCCACAACGACCCCGCGGGGGCGTACCCGGAAAACGCATTCCTGAACCACCTGGTGCCGTACCTGAACGGGATCACGCGGCGCTAGGAACACGCCCGGGGCGATTCCCGCTTCACGGAATTGACGACCTACGAGGTGGTCGCCGCCAAGCGCGGCCGCCGGTAGGCCCCACAGTCGTCCGGTAGCGGAGGGGAAGGAGCGGGGCCCGGCGCGAGCCGGGCCCCGCGGCGTGAGGGGCCGGCGCGAGCGCCGGGCTACCTGGATCCATGCCCCCGGTTGGGAAGTGACAAACAGCACCTAAAGGTCCGGTGCCGGACGGGCGATCAAGTGGGGACGGCGACAAGAGCCGCTGCGCGCTTGTGCCGGGTGCTGAGAGGTGCGGCGGCTCACAAGGAGTTTCACATGGACAACCTGTCACCAAAGACCCGCTACATCGGAGCGGGGATCACGCTGTTGGTGCTGTGCGTCGCGGGCCTCGTCTATGCGGCTTGGACCGCAACCGGCGGAGGCTCGGGATACGCGAAGGCGACGAGCGCACAGGCACTGACAACCGTCGACGTCTCGGCGTCCACGACGGCGACCCTGTTTCCGGGGGCGGACGGGAACGTGCTGATCAAGATCAGCAACCCGAACCCATATCCGGTGCAGGTGACCGACGTGACCGGAAACGGGGCGATCACGGCCGACTCCGGCCACTCGACCTGCGGCTCCGACGCGGGGCACCCGACCGGGGTGACATTCACCAATCAGACGGGCCAGACGATCAACGTCGCCGCCAGCGGAAGCACTCAGACGACCCTCACGAACGCGGCTCACATGTCGAGCGCGTCCGATGACAGTTGTCAGGGGGCCACGTTCACGATCCCCGTCAGCCTGTCCGGGCATAGCTCCTAACCGCAGCTGGGGCCGGATGGCCCGCTGATGGTCGAGCGATGCTGACACGAGGTCGGTCGTCGAGCCGGCGACGCACTGCGCCCGGTCGACGTCGGGTCGAAACATGAGGATCAAGGCACTGGGGCTCGCCCTCGCGGCGACGCTCGCGCTCGGCGTCGTTGCCCACGCCGGGCTCGGGGGCGGTCGCGACGCCGAACCGGCTGCGCGGCAGGTTCCGAGCGGGCTGCGCGGTCACGGGCAGGCGAGCGGCTTCTATCCTGGCGGCCACCGGCCCGTCTGGGTGCGGGTCCGCAACCCGTTCAACCACCGCCTCAGGGTGCGCTGGATCCGGACGTCGGTCGGCGATGCCGGCCACGGCTGCTCGGCGGACAACCTCGTCGCCCGGCGGAGTCGCGGGCTTCGTGAGCTGGCGAGCGGCAAGTGGCGCCACGTGCGCATCCCGGCCCGCGAGTGGCGGCGAGTGCGGGTTCGGACGAGGATGCGCGCCCGGGCGCCTGACGCGTGCCAGAGAGTCAGCTTCCCGCTGCGGTTCCGCATCAAGGTGAAGGTCTGGCAGAAGCGATGAGGCGTTGGGTCCTCATCCCGGCGATCGTCGCCACGGTCCTGTGGACCTGTGGCACCGCGGCCGCGAACTGGCAGGCCGCCGGCTCGGGATCCGCCTATGGCGCCGCCAAGGCAATGCCCGCGGGCAACACGCCAGCAGCGAGTGTCTCGGGCAGAAACGTCAGCCTCAGCTGGTCTGCGTCAAGCGGCGCGGTCCCAGTAGACGGGTACATCGTCAGGCGGTACGACACGAGCAGCAACCAGCAGTCCGTCGGCTCGGCCTGCTCCGGAACGGTCTCGGGCACGAGCTGCACCGAGCAGGGCGTCGCCCCTGGCGACTGGAAGTACACGGTGACCCCGACCCACGCTAACTGGCGCGGCCCCGAGAGCCCGAAGAGCGGCACCGTCACAGTTGGCGCCGCTGCGCTCACACTCGATTCGTCCTCGGTCGCGAGTCTGCCGAGCACGGTCACCGGGCAGATCACCAACTTCAAGACCGGCCAGACAGTGAGCTTCCGGCTCGACGACCCGAGCACCGGCACGGTCCTGAGTGGGAGCATCACCCCGAGCTCGGTACCGGGCGATGGAACGGCGAGCGTCTCCGTGACGATCCCGGCCGGCACGGCAAACGGCTCCCACACCGTGTACGCGATCGGCGACCAGGGGGACACAGTGGGCGCGCCGCTCGGCGTTGCGGTGCCCACAACTATCTCCACGTCAGCCTGGGACGTTCGCGATGCCTCGACCGGCACCGAGTCCAACCAGTCCGAGCCGCATGCCTTCGCCAACGACTCCAGGACTGCCACCAGCGGAAGCCTGCTGAGCGGCTTCAACAGCTCCCGCTACCTCCAGTACGACCTGAACTCCCCGCTTCAGACCGGGCTCAACGTCTCGGGCGCCCAGTTCAACTTCAACTACGCGGCGGCAGGTCCCGGTCAGTCTGTCTGCTTCTACTTCGAGGTGCGCCGGATCTCGACCGGCAACGTGATCGGCACTCACGGGAGCCCGGCGAGCCCTGTGGACTGCCAGACCGGGACCACCCTGAAGGCGACGACCACGTCGCTGCCCGAGGTGACGAGCAGCGACATCGCCGACGACCTGCGGGTCAGGGTGTTCGTCGACAACTCTCTGCTGGGAGGGATCACCCGCGACCTGGCGACGGTCTCCGGGACGGCGGCCGGCACCCCGTTCGCGCTCTACGAGACCACGATCACCGACACGACGGGGCTGACCACCAACACCACCCCGTGGGGCCTGGCCGCCTCGGGTGACGGCGCCGCGTATCAGAGCACCAACAACTGGCAAACCTCGTTCAGCGGCTCGCGCTATCTGAAGCTCTCCTTCCCGGCCTACGTGCCGAGCGGCGTGCCGGTCAACAGCGTCAGCTTCAGTCACGCCTACCGATCC
>JBOGZC010000120.1:0-8384 GCA_050697075.1 Solirubrobacterales bacterium | reverse complement strand
GTTTAACCCTCCCCGGCGCCTTTCCGGGGGGGCGGGCCGGGCGCCGACGCTCGGGGCCGCCGAGCCCGCCCACTCGCTTTACTAGACTGCTCGCCCGATGAGCCCCTTGGTCCCGATGGTGGTCGAGCAGACGTCGCGCGGCGAGCGCGCGTTCGACATCTACTCCCGCCTGCTCAACGAGCGGATCATCTTCCTGGGCACCCCGGTGAGCGAGGACATCGCCAACCTCGTCGTCGCCCAGCTCATCCACCTGGAGTCCGAGGACCCGGACAAGGACGTCTCGATCTACGTCAACTCACCCGGCGGGTCCGTGTACGCGGGCCTCGCGATCTACGACACGATGCAGTACATCAAGCCCGATGTGCAGACGATCTGCGTCGGGGTCGCGATGAGCATGGGGGCGCTGCTGCTCGCAGGGGGCGCCCACGGCAAGCGCATGACGACCCCGAACTCCAAGATCCTCATCCACCAGGTCACCGGCGGCTTCCAGGGCCAGGCCACGGACATCGAGATTCACGCCCGAGAGATCATCGACGTCCGCAAGCGGCTCGACGAGATCATCGCCAAGCACACCGGCCAGCCGCTCGAAAAGGTCGCCAAGGACACCGAGCGCGACTACTTCATGAGCGCGGAAGAGGCGAAGGAGTACAGCATCGTCGACCGGATCATCGAGCACCACTAGCTCGTCTAGCTGATTCGGCAGCTCCGCCGGATCGAGGCTGGCTCAGTCGCCGGCGCCGTGGCGGGCGACCCAGTTCAGGGTGCCGCTGTCGGCGTTCGCGCAGCCGTTGAACGAGCCCTTCAGGCGCAACGTCCCGACGACCTTCCTGTTGCGGCGCTTGAACTTGCCCGTGACCCTCGCCGTGCGGTTGGTTTGCGGAACGGCGAAGCTTCCGTGGAACCTGCCCTCGTCGTTGACGCGCATGTCGAAGCCGTTGTCCGTCAGCGAGTCGTAGCAACCCGTCGTAATCGGGACGTTGAACCAGTGGAAGGTGACGACCTTGCTCGGGGGCTTTCCGGTCTTGAAGGCGTGCTTGTTGCGGAACTTGGCGTGGAATTCGACCCCGGCGTTGTTGACGCCGTTGCCGACCGGCCCGCTGTAGAACTCCCGGAATGTGGCGCCGGCCGTACTCGGCAGCGCCAAAGCGACCGCCGCGACGATCGGGATCAGCGCCCGCCTCGTCGCTCGACGTCTTCCCCCCGAAGCCATCGAGGCCAGCTTAGGCTGCCGAGGGCGCGCGGTCAAGCGGGGCTTACCTGATTCCAGCCGACTCAAGCGGCGAAGTTCAGCGAGGGTGAGCCGCCCTCGTTGGCGCTCAACCGGCAACTGCAAGTCCCCCCGCGCTTGAAGGGACGGGCGACTTGGCCGAGTAACAGAGCAGGATCAGGCTGAAGGCTCCGCGTGTCGTAATCTCAAAGGACGCGGGCCGCGTTATCGAAAGGGGAAAGCGCTTGGCACGCCCAACGGACTCGAACGAGCAGCTTCTTTGCAGCTTCTGCGGGAAGTCACAGCGCCAGGTCAAGAAGCTGATCGCGGGACCGGGCGTCTACATCTGCGACGAGTGCATCGATCTCTGCAACGAGATCATCGACGAGGAGCTCGCCGCCCCGCCCAGCTTCGAGCTCGAGAGCCTGCCCAAGCCGAAGGAGATCCACGCCGTCCTGAACGAGTATGTGGTCGGTCAGGAGACCGCCAAGCGGGCCCTCTCGGTCGCCGTCTACAACCACTACAAGCGGGTCCAGATGGCGCAGAGCGACGACCAGGAGGTCGAGCTCCAGAAGTCGAACATCCTCCTGCTCGGCCCCACGGGCTGCGGCAAGACGCTGCTCGCCCAGACTCTGGCCAGGATCCTGAACGTCCCGTTCGCCATCGCCGACGCCACCGCGCTGACCGAGGCCGGCTACGTCGGCGAGGACGTCGAGAACATCCTGCTGAAGCTGATCCAGGCGGCCGACTACGACGTCAAGAAGGCCGAGACGGGAATCATCTACATCGACGAGGTCGACAAGATCGCGCGCAAGGCCGACAACCCGTCGATCACGCGCGATGTCTCCGGGGAAGGCGTGCAGCAGGCGCTGCTCAAGATCCTCGAGGGCACCACCGCCTCGGTGCCGCCGCAGGGTGGGCGCAAGCATCCCCATCAGGAGTTCCTGACGATCGACACCACCAACATCCTGTTCGTCTGCGGCGGCTCGTTCGCCAACCTCGACAAGGTGATCGAGCGGCGGATCGGCAACAAGGGCGTCGGCTTCGGCGCCTCGATCCGCTCCCGCGACCAAAAGGACACCGGCGAGATGTTCGAGCGCGTGCTGCCCGAGGACCTCATGGAGTACGGGCTGATCCCGGAGTTCATCGGCCGCCTGGCGGTGGTGGCGGCGATCCACCAGCTCACCCGCGAGGACCTGATCCAGATCCTCACCGAACCGCGAAACGCCCTCACCCGCCAGTTCGAGCGCTTCTTCGAGTTCGACGAGATCGAGCTCGTCTTCGCGCCGGACTCACTCGGCGCGATCGCCGACAAGGCGCTGGAGCGCGAGGTCGGCGCACGAGGGCTGCGATCGATCCTGGAGGAGACGCTGCTCGACGTCCAGTTCGAGCTTCCCTCGCGGCGCGACGTGAGCAAGTGCGTCGTCACCAAGGAGACGATCCAGCGTGGGCTGAAGCCGACCCTGGTGACCCAGGCGATCCCCGAGGAGTCCGAGCCCGAGCTGGAGGAGCTCGAAGAGGAGTCGGCCTAGCCGGAGCTGGAGGCGGCTCAGCCGCCCGCCGTGGCGCGCCATTCCAGGACGCCCGTGTCGCAGCGCAGGCCGGGTTGAGGGCTCAGTTTGCCCACCAGGCGGAGGTCGCCGTTCGCCACTTGATGGTCACCTTGAAGCTTGCCGTGAACGCGGGCAACCGGATCGCCCTGGGGCGTGAAGACGCGGACCTTCCCCTCGAACCTGCGGTGCTTGACCCGCATCGAGCCCTCAAGCGTCAGGAACTCGGTGCGACCGGTGGACGTGTCGTCGCACGAGTACACGATCCCGCGAGTGGTGAAAAAGGTGACCTTGCGCTTGCCGGTCTCCGTGCGCTTCACGTTGAAGCCGACGAAGGAGTCCGGGTCCTGCCTCACGTGCCCGCTGAAGTCGAGCTCGAAGAAGGCGCTCGCCGGCATGGGCAGGACCGCGAGCGCCAGCGCGACCGCCAGGCAAACGCCGACCGCGCGCCTCGATCTCGCCATCATCCGGGCGGGACCTTACGGTTTCGCGGCGGGCAGCGTCAGGCGCGCGCCGCGCTCCGCCTTCCACTCGAGATAACCCGAGTAACACCTTCCGAGGTTGGCCTCGTGCGAGTGGATGGAGATCGCTCCAGTGCTGCGCCCGCGCGGCCTAAGCACGCCGACCACCTCGACGATCCCCAAGCCGGCCCAGGTGCTGACCCGCCCCCGGGCCTCAAACAGCTTCAACCGCCTGAGGGATCTTGGCCCGCCACCGATCGGCAGTAGGCGCTCAACCTTGACGGAGCCCCGTAGGCGCACCTCGACGATTCCGGTGTCTCGGCTGTAGCAGGTGACGGGGATCGCGGTGGAGATCCGGCTGACCCGCTTCAGCTTCCCATGCCGCTTGTGAACATCGAACCCGAAGTAGGTGTTCGGATCTCCCTCGAGACGCCCCTGGTAGTCGTTGTCGGGCTGGAGGGCCAGGCCCGCGAATGCGACCGTCGGAACGGCGATCGCTGCGACGAGACAAAGGGCGAGAACAACGCGCTTGATTTCGGCTACCCCCCGGTGACCGTCCTTGGCGGTGCGCCAACTATATGCAACCCCGGAAGGGCCGCAACTAAACTCGCGGCCCGTGGACGCCGAGCGCCGACAGCGCCTCACCGAGACGACCCGCTACCAGCCTTCGGAGGTAGAGGGCCCGATCCTCGAGCGCTGGCTGGAGGGCGGCTACTTTCACCCCCCTGCGGAGGGGAGCCCGGCCGAGAACTACTCGATCGCCGTCCCGCCTCCGAACGTGACCGGGGCGCTCCACATGGGCCACGCGCTGAACGGAGCGATTCAGGACGCCCTGATCCGGCTGAACCGGATGCGCGGGCGCAACACGCTCTGGGCCCTGGGGATCGACCACGCGGGGATCGCCACCCAGGCGGTGGTCGAGCGCGAGCTGCGGGAGGAGGGAATCTCGCGGCACGAGATCGGCCGTGAGGCCTTCGTGGAGCGCGTCTGGGCGTGGAAGGAGAAATACGGGTCCCAGATCGTCGAGCAATACAAGCGCCTCGGGGCCTCATGCGACTACGAGCGTGAGCGCTTCACGCTGGACGACGGGTACGTCCGCGCCGTCTACCGGGTGTTCAAGGCGCTCTATGACCGGGGCCTGATCTACCGCGACAACTACATCGTCAACTGGGACCCGGGCTCGCAGTCCGCCATCTCCGACCTCGAGGTCGAGGACCGCGAGGTCGAGGACGCGCTCTACGAGATCGACTACCCGGTCGAGGACTCCGAGCGCGTTCTCACTGTCGCCACCGTCCGGCCCGAGACGATGCTCGCCGACACGGCGCTCGCCGTCCACCCGGACGACGAGCGCTACCGCGATCTGATCGGCAAGCATTGCGTCTTGCCGCTGGTTGGCCGTCGCCTCGAGATCATCGCCGACGAGTACGTCGATCCCGAGTTTGGAACCGGAGCGCTGAAGATCACTCCGGGCCACGACGCGAACGACTTCGAGATCGGCCGCGCACACGGGCTCGATGAGATCGTGGTGATCGGCGAGGACGGCCGGATGACCGAGGCGGCGGGGGAGACATTCGCCGGGCTGACCGTCGAGGAGGCCCGAGAGGCGGTCGTCGCCGCGCTGAAGGACGAGGGGCGACTGCGGGACGAGGAGCCGTACGTCCACTCCGTTCCCTTCTCGCATCGCTCGGGCGAGCGGATCGAACCGCTGATCTCCCTGCAGTGGTTCTGCCGCATGGACGAGCTCGCCGCGCCCGCCATCGAGGTCGTGGAGGACGACCGGGTCCGCATCGTCCCCGACAACTACAAGCGGGTCTATCTCGACTGGATGCGGAACATCCGGCCGTGGTGCATCTCGCGGCAGCTCTGGTGGGGCCACCGGCTTCCGGTCTGGTACTGCGACCGGTGCGAGGAGACCTATGTCGCGGAAACCGCGCCCGAGCGCTGCAGCTCGTGCGGCGGCGAGTTGCGTCGCGACGAGGACGTTCTGGACACCTGGTTCAGCTCGGCACTCTGGCCGTTCGCCGTTCTCGGGTGGCCCGAAGAGACCCCGGAGCTTCGCGCCTTCTATCCCACCGACGCGCTGGTCACCGCCCGCGAGATCATCTTTCTGTGGGTCGCCCGGATGGTCATGATGGGGATCGAGTTCGTCGGCGAGATCCCGTTTCGCGACGTCTTCATCAACTCGGTCATCCAGGCATCCGACGGGCGCCGGATGTCGAAGAGCCTCGGGACCGGCATCGATCCGCTGGACGAGATCGACCACTACGGCGCCGACGCGCTCCGCTTCGGGCTGCTGGCCATGTCGTCCACACAGGACGTCCGCTACTCGGCCGCCAAGATCGAGCAGGGCCTCGGGCTCGCCAACAAGCTCTGGAACGCGTCCCGGCTGATCCTGCTGAACGCCCCCGAAGTGGAGCCGGCGCCGTCGCCCGAGCGGATCGAGGACCGCTGGATCCTCTCCCGCCTCGAGCGCGCGATCGAGGTGGTGACTGCACACCTCGACGGTTACGACTTCGCGCACGCCGCACTCGAGCTCTATCGCTTCTTCTGGTCCGAGCTCTGCGACTGGTACCTGGAGATCGTCAAGCCGCGCCTCAACGCCGGTGAGCCCGAGGCCGGGGCCAGCCTGCTCTGGATCCTGGAGCAGACTCTGGCGCTTGCCCACCCGCTGATGCCGTTCGTCACGGAAGAGGTCTACACGTATGTCCGCTCCGCCGCCGGCGGGGCCCCCGAGATGATGGTCGTCCACCCCTACCCGGAGGTGGACGAGGCTTTGATCGACGAGGCCGCGGAGCGGGAGGTCGAGGGATGGATCGAGCTCACCAGGCGGGTCAGGCGGTGGCGTGACCTGGTCGGGGTGCCGGCGGGAAGCTTGCTTCCGGCGCAGGTGGCCCGGGACGACGACCCGCCGCACGAGCTCGTCGCGCGCCTGGCGCGGCTCTCCTTCGACGGCGCCGAGGGCGAGGCGCTGGCGAGCTTCGGCGGCGTTGAGATCCTGGCCACTGGCAACGTCGACGCCGGCGAGGTTCGGCGCCGCGTGGAGGAGCGCCGCGAGACCCTGCGCGCCGAGATCGACCGCGCCCAGGGGAAGCTCGAGAACGAGGGCTTCGTCGCCAATGCCCCGGGTGACGTCGTCGAGGCGGAGCGCGAGAAGCTCGCCGCGTACCGGGCGGAGCTGGAGGAGCTGGGCTAGCGACCCGCCCTCGGCCGGTTGAGCGGCGAGGGCAAGCCAAGCGACGGATGGCGTGGACCTACGAACAGGCCGAGTCGTACCTCGGGTCGCTCGAGCCCCTGGGCATCCGCTTCGGCCTCGAGCGCATCCAAAGGCTCGTCTCGGCGCTCGGCATGCCCCAGCACCGGTTCGCGTCCGTCCACGTCGTCGGCACGAACGGCAAGTCCTCGGTGGCGGAGATGACGGCCGCGGTGCTCGCCGCGCATGGCAAGCGGGCGGGGGCGTACCTCTCGCCCCATGGGAGCCGCTGGTCGGAGCGTGTCCGGATCGGAGGCGCGGAGATCGACCAGGATGAGTTCGCCGGCGCGGTCGAGCGGGTGGCCCAATCGGTGGAGGCGGTCAACCGGACGCTCCCGGAGGACGAGTCGGTGACCCAGTTCGAGGCGGCCACCGCCGCGGCGTTCGTCGCGCTGGCGGCGGCCGCCGTCGAGTTCGGCGTGATCGAGGCGGGGCTGGGCGGCCGCCTGGACGCGACCAACGTGCTCCCGTCGGTGGTCACCGCGCTCACCTCCGTCGGGCTGGAGCACACCGAGTGGCTCGGCAGCACGGAGGAGGAGATCGCGGCCGAGAAGCTCGCGGTCCTGCGAGGCCACTCCACGCTCGTGCTGGGCCGCGTCGCGCCGGGGGTCCGGGAGCTCGCGGAGCGAACGGCCGCCCAGCGCAGCGCCCGCCTGGTCCGGGCCGGCGACCTCGAGCCCGACGTGAGCCTCGGCGTGCCGGGCGCGTACGCCCGCCGAAACTTCGCGGTGGCCACGGCGGTCGCCGAGGCTTGCATCGGACCGCTGGATGCGGCCAGGGTCCGCGAGGTGGCCGCCGGCCTGGCGTTGCCGGGCCGGATGCAGGTGGTGAGCGGAGATCCGCCGCTCGTCCTCGACTCCGCCCACAACCCGGATGGCGCCCGCGCCCTCGCCGAGGCGCTGCCAGAGGTCGCCGGGACCGCGCCGGTCTTCGCCTGCTTGGCGCTGCTGGCGGACAAGGACGCCGCGGGGATCATCGAGGCCCTTGCGCCCCGGCTCACGCTCGCCGTTTGCGCGGAGCTTCCCGCCGAGCGGCTCGCGCGAGCGGGCCGTCCGGGCGCCAAGCCGCTGGCGGCCACAAGGCTGGCCGAGGTTGCGGGGGACGCGGGGCTCGCGGCGGAGGCGATCCCCGAGCCGAGGGCGGCCGTGCGCCGCGCCCTCGACGCAGCGCGCGAACGCGGTGGGGTGGCGCTCGTCTGCGGTTCGCACTACCTTCTAGGGGACGCATGGACCGAGAGGCACGCTCCGAGCTCCTCCAGATGATGGGTCTGGTCGCTGCGGTGGTGGCGATCGTGATCCTGGTGTTCTTCGGGCTCGGGTACCTCTTTGGACGCCTGTTCCTCTAGGGACCGCTGCCAGGGTTTGGGCCGTAGGCAACGAAGTAAACTCCGCCAGTTGCCCATGCTCCCTCGGCCCTCACGCGCCCAGCGCGCCCACACATGCTCCTAGCGCTGTTCGGCATCACAAACGACGGCCTCAACCTCTTCGTGAACCTGGTGGTTCTCTTCCTGGTGGTGGTCTGGATCGCCCTGATCGCGTGGACGTACCTCGACGCCAGGCGCCGGATCCGGGACCCCGTGCTCGTCGCGTGCGCGACGGGCGCCTCGCTCTTCCCCTACGTGGGCACGGTCGTCTACTCGATCCTCAGGCCGCCGGAGTTCCTCGAGGACGCGCACGAGCGCGAGCTCGAGATCCGGGCGGCGGAGCTCCGCCTCGGGCAGCTCGAGGAGCAGTCGTGCTCAAGCTGCGGCTTCCCGATCGAGCGCACCTATCTGCGGTGTCCGAACTGCCGCGCCCGCGTGAAGGACCCGTGCGAGTCGTGCGAGAAGCCGATCGACCCCCGCTGGAGCATCTGCCCCTACTGCGAGACGCCTCAGCGCCGCGCCGTTCGCCAGCCGCGCCGTGCGCCCGAGGAGC